>DASSYJ010000020.1:0-48202 GCA_035703305.1 Ornithinibacter sp. | reverse complement strand
GAGCGAGGACCACCCGCGTCGCCCGGCCTCGGTCACCGTCCGCTCGGCCTGCTCCAGGGCGAGGTCCAGGTGACCGTCGAGGAGCTCGCACGAGGAGAGCTGAGCCCGGGCGCCGAGGAGGGCCATCCCCACCTCGACGGTCTCGGGGACCCGCGTGAGCGCGGTGAGCCACTCGCGCGCGCCGGTGGTGTCGCCGAGCCACAGGTGGCCGATGCCGAGGTTGTGCACGATGATCGCGCGGTAGCCGGCACGGGCGGCGAAGAAGTCGGAGTCGTCGAGGAGCGTCAGTGCGGTCGTGGCGGCACGGAGGACGGCCTCACCGTCGCCGGCGCGTCGGGCCACGACCGCCCGGAGGATCTCGAGAAGGATCCTGACGTCCGGGGTAATCACCGAGGGACCGTCCGCCATCTCCTCTCTGTCCTCGACCATGGCGTCGAGTGCTGCCAGGTGGTGTCCCAGGGCGTCGAGCTCACCTGCCGTGAGGGCCAGGGCGGCAGCGAGGAGCCGGGTGGTCACCGTGTCCGGCAGACGGTCGAAGGGAACGTCGGCGAGCGCCCGACGCAGCGCCTCGCGCCTGGAGCCGACGGCGGACGGCGCGGCCGCCGACGTGAAGATCGTGCCGAAGAGGTCCCAGTCGTCCGCACGCGCCGCGTGGGAGAGGGCCTCCACCGGGTCGTCGTGCGTGGCGAGCCACAGGGCGGCGGCGCGGTGCGCGGCGGCGCGACCGGTGGGGTCGTCCCGGCGGAGCAGGTGCTCGAGCAGGTCGCGGAGGAGCATGTGGTAGCGGAACCACCGCCGGTCGGCACCGAGCGCGGTGACGAACCCGTTGTGCCCCTCGAGCCACTCCAGGGTCGCCTGACCCGGCATCTCGGGGACGATGGCCTCCGCCAGGTCCGCCGACAGGTGCTCGACGACGCTCGTGCGGAGGAGGAAGTCGCGGACGTCGGGTGCGCAGCGGTCGACCACCTCGGCCATGAGGTAGTCGGCCACCGACCGCGCGGTCCCGCTGAAGGCCGTCACGTCGAGCGCTCTCGCGTCACGTGACAGCTGGAGGCAGGCCAGGCGCAGCCCGGCGGGCCACCCCTCGGTCGTGCGCGCGAGGTGGTTGGTCTCGGCCGGCGTGAGCCGCAGCCCGTGGGACCGGGCGAGCTGGGCCACCTCGTCGACGTCGAACGCGAGGTCACTGCTCGTGACCTCCGCGAGGTCCCCGCTGAGTCGCAGGGTGTGCACGGGGAGCATCGGGTCGGCGCGGCTCAACAGCATGAGCCGCAACGGTGTCTCCTGCGAGGCGACCTGCGACAACACCGCGATGACCGTCGGGTCGTCGATGAGCTGGACGTCGTCGAGCACCAGGAGGAGCGGGCTCGGCAGGACCTGGAGTGCGCGGTGCAGCCCGTGCAGCACCTCGTCGGTGACGCCACCGGCGACGGTGACCGCTGCCAGGGGATGGTCGGCGCCGAGGAGACCGGTCGAGGCGACGGCGTCGAGGACCGACCTCCAGAACGCCGCCGGGTTGTTGTCCGCGGCCCTGAGGCTGACCCATGCCGTCGCGATGGCCGGGCCGTCCGATGACGCGACCCAGCCGGCCACGGACGTCGTCTTTCCCCAGCCGGGGCCGGCGCTCACGATCGAGACGCGGCACCGGGCGGCGTCCTCGAGCAGGGCGTGGATCCGGGGCCGGTGGACCACGCCGACGGGGGCCGACGGGAGCAATGCCGGAGTCGGCGGCGCCCACCCCGGCATCTCGTCGACACTCGCTCGTGGACTCAGCGACTGCCCGGGGACCTCCGGCGCGCGAGTCTCCACGGCACCTACCATAACCGGGCGGTCGGTGGCGCGCCCGATGATCAGCCGCCCACAGCGAGCTCTCAGGGTCGACGGGCGGTCAGACGCCCCTCTCCACCCTGATCCGGCCGGTGTCGGCCGCCTCGAGGAGCGCCGCGTGGTCCCGCTCGTTCTGGTCGGCATACACGCTCGCGAAGTCGGCGATCGCCTCGTCGAACACCGTCCCGGTGCCGAGGTAGGCCGCGATCGCGATGCGGTCACCCGAGCGGGCGTGCGCGCGGGCCAGCGTCCACCCGCACAGCTGGGCGTACAGCGTCATCGTCTTGGGCGGCATACCCTCGATGACCGCCGACCCCTTCCAGTCACGCAGCTGGCGCAGGTAGAAGTCGCGCTGCACGCCGTCGAGGCCCGTGACGCGCTGCCAGCCGAGAAAGATGTCGCTGGCCGCCTGCATGATCCGCTGGCCCGCGACGACGCGCTGCCCGGAGTTGGTGTACTCGCTGCGTCCGGTGAAGCCCTCGAGCACCGACGACTGCGCCTGCTTGACCTGGAGGAACAGCGGGTCGGAGTCGTCTCGGCCCATCAAGAGGGCGATCCATGCGCGGGTGCCGACGCTGCCCACGCCGACGACCTTGTGCGCGAGGTCGACGAACTCGTACTGCGACAGGAGGTGCCTGCGGTCGGTCTCCAGGGTGCGGCGGTAGACACGGATGATCCCGCGGAGGTCCTCCATCACCTGGTCGATGGGCACGTCCCCGACGAAGTCCTCGACGGGCACGATGAGGGGCGGGTTGCTGATGATGCGTCGGCGGCCGTCGACCACGTGGGTCAGCTTGTTGAAGGCCTGGAGGTTGTCCCTGGTGCGGGTCTTGGCCAGGTTGGCCTCCGCGCGCTTGATGACCGACTTCGGGACCGCCGTCCTCAGCCGCTCCACGGCCTCCTCGACGTCGAGCCTGGCGTACCAGACGTCGAGGTTGGTCATCCCCGCGAACGTTGCCATGGACTCCCGGTAGGTGCGGCCGACCTGCAGGAGGACCGCTCTGCGGTCCTTGTCGCTGTAGCCCTCGTCCCGTGCCGCGACCTCGAAGCTCGCCGCCAGGCGCTTGACGTCCCACTCGAAGGGACCCGGGTTGGTCTCGTCGAAGTCGTTGATGTCGAACACGAGGCGGCGCTCCGGCGAGGCGAAGGCGCCGAAGTTCATGAGGTGGGCGTCACCACACAGCTGGACCGTCAGGCCGGACCGGGTCGTGCCGGCCAGGTCGCCCGCCATGAGGAGGGCCGCGCCGCGGTAGAACGTGAAGGGGGACACGAGCATCCGGCCGTAGCGGATCGGCACGAGGTCGGCGACCCGTGTCGCCGCCTGCCCCTCCAGGACGTCGACCGGATCGGGTCGTTCGGGCACCGGGGCGAAGACGGCATGGCTGGTCCGGGGAGCCTCGGCGCGGGCGGCCTTTCCGCGCTGCACGCGCTCGGCTGCCGTGAGGTGCACCTGCTTCGCCGCCCGGCGGTAGCGGCGACCCGCCGCGGAGTCCGACCCCTCGGCAGCCGCGGGACGCAGCTCGGCCAGCTTGTTCGTGTCGACGGCCATGGCAGGCCTCCCTACTCCTCGGGTTACCTGCGACCGTAACCAGAGGTCCGCGCTGTCGGCTCACCCGCGGGGGTGAACCCTCGGGGGTCCGGTGCGGCCGGCATCCGCCACACTGGGCTCGGCGCCTCATCGAGGCACACCTCGCCCGGGTCCCAGGAGCAAACCGTGTCGGAGCTCGTCGTCGTCGTGGCCTGCGACTCGTTCAAGGGCTGCCTGACGGCACGCGAGGCCTGCCGCGCGGTGGCTGCCGGGGTGCGAGAGGCGGCTCCTTCCGCCGAGCTGCGCATCCGCCCGATCGCCGACGGTGGCGAGGGCACCCTGGACGTGCTGCGGGACCGCCCCGGCACGCGGTGGGCCGCCACGGCGGCGGTCGACGCGTTCGGCCGCCCGCAGGAGGCGCCGTTCGCAGTCGTCGAGCCGCCGGACCCCGAGGCCGGGGCGCTCGTCGAGGCCGCGACGGTCATCGGGCTCCCCGCGCTGGCCCGGGTGGACAGCACGGTCCCCCCGAGCGCGTCGTCGCGCGGGGTCGGGATGCTGGTGCGGGCCGCGCTGCAGGCGCAGCCGCACCGGGTGCGGGTGGGGCTGGGCGGGACGAGCACGACCGACGGCGGCCTCGGCGCCCTCATGGAGCTCGGGGTGACGGCCGTCGACGAGGCCGGTGACCTCATTCGTGAGGGAAACCCGTTGTGGCGCTTCGCAGCCCTGTCCTCGGAGCTGCCCGACCTGTCGCGCGTCGAGGTGCTCTCCGACGTGCGCAACCCCCTCATTGGGCCGCTCGGCGCCGCGACGGTGTTCGGGCCCCAGAAGGGGGCGACGCCCGACCAGGTGGTGCACCTCGAGGCGCGGATGGGCAGGTGGGCGCAGGCCCTGGCCGAAAGCACCGGGCGCGACGTCCGCGACCTGCCGGGCGCGGGGGCCGCCGGCGGCATCGCCGGGGCGCTCCTCGCCTGTGGGGCCTCGATCCGCTCCGGCTTCGACTGGGTGGCGAGGGTCGTCGGCCTGGAAGGAGCGCTGCGCGACGCGGACCTCGTCATCACCGGCGAGGGGTCCATCGACGCCCAGACCGCACGTGGCAAGGGCCCGGCCGGTGTCGCCGCCCTCGCCCGGCGCACCGGGACGAGGGTGGTCGCGGTGGCCGGCCGCGTCGACGTCGACCTCACCGGTGCCCGCGGCCCCTTCGACGAGGTGCGCTCCATCACCCCGAGCGGCCGGATGCCGGCCGACGCCATGGACCCGGTCGTGGCGGCGGCCGCCCTCACCCGGACGGCGGTTGAGATCACCCGGGCCACTCCCCGGACCGACTCTTGACTCGTTCCAGATCCGGGGCGAGACTTCGAGGGTGCCCACACCGACGGAGGTCGAGCAGCTGCTCCGCGGTGCCTCGCTCCGCGTGACCCGCCCCCGCGTCGCCGTGCTCAGCGCGGTGCACGACCACCCGCACTCCACGACCGACACCGTCATCGACGTCGTGCGCGGCGCCCTGGGCGAGGTGTCCCACCAGGCGGTGTACGACGTGCTGCGGGTCCTGACCGACGTCGGGCTGCTGCGCCGCATCCAGCCCACGGGGTCCGTGGCGCGCTACGAGTCGCGGGTGGGCGACAACCACCACCACGTCGTCTGCCGCTCCTGCGGGGCGATCGCCGACATCGACTGCGCGGTGGGCCATGCCCCCTGCCTGACGCCGGACGACGACCAGGGCTTCACGATCGACGAGGCCGAGGTGACCTACTGGGGGCTGTGCGCCGACTGCGCCGCCGACCGGACGAGGACCGCCGCGACCAGGCGCCGGGAGCCGGCCCTCGAGACCTGACACCTGAGACCTGACCACTCCGAGCCGACGACGAGACACGACCGACCCCTTGCACGACACCACGACAGGAGATGGACCCCAGTGACCGAGCACGGCATCCACCACGGTGTGACCGACCACGGCAGCGAGAGCGAGAGCCCGGCGATCCACGCCCCCCAGCCCCGCCGGAAGCGGCCCGCCACCAACCAGGACTGGTGGCCGGACCAGCTGGACCTCCAGGTGCTCCACCAGCACTCGCCCAGGGCCAACCCGATGGAGGAGGGCTTCAGCTACGCCGAGGCGTTCAGCAGACTCGACGTCGACGCGCTCAAGCAGGACCTCGTCGAGGTGATGACCACCTCCCAGGACTGGTGGCCCGCGGACTACGGCCACTACGGCCCGCTCTTCATCCGGATGAGCTGGCACGCCGCCGGCACCTACCGCATCGCCGACGGTCGCGGCGGCGCCGGAGACGGCGCCCAGCGCTTCGCGCCGCTCAACAGCTGGCCCGACAACGCGAACCTCGACAAGGCCCGCCGGCTGCTCTGGCCGGTCAAGCAGAAGTACGGGCAGCAGGTCTCCTGGGCAGATCTCCTCGTGCTCGCCGGGAACGTGGCCCTGGAGTCGATGGGCTTCGAGACCTTCGGGTTCGCCTTCGGACGTGAGGACGTGTGGGAGCCCGAGGAGCTCTTCTGGGGACCCGAGGACACCTGGCTCGGCGACGAGCGCTACACCGGCGAGCGGGAGCTCACCGGTCCCTTCGGCGCCGTGCAGATGGGCCTCATCTACGTCAACCCCGAGGGCCCGAACGGCACCCCCGACCCGGTGCGCTCCGCACACGACATCCGCGAGACGTTCGCCCGGATGGCGATGAACGACGAGGAGACCGTCGCCCTCATCGCCGGCGGCCACACGTTCGGCAAGACCCACGGTGCCGGCGACCCCGACCTCGTCGGTCCCGAGCCCGAGGGTTGCCCGGTGGAGCACCAGGGCCTGGGCTGGATCAGCTCGCACGGCAGCGGCAAGGGTCGCGACACGATCACGAGCGGCCTCGAGGGTGCCTGGACACCCACCCCGATCACCTGGGACAACAGCTACTTCGAGACGCTCTTCGGCTACGAGTGGGAGCTCACCGAGAGCCCGGCAGGTGCCAAGCAGTGGATGCCGAAGGACGGTGCCGGCGCAGATGCCGTCCCCGACGCCCACGACCCCTCCGTGCGGCACGCCCCCTTCATGACGACGGCGGACCTCGCCCTGCGTGCGGACCCCGTCTACGAGCAGATCTCGCGCCGCTACATGGAGAACCCCGACGAGCTCGCGACGGCCTTCGCGAAGGCCTGGTACAAGCTCCTCCACCGCGACATGGGCCCCGTGTCACGCTTCCTCGGCCCCTGGGTGCCCGAGCCGCAGCCGTGGCAGGACCCGGTGCCCGCGGTCGACCACGAGCTGGTCGGGGACGAGCACGTCGCCGCCCTGAAGAGCACCCTCCTCGAGTCGGGTCTGTCGATCTCGCAGCTCGTCTCGACCGCCTGGGCTTCCGCAGCGAGCTTCCGCGGCACCGACAAGCGCGGCGGAGCCAACGGGGCCCGCATCCGCCTCGAGCCGCAGCGGAGCTGGGAGTCCAACGACCCCACCGAGCTGGCCGAGGTCCTCCAGACCCTCGAGCGCGTGCAGCGGGACTTCAACGACTCGCAGTCCGGCGGCACGAGGATCTCGCTCGCGGACCTCATCGTCCTCGGCGGCTGCGCGGGCGTGGAGCAGGCCGCGAGGAATGCCGGCCACGACGTCACCGTCCCGTTCATGCCGGGCCGCACGGACGCATCCCAGGAGCAGACCGACGTGGACAGCTTCGCGGTGCTCGAGCACCAGGCCGACGGGTTCCGGAACTACCTGCGGGCCGGCGAGAAGCTGCCGCCGGAGACCCTGATGCTCGACCGGGCCAACCTGCTGCGCCTGACCGCCCCCGAGATGACGGTGCTGGTCGGTGGGATGCGTGCCCTCGGCGCGAACTGGGGTGGGACCCCCCTCGGGGTCCTCACCCACCGCCCCGAGACGCTGACCAACGACTTCTTCGTCAACCTGCTCGACATGGGGACGGAGTGGAAGCCGTCCGCGTCCGACGCGAACGTCTTCGACGGACGGGACCGCGCCACGGGCGACGCCAGGTGGACCGCCACGGCGGTCGACCTCGTGTTCGGCTCGAACTCCCAGCTCCGCGCCATCGCCGAGGTCTACGGCAGCGGCGACGGCGAGGAGAAGTTCGTGCGCGACTTCGTCGCGGCCTGGGTCAAGGTCATGAACGCCGACCGGTTCGACCTGGCCTGAGCCCCTCGTCACGCGGTCGACGACGCCCCGTCGACGAAGCCTCGCCCCGGGTCCACACGGCCCGGGGCGAGGTGTGGGGCGGCGCCGCCCTACGCCGCCTGAGCGCCTCGGGCTCCGCCTGCAGCGCCGCCGTGACCGAGTCCTGGTCGGGCATCCCCCCGGGGTCGGCCGTGATGGTCACCGCGAGCGGGCGGTCCGTGCCATGCTCACGGCGTGACCAGCCTGGAGGAGACGGCTCAGGAGCTCTACGGCCTCGCGCCCGGCGACTTCACCGCGGCTCGCAACGGCCACGCGAAGGACGCACGGGCGGCCGGCGACACGGAGCTCGCCGCGCAGATCCAGAAGCTGCGGAAGCCCACCACGGCGGCGTGGGTCCTGAACTCCCTCGTGCGGGAGCACCGTGACGAGGTCGACCAGGTGCTGGCACTGGGTGCCGAGCTCCGCGCCGCCCAGGGCGTCATCGCCGGCGACGAGCTGCGGGCGCTCGACCGGTCGCGACGGCAGCTGACCCACGCCGTGACCGACCAGGCGCGGGCACTGGCGCGCGAGGCCGGCCACCCCGTCAGCGAGCAGGTCGCCGGGGCCGTCGAGGAGTCGCTGCGCACGGCGATGGCGGATGCCGGGGCCGCCGCGGCGCTGTCCACCGGCCTGCTCACCGACGCCTTCACCTCCACCGGGCTGGACCCCGTCGCCCTGGACGGACTCGTGGCGGTGCCGTCCGCGCTCCCGGGCACCGAGGGTCGGCCGCTCCCCACCGCCCGACGCAGCGCACCGCAGCCCCCGCAGTCACCGAGCGCCACCGAGCTCGCCGACGCCCGGGCGGGCGCCGAGGAGGCGGACCGCGCGCTCGAGGAGTCGCGCGGCGTCGCCGAGCAGGCACGCCGCACTGCACGGGCCGCCAGCCGGGAGCGGGAGGCGCTGGAGGCACGCCGGTCGGAGCTCCGGCAGCAGCTCGGCGAGCTCGAGCGCGCCGTCACCGAGGCCGAGGAGGCGGAACGGACGGCCGGCCGCCTGCTGCGAGCGGCGGAACGGGAGGAGTCAGCCGCGGCGGTGGCGGCCGAGCGGGCGAGGAAGCGCCTGGAGTCCTTGGGCTGACCGGCCCGACACGCACCGCCCTTCCCGTCCGGCACCTCCGGGGGCTCCCCCGCCGTGCAGCGCGGCCTCGTCAGCACCCCCTGCCCGCGAGTATCGTGCGACGCCGTGTGGGTGCAGGTGGGCACGCTGGTGGTCGGGCTCCTGGGTCTCCTGGTGAGCGCGAACCTGCTCTCCGCGGGCACGACCCGCAACCTGCGCCAGATCCGCGCCGAAGCCGAGCTCCTCGCGGCACTCCCCGAGTCCCCCGGCAAGGCCCGGCTCGCCGAGCTCGTCGACCGGTCCGTGCACGAGTACGTCGACGACGTGATGCTCGGCTCGGTGTGGAGCGGAGGTGGGCGGCGCTTCGCGTCGCGGCGGGGCAAGCGGCGCACCGTCCAGATCGTGACGATCTGGGCGCTCGTCGCGGCCTACGTCGTCGGCGCGACCCTCTCCCTCAGCGCCTCCGACGAGCCCGTGTGGTGGCCCGCCATCACCGCGGTGGCGGCGGGGGCCGCAACCGTGGCCTGGATCGCCCGGCGACGGGCGAGGAGCCGCCCCGAGCAGGGCTGACACCGAGGTCCCTCGACCGACACCCCTGTCCTGTGCCACGGTCGACTCGTATCGTCGTCAGCCGTCGCCCGGCACGGCTCGAGGGACACGCTGAGGAGGTCGTCCATGGACACCGACGCGATCAGCGACGAGATGGACCGTGCCCGCTCGGAGTTCCACCAGCTGCTGGGCACGGCGACACGCGCCGACCTGCGCAGGACCTCGGACGGCACGAAGTGGACCAACGAGCAGCTGCTCTTCCACATGCTGTTCGGGTACCTGCTGGTCAGGGTGCTGCTCGGCCTCGTCCGCGGGATGTCGCGCCTCCCCGACGGGGTCTCGCGGACGTTCGCCGCGGTGCTCGACGCCGGCACCCGGCCCTTCCACGTCGTGAACTACGTCGGGTCCCTCGGGGGTGCACGTGTGCTGGGGCATGCGCGCATGCACGCCCTGCTGGACCGCGTCGTGGACTCGCTGCAGTCGTCGTTGGCCCGGGAGTCGCCGGCCGCGCTCCAGCGCGGCATGCACTTCCCCGTCGGCTGGGACCCCTACTTCATGGACGTCATGACGCTCCGCGACGTGTACCACTACCCCACCCAGCACTTCGACCACCACCGGCGGCAGCTGACCCTGGGTCCGCCACGGCCGGGGTGACCGAGGGTGGGCGCGATGGGAACAGGGGTGGCCGGCATCCACGTCGGTGGTGCCGGGGGTCGGTGCCCGGACCGGTGACCGGGTCCCGACCGCGGCGCGACGGCGCGCTACCAGACCCTGCGGCGCGTGCCTCCGACCGGGAGGAAGTTGAGCACGAGGCCCACGACCACGAGGATCACTCCCAGCCACAGGAGCCAGCTCAACGACGCGACGAGGCCGATGATCACGAGGATCACGCCGAGAACAACCATGGTTCGTCACTCCTCACAGCTCGAGAGTCGGGCCCTCGGCACCCGGTGGTGCCGAGGAGACCCGGGGGACGCGCCACCCGTCGGAGTGGACCTCCTCGGTCCGCCGTCTCGTGTGGCGCACTCAGCGTAGGCGCGCCGCAGGGCCTCGTGACCGTTTGCTGCCAGCGGACTTCGTCGGGCGCCCGTCAGCCATCGAGGGCGCAGTAGACGGTCGGCAGCACGCTGTAGATCGCGGCGCACGTGACGAGGTCGTCCTTCCACTGCACCTCGTCCGGAGCGTGGGCCTGGTCCTCCCTGCCCGGCCCGACCCCCACGACGGGGATGCCGTGCCGCCCGGCGATCGCCACGCCGTTGGTGGAGAACGTCCACTTGTCGATGCGCGGCTCGCCGAACATCGCGCGGTGTGCCGTCGCGGCGGCGCGCACCTCGCGGGCGTCCTCGGGGATGACCCACGTGGGGAAGTAGCACTGCTGGCCGTACTCCGTGCCGGTCCACGCCGTCGACCGGTAGTCGTAGCACGACACCGTGGCGCCGTGCTTGCGCACCGAGGGCAGCTCCTCGACCTCGTGCAGGGCGCCCTGCCACGTCTCGCCGTGGGTGAGCCGCCGGTCGAGGGAGACCCAGCAGCCGTCCGCCACGGCGCACCGCGAGGGGGAGGTCGAGAAGATCTCCGACGTCGTCACGGTTCCCTTGCCGAGGAACGGGTCGGTCGGCAGCCGGTCATCGAGGTCACGGATGTCGAGGAGGATCTCGGCCATCTTGTAGATCGCGTTGTCGCCGCGCTCGGGTGCCGAGCCGTGGCAGGAGACGCCGGCGACGTCGACCCGGATCTCCATCCGGCCACGGTGGCCGCGGTAGATGCCGCCGTCCGTCGCCTCGGTGGACACGACGAAGGCGGGCCGCACGCCCTCCTCCTCGATGAGGTACAGCCAGCAGAGCCCGTCGCAGTCCTCCTCCTGCACGGTTCCCGTCACCATGTACGTGTAGGCGTCGGACAGCAGCCCGAGGTCCTTCGCGATCCGCCCCCCGTAGACGGCCGACACCACTCCACCGAGCTGGTCCGAGGCGCCTCGACCGCCGACGAGGACGTCGTCCTCGAAGCCCTCGAACGGGTCGAACGTCCAGTTCGCCGGGTTGCCGACCCCCACCGTGTCGATGTGCCCGTCGAACGCGATGAGCGTCTCGCCGGTGCCCATGGTCCCCACCGCGCTGCCCAGGCCGTCGATGCGCGTGCTCGTGTATCCCAGCCGCTCCATCTCGGCGACGACGAGCCGAGCCTTGGCCTCCTCCTGGCAGCTCGTGCCGGGAGTGCGGATCAGCGACCGGAGGAACGCCACCATGTCAGCGCGGTAGCCCTCCGCGGCATCCCGCACCGCGACGTAGTCGATCTGTGGCATGTGGTGCCTCCCCTTTCGTCGAGGGTCCGGGTCACGTCTGCCAGCGCGGGTGGGCCCTGGCCGAGAGCTCGTGGAGCCGGGCCACCGGGTCGGAGACCTTCTGGAGGAAGATCATCGCCGCGATGGCGTAGGGCTTGTTGCTCGCCTGCGCGTAGAGCGAGACGCGGTGGCGGTCGAAGACCTCGGCGTCCACCTCGCCCGCGTCACACGACACGCCGGTGATGTCGGCGGGCAGCGGGTGCAGGTAGAGGGCGTGTCCGTCCCTCGTCGTGCCCATGAGGTCGGCGGTGACGGTCCAGTCCCCGTGCTCGGCGTTCTGGGCGAGCATCCGGGGCTCAAGCGACCGGATGCCGTCCGCGTCACCCCGGTCGTGCAGCACGGCACGCTCCTCCATCGCGGCGAGTGGGGCCCAGCTCTTGGCACACACGACGTCGGCACCGCCGAACGCCTCGGCCATCGAGTCCGTCACCGAGAACGACCCACCGGATGCCGCCGCGAACCCGGCGGCGACCTCGAGCGGCTCGGGCAGCAGCCCGTACCCCGGCGGATGGGCGAGGACGACGTCCATCCCGACCCGGGTCATCAGGGCGACCATCCCCTGCGGCACCGAGAGCGGCTTGCCGTAGCTCGGCGAGTGGGCCCACGTCATCGCCAGCTTCCTGCCGCGCAGGCCCTCCAGACCGCTGGGGCCGCCGAGCTCATGGGTGAGGTGGAGCAGGTCGGCGACCGCCTGGGTGGGGTGGTCGAGGTCGCTCTGGAGGTTGACGAGCGTCGGGCGCTGCTCGAGAACTCCCGAGTCGTGGCTCGTCGCGAGGTATCGCGCGAACTCCTCGAGGTAGCGGTGCCCCCGGCCGACGAAGAGGTCGTCGCGGATGCCGACGACGTCGGCCATGAACGAGACCATCGTGGCCGTCTCCTCGACGGTCTCCCCGTGCGCGACCTGGGACGTGCCCTCGTCGAGGTCCTGCACCTCGAGGCCGAGGAGGTTGCAGGCAGACGCGAACGAGAAGCGGGTCCGCGTCGAGTTGTCGCGGAAGAGCGAGACCCCGAGCCCCGAGTCGAACACCCGGCAGCTCCGGTTGGCCTCACGCAGCGCACGCAGCGCGTCGGCGACCGCGAGCACCGCGCGCACCTCGTCGTCGGTGAGGTCCCAGGTGCGCAGGACGTCCGACCCGTGGAGACCATGGCAGTCCAGTCCGGCCAACCGGCCGACCGCCGCATCGAGGTCCATGGCGCGTCCCCTCCTGGGGTCGCTGTCCAGTCTATGGTCGGTCGTCGGCCCCCCGGACGTGCGTCGCGTCACGCCTACCATGAGCCCATGGGCGCGTCCCGGCTGGTCAGGAACCCGCACGCCGACCGCGCCCGGGTGCCTCCGGCCGACATCCCGGACCCCTCGTTCCATGCCTCGCTCCCGGGCTTCGCGACCACGCCGGTGCGCCTCGCCCCGACCGCCGCCGCAGCCCTCGGCGTGGCCACGGTTCTCGTCAAGGACGAGGGCAGCCGCATGGGGATGCCGTCGTTCAAGATCCTCGGCGCCTCGTGGGCCACGTACCGCGCCGTCCTCCAGAGGCTGCGCCGTGTGCCGGGACCGACGCCGACGCTGGACGAGCTCCGCGAGGCGCTGCGCTCGGCCGGCCGGCAGCTGACGCTCGTGGCCGCCACCGACGGCAACCACGGCCACGCCGTCGCCCGGATGGCCCGGCTGCTCGGCCTCCCGGCGGTGGTCCTCGTGCCAGCGGGGACGGCGGGCAGCCGCATCGGGCGGATCACGGACGAGGGCGCCGAGGTGCGCGTCGTCGACGGGACGTACGACGAGACCATCGCCGCCAGCGCAGCGCTCGGCGACGACACCCACGTCGTCATCGACGACACGTCGTGGGAGGGGTACACCGACGTCCCGGGGTGGGTGCTCGACGGGTACGCCACGATGCCCGCCGAGGTGCTCGGCGCGATCGACGCCGGACAGGTGCCGGAGCCCACCGTCGTCGCGGGGCAGATGGGGGTGGGCGCACTCAGCGCGGCGATCGCGCGGGCCTTCGCGGGGCGTCCGGCGCGCCTCCTCGTCGGTGTCGAGCCGACGGATGCCGCGTGCGTCACCGAGAGCGTGCTCGCCGGTCGGGTGGTCACGGTGCCGGCGGCGGGCTCGACGTGCATGGCCGGCCTCAACTGCGGCACCCCGTCGGAGGTCGCGTTCGAGAGCAACCTCCGCGGTTACGACTGCTTCGTCACGATCGACGACTCCTTCGCCGAGGATGCCGTGCGCCTCCTCCACGCCGACGGCATCGACGCGGGCGAGAGCGGCGCCGCCGGCCTGGCCGGTCTGCTCGCGGAGCGGGACGGGCTGGGCCTCGTGGAGACCGACGTCGTGCTGGTCTTCCTCACCGAGCGCCCCACGGACCCCGAGAGCTTCCGGCGGATCATCGAGGGCTGACCCTCCGGCCGGACGGTCCGCGGAGTCGAGCACGCGCTCAGGGCCGTCGCCGCCCGACGGTGATCTGCGCCGCGACCGGCGGGTGGCCACTGCACGTCGAGAACATACTGGCGGCATGCGGGCCATCGAGACCGGTCACGAGTTGAACGACGCCCTGCAGAACCAGTTCGGGCTCGCGGACCGGGTCGTCGACGAGGCCGTGCTCGCGAACAGCGTCCGGCGCTTCCGCGAGCGCGGCATCGTCATGCCCACCATCGCGCAGCTGGCGAACCCGGCATCCATCCCGCCGGAGGTCGTCGGCGACGCCGACCCGCAGGGCGCCGACCCGCGCAACCTGTGGCGCGTCCACTGGTACAACGACCTCGCCGGCCACCGCGTCGCCGTGCCGGAGCACGTCGTCCTGACCCGCGAGCTCACCGGCATCGAGAGCCCCGTCGTCGTCGTGCTGGGGAACCGCTTCCCGATGATCGCCACCCACAAGGTGCTCGCGGCATACGGCTGCCTGGCCCCACGCGTCGTGGCGGGCCAGTTCGACCCGACCGTCCACCGGGCGATCTGGCCGTCCACGGGCAACTACGCGCGCGGCGGGGTGGCGATCAGCCGGCTCATGGCGAGCCGCGGCGTCGCGATCCTCCCGACCGGCATGAGCCAGGAGCGCTTCGACTGGCTGGACCGGTGGTGCGAGAACCCGGCGCAGGACGTCATCCGCACCGTGGGCACGGAGTCGAACGTCAAGGAGATCTACGACGAGTGCAACCGGCTCGCGCAGGAGCCCGAGAACTTCGTCTTCAACCAGTTCGCCGAGTTCGGCAACCACCTCGTGCACTACGCCGTCACGGGCCCGGCCCTGGCCCACGTCTTCGAGGCCCACCGCGAGCGCGCGGGCCGCGACGTGCGCCTCGCCCTCATGGTGAGCGCGACGGGTTCGGCCGGGACCATCGCCGCCGGGGAGCACCTCAAGGACACCTACGGCACCAAGGTGCTCGCCGCCGAGGCCCTGGAGTGCCCCACCCTGCTCG
This sequence comes from Ornithinibacter sp., assembly GCA_035703305.1. Classification (GTDB taxonomy): domain Bacteria; phylum Actinomycetota; class Actinomycetes; order Actinomycetales; family Dermatophilaceae; genus Fodinibacter. The sequence continues at coordinate 33,340 of DASSYJ010000020.1, read as the reverse complement.
AGAACGGCTACGGCGAGCACAACATCCAGGGCATCGGTGACAAGCACGTGCCCCTCATCCACAACGTCATGCGGCACGACCTCGTCGCGGCGGTGAGCGACCGGGCGACCGACCACCTCGAGGTGATGTTCAACGAGCCCGAGGGCCTGGCGCACCTGGCGGACAGGGGCGTGCCGGACGGCATCCTGGCTGCCCTCGGCGACTTCGGGTTCTCCTCGATCTGCAACGTGCTCGCGGCGGTCTCGGCGGCCAAGGTCCTCGACCTCGGTCCCGACGACGTCGTCGTCACCGTGGCGACGGACGGTGGCCGCATGTACGGGTCCGAGCGGGCGAAGATCCTCCGACGCGACTTCCGAGGCGAGTTCACCCGCCTCGACGCGGCAACGGTCTGGGGCGAGCACCTCGCGAACGTCCCGACAGGTGCCACCCTCGAGCTCACCGAGCGCGACCGGAACCGCATCTTCAACCTCGGCTACTACACCTGGGTCGAGCAGCAGGGCACCCCGGTCGAGCTCTTCGAGCGCCGGCGGAGCCAGGCCTTCTGGCGCGGGCTCCGCTCGTACCTCCCGCTGTGGGACGAGCTGATCACGGAGTTCAACGCCCGGGTCGCGGCGGGCGGCGCCGGTCGAGGGTAGAGGACGCTCCGCGTCCGCTCGGGCCTGACGTCGTGTTCCTTGCCGTCGACGGGTGGGGAGCCCGGTGCGGGCCGTGTCCTTCGCCCCATTCCGTCGACAGCGTCGTGCCACGGGGTCACCATCGAGGTATGAGGCACCGGACCCTCTGTGCTGCCGGGATGCCGTGATGGCCGACATCATGCGACCCCTCCCCTTCGACGGGCTGGTCGAGTGGGCGCTCGCCGAGCACCGACGGCACGGGTCCGTCTTCGGGCTGCCGACCCAGCACCTCTTCCGGCCGACCGGTCGCACGGTCCGTGACCCGTTCGGGCACCGACTGGCCACCCCCGTGGGACCTGCCGCGGGTCCGCACACCCAGCTGGCCCCGAACATCGTCGTCTCCTACCTCGCCGGGGCGCGCTTCGTCGAGCTCAAGACCGTCCAGGTCGTCGACGGCGACGCCATGCGGGCCGCCGTGCCGAAGCCCTGCATCGACGCCGAGGACGAAGGCTTCAACTGCGAGTGGTCCACGGAGCTCACCGTCGAGCAGGCGTTCGCCGAGTACGTCCACGCCCACCTCGCCATCCGGGTGCTCGCGGTCGAGCTCGGTCTCGGCGACGGGGACGACGCCGCGTTCGACGCCTCCGTCGGGTACGACCTCGCCGGCATCCGGGACCCGAGGGTCGACGGGTTCGTCGAGGGACTGCGCGACGCGTCCGCCACGTCCGCGTACCGGGAGGCCATGACCTGGCTCGAGGGCAACCTCGGCCGCTTCGCCCGTTTCGACCGCGGCCACCTCGAGCGCATCACGCCGCGGATCTGCGACTCGATGACGATCTCGACGATGCACGGCTGTCCGGCCGACGAGATCGAGCGGATCGCGAACCACCTCCTCGACAAGGGCCTGCACACCGTCGTCAAGTGCAACCCGACGATGCTCGGGTACGACCTCGCCCGCACCACGCTCGACGACCTCGGCTACTCGCACCTCGCCTTCGACGACCACCACTTCACCGAGGACCTGCAGTACGAGGACGCCGTGCCGATGTTCGACCGGCTCCGCGAGAAGGCGGATGCCGCCGGCCTCGTCTTCGGCCTGAAGCTGAGCAACACGCTCCCGAACGACGTCAGGCGAGGTGAGCTGCCGGCATCCGAGATGTACCTGTCCGGGAGGGCCCTGCTGCCGCTCACGCTCGCCCTCGCCGCGAGGATCTCCCGCGCGTTCGACGGTCGCCTCCCGATCTCGTATGCCGGCGGCGCGGACGCCACGAACGTCGCCGCGATCCTGCGGACCGGCATCCAGCCGGTCACCGTCGCGACGACGCTCCTCAAGCCCGGCGGCTGTGCCCGGATGCGACAGCTGGCTGAGCTGTCGACCGAGGTGATGTCCGACCACGACCGCGTCGACGTCGACGCCCTCGAGGCGCTGGCCGCCCGGGTCGCGGCCGACGAGCGGACCCACAAGCGCTACCGCGGGAAGGTGGGGTCCCGGAAGACGTCCTCGCCACTCCCACTGACCGACTGCTTCACGGCTCCCTGCGAGCACGGTGGCTGCCCGATCGAGCAGCAGGTGCCGGAGTACCTGGCGCTCGCGGCGGCCGGGCGACACGCCGACGCCTTCCGGGTGGTCGTCCGCGACAACACGGCCCCGACGGTCACCGGGGTGCTCTGCTCCGAGCCGTGCCGGGAGCACTGCACGCGGCTCGACTACGACTCGAGCATCGACATCCGCGGCGTGAAGCTCGCTGTCGCCGACGCCGCGCAGGTGGACGCCATCGCGGCGACCACCCCGACACCTCTCGTCCCGGGGGTACGCGTCGCCGTCATCGGTGCCGGACCGGCGGGCATCGCCAGCGCAGTCTTCCTGCGCCGCAACGGCATCGAGGTCGAGGTGTTCGAGAAGCTGGACGGTCCCTACGGGATCGTCCGGCGGATCATCCCGGCCTTCCGGATCACGCGCGAGCAGGTCGACCGTGACTACCGCCTCGCCGTGGCGACCGGCGTGGTGTTCCACTTCGGGTGCCCTCCCGACTACGACCTCGCCGAGCTCCGCACCCGTTTCGACCACGTCGTCGTCGCGACGGGCTCATGGGGCCGTGGGGTGAGCCCGGTGCGCGACGGCAGCGAGAGGGTCGTCGACGCCCTCGACTTCCTCTGGGACGCCCAGACCGAGGGCGGCGCGCGGGCCGGTCGACGCGTCGCCGTCATCGGGGCCGGCGACGTGGCCATGGACTGCGCCCGCACCGCGGTGCGCACCGACGGCGTCGAGCACGTCGCCCTCGTCTACCGCCGCACCGAGCCGTTCATGCCCGCAGCCCAGGAGGACGTCAACGCGGTGCGCGCCGAGGGCATCGAGATCGTCGAGCTGCTCGCTCCGGTCTCGTACGACGGAGCCGTCCTGCGCTGCGAGCGCACGGAGCTGGCCGACTATGCCGCCGACGGGCGCCGGACCACCCGGGGCACCGGCAGCTTCGTGGAGCTGGAGGTCGAGACCGTGATCGGCGCGACAGGCGCCACGATCGACGCGGATCGCTACAGGGCCAACGGGGTGGTCGTCGACGAGCACGGACGGCCCCGCCTCGACGCCGACCACCGCGCCACCGTGGCGGGTGGCGTCACCGAGGTGTATGCCGTGGGCGACGGCCGCCTTGGGCCCGACACCGTCGTGCGCGCCATCGCGGACGGGAAGACGGTGGCCCGCGCGATCCTGCGCAGGCACGGCATCCGACCGGACGTCGACCGCGCTCCCACAGCCGTGTTCACGCCCCACGACGTGCTCGAGGGTCGTCGTGGCGTGCTCGCCGACCGGCTGGCGCCACCCGCCGAAGCCGCGCGGTGCCTACGGTGTGACGAGGTGTGCGAGATCTGCACCGAGGTCTGCCCCAACCGCGCCAACGTGGCGGTCGCGGTCCCCGGGATGGCTGACCCTCGGCAGGTCGTGCACCTCGACGGCCTGTGCAACGAGTGCGGCAACTGCGGGACGTTCTGCCCGCACGCCGGGCTGCCCTACCGCGACAAGCTCACGGTGTTCTGGACCCGTGAGGACTTCGACGCGTCCACCAACGTCGGCTACCTGCCTACCGGCGACGGCTACCTCGTGCGGCTCCCCTCCCGTGAGCTGCTGTCCCACCACCGCGGTGCGGGTGACCTGCCCGACGAGCTGGAACGGGTGCTGGCCGCGCTCGAGGCCGACCACCCCTGGCTGCTCCGGGCGCCCGGCACCACCGAGCTGGAAGGAGCGGCTCGATGATCGTCACCGGCCGAGCCGTCGTCACCGGGGATCCAGCGCTGCCCGTCGTGACCGACGGCGCGGTGCTGGTGCGGGGCGGGGTCGTGGGTGCCGTCGGCCCGGCTGCCGAGATCCGTGCGGCGCACCCCGCCGAGCCGGTGACGGACACCGGTCGAGTCGTCCTGCCCGGGCTCGTCAACGCCCACACCCACGCCTACAGCGCCTACGCGCGCGGCATGGCGGTGCACTCCCCCACCCGCGACTTCGAGGAGATCCTCGAGAACCTGTGGTGGGCCCTGGACCGGCTCCTCGAGCCCGAGGACGTGCGCCTCAACGCGACGACGACCTTCATGGAGTCGGTGCGCTGCGGCGTGACGACCATCTTCGACCACCACTCCAGCCCCGGTGCGGTCGGCGGTTCCCTCGACACCACGGCCGACGCGGCCCGGCGGGTCGGGGTCCGGGCGTGCCTCTGCTACGAGACGTCCGACCGCGACGGCGAGGAGGTCTTCGCCCAGGCCGTCGCGGAGAACGTCGACTTCATGCGCAGGGCGAACACCCCGGACCAGGACAGGGTGCGGGGGATGTTCGGGATGCACGCCTCGTTCACGCTGTCCGAGGCCAGCCTGGACACCATCGCGGCCGCGGCGTTCGGGGTGCCCGGCGGCTACCACGTCCACGTGGCGGAGGGACCGGGCGACCAGCAGTGGACGCTGGCGACCGAGGGCCTGCGGGTCGTCGACCGGCTCGACGCCCACGGCATGGTCGGGCCCGACAGCATCGCGGCGCACTGCGTGCACACGACCGAGAGCGAGATCGAGGTCCTCGCCGAGCGCGGGGCCAACGTCGTGCACAACCCCCACTCGAACCTCGGCAACGCCGTCGGCTTCGCCCCCGTCGTCGAGATGCTGCGTCGCGGCATCCGGGTCGGGCTCGGCACCGACGCCTACACCGCCGACATGCTCGGCTCGATGCAGGTGGCGAAGATCGTCGCGAGCGGCCACCGGCTCGACCCCACGGTCGGCTTCGAGGAAGCCGTGGCGATGCTCTTCCGCAACAACCCGGCCATCGCGTCCCACGTGTTCGGCCGCGACATCGGCATCCTGCGGCCCGGTGCCGTCGCCGATCTCGTCACCCTCGACTACCGCCCGCCGACCCCCCTCGACTCGCGGTCGGCCTGGGGCCACGTCGTCTTCGGCATGAGCGGCGCCCAGGTCGTCGACGTCATGGTGGGCGGAGAGTGGGTGCTGCGCGACCGGGAGCTGACCCGGCTCGACGAGGCCGAGGTCCTCGCGCGGTCTGCGGAGCGCGCGGAGCGGATCTGGAAGGAGCTGTGAGGTGACCCTGCTCCACGGCGGCCGGGTCGTGACCCCCGAGGGGGTGCTCGAGGGCGGTTCGGTGCGCATCGGGGACGAGGTCATCGCGGCCGTGGGTGTGCTCGACCCCGAGCCAGGTGAGGAGGTCGTCGACTGCACCGGATGCGTCGTCCTCCCCGGTGGGGTCGAGCCGCACTGCCACCTCGACCTCGAGGCCGGGGACGAGGTCACCGCCGACGACTTCGCGACGGGCACCCGTGCCGCCCTCGCCGGCGGCACGACGACCGTGGTCGACTTCGCCACCCAGTTCCACGGGCAGTCGCTGGCGACGGCACTCGACCGCTGGACCGAGAAGGCCGCGGGGAAGGCGGTCACCGACTACGCCTTCCACCTCGCGATGACCGAGTGGCGGCCGGAGCTCGCCGACGAGCTGCCGGCGATGGTGGCGCGCGGGGTCACGTCGTTCAAGCTCTACATGGCCTACCGCGACTCGATGATGGTCGAGGACGACGACATCCTCGCGGCGCTCACGGCATCCCACCGGCTGGGCGCGACCATCGGGTTCCACTGCGAGAACGGCCGGCTCGTCGACGCCCTCGTCAAGGACGCGGTGGCGGCGGGGCACACGACCCCCTGGTTCCACGCCGCGACGCGGCCCGCCGTGCTGGAGGCCGAGGCCGTCGACCGCCTCGAGGTCATCGCGGGCCTCGCCCACGCCGCCCACTACGTCGTGCACCTGTCCTCGGCAATCGGCCTGGATGCCGTGCGCCGGGGCCGCGCCCGCGGCACCACCGTGGCCGCGGAGACGTGCCCGCAGTACCTCCTGCTCGACGCAGGCGCGTACGGGTGCCCGGAGGACGACGACCTCCGCAGGCGGGCGTTCATCATGAGCCCGCCGCTGCGCACGGCATCCGACCGTGAGGCGCTCTGGGCGGGGTTGGCGGACGGGGAGGTGCAGTTCGTCGGCACCGACCACTGCTCCTTCGACCTCGTCGGCCAGAAGGACCGGGCGGCGGACTTCGCGCACACCCCGAACGGGGCACCGGGCATCGAGCTCCGGATGGCGCTGATGTACTCCGCGGGCGTCGCAGGCGGACGGGTGGGACTCACCCGGCTCGCGGAGGTCACCGCGACCAACGCGGCGCGGTACTTCGGCCTGTACCCCCGCAAGGGGGCCCTGCTCCCCGGGGTCGACGCCGACGTCGTCGTCATCGACCCGCGCCGGACGTGGACGGTGACGGTGGATGACCTCCACGAGAACGTCGACCACACGCCCTACGAGGGCCTCGAGGTGCACGGCCGCGTGCGCGACGTGTTCCTGCGCGGCCACCGTGCCGTGCGCGCCGGCCGCCTCGCCCCCGAGCTCCCGTCGGGGCGCTACCTGCCGTGCGGCACCCCGGACACAGCGGTGACCTGAGGAGACGATCCGATGACGACGACGGTGAACGGCCTGGTCCGCGAGGTCCCGAGCGGCATGACCCTGATGACCTACCTGCGCGAGGTGCTCGGCCTCACCTCCGTCAAGGACGGGTGCGCCGACGGCAGCTGCGGCACCTGCCTCGTCGTCGTCGACGGCAAGACCGTCAAGGCGTGCACCCGCGACGCCACGACCGTCGAGGGGAGGCACGTCACGACGACCGAGGGCCTCACGGCCCGCGAGAAGGAAGCCGTCGTCTCCGCCTACGAGCAGGAGGGCGCCGTCCAGTGCGGATTCTGCATGCCGGGTTTCGTCATGACGACGAAGGCCCTCCTCGACGCGAACCCCGATCCCAGCCGTGAGCAGGTCGTGCGGGCCGTCCGGGCCAACGTCTGTCGCTGCACGGGCTACCGGATGGTGGAGGACGCCGTGCTGCGCACCGGGCGGATCCTGCGTGGCGAGGAGGAGGTCCCCCCGCCGCCGGAGCACGTGCGGATGTCGGACCGCGTGCCGCGTCCCGACGCGGCGGAGAAGGTCCTCGGCACCGGCCTCTACACCGACGACATCCGGCTGGAGGGGATGGTCCACGCGAAGGCGCTGCGCACGGCACACCCCCGGGCCGTCGTCGACGCGATCGACGTCACGGCGGCCCGCGCGCACCCCGACTGCCTCGCCGTGCTGACGGCGCGGGACGTGCCGGAGAACACGATCGGCCACCTCGTGCACGACTGGGACGTGCTCATCGCCGAGGGGGACACGACCCGCTACGTCGGCGACGCAGTCGCGCTCGTCGTGTGCGAGCACGAGGAGGCGCTGGACGAGGTGCTGGCGCTGGTCGACGTGCGCTACACCGAGCTCGAGCCGGTCACGAGCCCCGAGCAGGCGCTCGCGCCCGGTGCCCCGCAGCTCCACCCGGGAGGGAACGTCCTCGCCCACGAGCGCGTCACGCGCGGCGATGCGGATGCCGCCCTGGCCCGCTCGGCGTTCGTCGTCTCGAACACCTTCCACACCCCGTGGCAGGAGCATGCGTTCCTCGAGCCGGAGTGCGCCGTGGCCCGTCCGTGGCGGGACGGTGGCGTCGAGGTGTTCACCGCGGGACAGTCGGTCTACGACGAGCAGCGCGAGATCGCCCGGATGCTGCGCCTCCCGGCCGAGCGGGTCCACGCCCACTCGATGCTCGTGGGGGGCGGGTTCGGCGGCAAGGAGGACATGAGCGTCCAGCACCACGCGGCCCTCGCGGCCTGGCACACCGGGCGACCGGTGAAGGTGAAGTTCTCCCGCGCCGAGAGCGTCGCCTACCACGTCAAGCGGCACCCCATGGACCTCGAGCTGACCCTCGGCTGCGACGCGTCCGGACGCCTGACCGGGCTCAAGGCGCGGATCGTCGCGGACACCGGTGCCTACGCGTCGCTCGGCGGGCCCGTGCTCCAGCGAGCGGTGACCCACGCGGGCGGCCCGTACGACTACCAGGACTTCGACTGCGAGGGGCTGGCGGTCTACACGAACAACCCGGTGTCGGGTGCCTTCCGGGGCTTCGGCGTCGCCCAGAGCGCGTTCGCCCTCGAGAGCAGCATCACCCTGCTGGCCGCGAAGGCGGGGATCGACCCGTGGGAGTTCCGCCACCGCAACGCCATCCGCCCGGGCCAGGTGCTGCCCAACGGCCAGGTCGCCGACGAGGCGACCGGGCTCGTCGAGTGCCTCGAGGCGCTCAAGCCGGACTACGACGCCGACCCGGGCGCCGGCCTGGCCGTGGCGTTCAAGAACTCCGGGCTCGGCATGGGCGTACCCGACACCGGACGCTGCCTCATCTCCGTCGAGCAGGGTGTCGTGCACGTGCGGACGTCGGCCGCGGGCATGGGCCAGGGCGTCTCGCAGATGGCGCTGCACATGCTGTGCCAGACGGTGGACATCCCACCGGACCTCGTCGTCGTCGAGGCCCCCGACACCGAGCGGACGCCGGATGCCGGCACCTCCACCGCCTCGCGACAGACCGTCCTCACCGGCGAGGCCGTGCGGCTCGCAGCCCTCCGCCTCAGGGAGGCCCTGGGCGACGCGGGCGCGAGCGGGTTGGCCGCCGTGGAGGGCCGCGTCTTCGAGGGGGAGTTCTCCCCGGTCACCGACCCGATCGGTTCGGACAAGCCGAACCCGGTCAGCCACGTCACCTACGGGTACGGCGCCCAGCTCGTCCACCTCGCCGAGGACGGCCGCGTGCGCAAGGTCGTCGCGGCATACGACGCGGGCACCGTCGTCAACCAGCAGGCCCTCCAGGGGCAGATCGAGGGCGGCATCGTCATGGGCCTCGGGTACGCCCTCACCGAGGAGTTCGTCGTGGAGGGCGGGGTGCCGCGGACGACCTTCGCCAAGCTCGGCCTGATCCGATCGACCCAGGCCCCCGAGATGGAGGTGCGCACGGTGCGCGGCCCGGGGGTGCTCCCCTACGCCTACGGCGCCAAGGGCGTCGGCGAGATCTGCCTCATCCCGACGGCCCCCGCGGTCGCCCACGCCTACCTGCGCCGCGACGGGAAGGAGCGGCTGCGGCTGCCCCTCGAGGACACGTACTACCGCCGCTGACCCGGCCGGGGCGGAGATCCCTCCGGCTGGTCGGCGGGCGTCCCGGAACCACCCCTTGGGGTGACGCCAGCGCCCGAGGGTGCGCACGACGATGGGCCGAGGCGACCGAAGGAGGCATGCCCGATGGCCACACCCACGTCGCCCCCGGACACCCGTCCGCCAGGGGCGCTGCGCGAGTACGTCCCCGGGCTGGCCCTCCTCGGCAACTACCAGCGCGGCTGGCTCGCGAAGGACCTCGTCGCGGGGCTCGTGCTCTCCGCCCTCCTCGTGCCCCAGGGCATGGCGTATGCCGAGCTGGCCGGGCTTCCCCCGGTCACCGGGCTCTACACCTCGATCCTCTGCCTGCTGGGCTACGCGGCCTTCGGCCCGTCGCGCATCCTCGTGCTGGGCCCGGACTCCTCGCTCGGACCGATGATCGCCGCGACGATCGCGCCCCTCGCCCTGGCCGGGGGCGACCCCGCGGTGGCCATCGCGTACGCGTCGGTGCTCGCGGTCCTCGTCGGCGTCGTCATGACGATCGCGGGCCTGGCCCACTTCGGCTTCGTCGCCGACCTGCTCTCGAAGCCCACCCAGATCGGGTACATGAACGGGCTGGCGCTCACGATCGTCGTCGGGCAGCTCCCGAAGCTGTTCGGCTTCTCCGTGGACGCGGACGGGCTCCTCGAGGAGGCCAAGGGCTTCCTCACCGGGCTCGACGAGGCCAACACGACCGCCGCCGTGATCGGCGTGGCCTCGCTGGTCGGCATCCTCCTGCTCCAGCGGCTCCTCCCCAAGGTGCCCTCGGTGCTCGTCGTCGTCGTGCTCGCCGCCCTCGCGGTCAACCTCCTGGACCTCCAGTCGGACGGGGTGTCGACGATCGGGGTGCTGCCCCAGGGGTTCCCGCCCTTCACGGTCCCGACCGTGCCGTGGGGCGACGTCCCCGAGCTGCTGCTGGGAGCCGTGGCCATCGCCGTCGTCGCCCTGGCGGACACCATGTCGACCGCGTCCTCCTTCGCCGCGCGGCGGGGGGAACGGGTGCGCGGGGACCAGGAGATGATCGGGATCGGCGCCGCGAACATCGCCGCCGGCCTCTTCCAGGGCTTCCCGGTCAGCACGAGCGGGTCCCGCACGGCGGTGTCCGAGCAGGCCGGGTCGCGCTCCCAGGTGACCGGCGTCGTCGGCGCGGTCGTCATCGCCTTCGTGCTCGTGTTCGCGACCTCGCTCATGCAGTACGTCCCCCAGCCCACCCTGGGGGCCATCGTCATCGCGGCCGCACTCTCGCTGGCCGACGTCCCCGCCACCCGTCGGCTGTGGCGCCAGCGGCGAACGGAGTTCAGCCTCTCGATCATCGCGCTGCTCGGGGTGGCCCTGCTGGGCGTCCTCCCCGGCATCCTGCTCGCGATCGCCCTCTCGATCCTCAACGTGTTCCGTCGCGTGTGGTGGCCGCACCGGGCCGAGCTCGGTCGCGTCGAGGGCATCGGGGGGCTGCACGACACCGAGACCTACCCGCACTCCGAGGTGCTGCCCGGGCTCGTCGTGTTCCGCTTCGACGCGCCACTGATCTTCGCCAACTCCAGGATCTTCGGTGACGAGGTGCGGGCCATGGCCGAGGAGCGGGCCGACCTGCAGTGGGTGCTCATCGCGGCCGAGCCGATGACGGACGTCGACACCACCGCCGCGGACATGCTCGTCGAGCTGGACTCGTGGCTCAACGCCCGCGGCGTCTCGCTGGCCTTCGCCGAGGTGAAGGACCCCGTGCGGGAGAAGATCCAGCGCTACGAGCTCGAGCGGACGATCGACCCCGCACACTTCTACCCGACCCTGGACGACGCGGTCACGGCGTACATGGCGCAGACCGGCGCGACCTGGCAGGACCCCGAGGAGGCACCATGACCGCACGTCCCGCCGAGCGCACCGGTCCGGACCGGAGGCGGCAGGCGGCCGCCTGGCTCGCCTACCTGACCCTGGCCGCGGCAGCGGTCTACCTCGTCGTCGTGACGATCCGCCGGTGGGACGTGCTGCTGGCCGGCCTCGCGTCCCTGGCGGTGCTCGTCGTCGCGGCCTGGTTCGCCGTGTCCCGGCGCGGCACCCCGCGGGTCGTCGCGCTCGTCGTGGGAGCGGCCGCCCTCGTGCTCTTCGTCGTGGTCATGGTGGCCAGCGAGAGCGTGCGGGTCCTCGTCGTGGGGCTGCTCCTCGCCGCGGCCTCGACGGCGTGCGCCCGGTTCGCGCTCCACGAGCCGGCAGCCGGCCCCGCCGACGCCTCCGTGGCCTCCCGCCCGCGCCAGGCGGTGCTCATCATGAACCCGTGGTCCGGCGGCGGGAAGGTCGAGCGGTTCGAGCTCGAGCGCCTCTGCCGCGAGAGGGGCATCGAGCCCATCGTGCTCGTCCGGGGGTCGGACCTCCTGGCGCTCGCGGAGGATGCCGTGCGCCGGGGGGCGGACGTCATCGGCATGGCGGGGGGCGACGGGTCGCAGGCGCTCGTGGCCTCGGTCGCCAGCCGGCACGGCATCCCGCTCGTCGTCATCCCGGCGGGCACCCGCAACCACTTCGCGCTGGACCTCGGCCTGGACCGGGCCGACGTCGTCGGCGCCCTCGACGCCTTCGACGACGGCGTCGACCAGCAGATCGACCTGGCCGAGGTCAACGGCCGCGTCTTCGTCAACAACGCGTCGATGGGCCTCTACGCGAAGATCGTGCAGTCCGCCGAGTACCGCGACGCCAAGGTGCAGACCGCAGCGGCCACGCTGCCCGACCTCATCGGGCCCGCCGCGGTGCCCCTCGACCTCCAGTTCACGCTCCCGTCGGGCGAGCCGGCGACGTCGGCCAACCTCGTGCTCGTGTCGAACAACCCCTACCAGCTCTCGCACCTGCGCGGAGCGGCCCTGCGGCCGCGCCTCGACACCGGCGAGCTCGGGATCGTGTCGGTGCTCGTGCGAGGTGCGGCGGATGCCGAGAAGTTCGCCGCGCTCGAGGCGGCCGGCCAGGTCCGTCGGTTCTCCGGCTGGAACGAGTGGACCGACAGCGCCTTCGAGGTGACCTCGGGCGGACCCGTCGAGGTCGGCGTCGACGGGGAGGCCCTCACCCTGGACCCGCCGCTGCGGTTCACGATCCGACCCGGTGCGCTCACCATCCGGCTGCCGCGGGCGTCGTTGTCGCGTCGCAGGGCCGCACCGGCCGTGCACGTGGCGTCGACCGAGACCCTCTCGGAGCTGTGGCACACCGCCCTCGGACGCCCCGCGGCGGCGGCCGGGTGAGCGGCGGCGGGATGAGCGACACCGGGGTGAGCGGCACCGGGCGCGTCGACCCGGTCGAGGAGCGCCTCGCGCAGCGGCTCGGGGAGCGCCGCCCCCAGCCGGGTCCGGTGACGTCCGGTGCCGTGCGGGTCCTCCGGACGCTGGGTCGGTACGACCGGGAGGCGTATGCCGTGGTGGCGGGCATGGAGACGCCGGTGCTCGACGCGCCGCTCCGTGTCCTGTCCGGCTTCGCCAACCACTCCAAGCCGTGGTTCCTCGTCGCCGGCGCCCTCGCCCTGCTCGGCGGACCCACCGGCCGCCGCGCGGCGGTCACGGGGGTGGCTGCGATCGGGGCGGCCTCGCTCGTCGTGAACCAGCCGATGAAGCTCCTCGGCGGACGCCGCCGCCCCGACCGCGAGGACCACGAGGTCCCCGAGCCCCGGTGGGTGCCGATGCCGACGTCGACGTCGTTCCCCTCCGGCCACTCCGCCTCGGCGGCCGCCTTCGCCGTCGCGGTCGGCGACGTCGTGCCAGCACTGCGCGTCCCCCTGGGGGCAGCGGCCGCCACGGTCGCGTTCTCGCGGGTCTACACCGGGGTCCACTACCCCGGGGACGTGCTCGTCGGGGCCGCGACCGGAGCCCTGCTGGGCCGGTTGGCCTCCCGCACGGTGGAGCGCCTCGCTCGCCGCTGACCGGGGCTCCCGACCGGGCTCAGCCGGTCAGGGTCGCCAGCGCCGCCGAGAGCCGCTCCTTGGCGTCCCGCGCGAGGTCAGCGAGGGCCTCGTTGTGGGTGAGCTCGACCATGACGTCCGGGTTCAGCGCCTCCACGACGACCCCACCCTCCGCGACCTCGCGGACGACCACGTTGCAGGGCAGGAGCAGCCCGATGGAGGGCTCGGCCTGCACCGCAGCATGGGCCAGGGGCGGACGGCACGCGCCGAGGATGACCTGCGGGTCGATCTCGGCCCCGATCTTCTCGCGCAGCGTGGCAGCGAGGTCGATCTCGGTCAGCACACCGAAGCCCTGCTCGCCGAGCGCGGCGCGCACGGCATCCAGCACGTCCGCGAACGGTTCGTCGACGGTCGTCGTCAGGGCGTAGCCCATGGTCGTCCTCCAGGTCTCGGGTCGGCGGAGGGGATGCCGCGCTGGGCGGCCCTCCTCCACGGTCGCGGCGCCGTCGGCCTGCGGCCAACGACAAGTATACCCCCCTGGGTATGCTGTCGCCTGCGAGGGTGAGATGCACCCCGATGCCGTGCCGCCGGCATCCGGCCGCCGTACGCTGGCGGGAGACCGCCGTGAAGGGTGGAAGGCCGTGCCGAGCGTCCGCGACTTCCTGGAGCGGCTCCGGCCGAGTGGCACTCCCGGGACCGCGGCGCTGTCGGCCGTACCCGCGGACCGGGTCGCAGAGCTGTCGGCCGAGCTGGAGGCCGTGCTGGCCCAGGTGGCCGACGCGCAGGCCGAGGCCGCAGAGATCCGCAGAGCAGCAGCCGTCGAGGCCGAGCGCCGTCGGGACGCCGGCCTGGCCCGGGCTCGGTCGGTCGTCGACGAGGCCAGGCGCAGCGCCGAGGCCGAGCGACGACAGGCGGCCGCGTCGGCGCAGTCGCAGGCGGCGGCCGACATCCGGCACAGCGTCGAGGCCGCGCACCGGCAGGCGGCGGCGGTCGCCGCGCTCGCGCGCTCCCGCGAGCCGGGGCTGGTCGCCCGCGTCGTGACGCTGGCGAGGGCCGAGGTCGACACGATCCTGGACGGCCCGCCGTGACCGCCGCCTGGGTGGCCTGCGGCGTGCGGGCGCGCGCCATGTCGCGGCGACGTCTGGGTGCCGCGACGGCCCGCCGGCTCGCGTCGAGCCCGAACCTCGGGGAGGCCGTGGAGGCACTGTCCGCCACCCCCTACGGCAAGTACGTCCGGCCGGGGCAGACCCTGGCCGAGGCGCAGCACGCGGTCTCGGCCGCCGTGCTGTGGCACCTGCGCGTCCTCGCCGGGTGGGTCCCCCACGGGGACGCCCGCGTGCTCCGGGTGCTCGCGGGAGGCTTCGAGGTCGCGAACACGGACGAGCGCCTCCGCGACCTGGCAGGGAGCGCGTCCGAGCCGAGGTTCGTCCTCGGCAGCCTCACGACGGCGGACGGCCGGATCCAGCAGGCGACGTCGGTCGCCCAGGTGCGTGAGGCCCTCGCCCAGTCGGCGTGGGGCGACCCCGGGGCCGACACCCCCGCGGCGATCCACCTCGGGATGCGGCTGTCGTGGGCGTCGCGCGTCGCCGCCGTGCTGCCCCTGGCGAGGGCCTGGGCGGCGGGGGCGGCCGCCCTCGTCATCGCTCGTGAGGTGCTCGTGGCGGGGCAGCGCCCGACGGAGGCCGCCTCTCGGCTCACGGCGCCGCTGCTGGGTGCGAGCTGGCCGGGCGAGCGGACCCTGGCGGGACTGGCCACTGCCCTCCCACCCGATGCCCGCTGGGCCCTGCGCGACGTGCACGACCCCGCCGAGCTCTGGCAGGCGGAGGCGGCCTGGTGGTCCCGGGTCGAGCACGAGGGGTTCACGCTGCTGCGGAGCCCGGTGACCGGCCCCGAACCCCTGGTCGGGTCGGTCGCCGTCCTGGCGGCCGACGCCTGGCGGGTCCGTGCGGCCCTCGCGGTGGCCGCCCGCGGCGGCGGTTCGCCGGGATCACCCGGGTCACCCGGCGCGCTGGAGGCCTTCGATGCCATGGCGTGAGTCCTTCGAGCCGGTGCGGATGCAGCGGGTGGCCCTGCTCGCGCCGCGGGAGAGCCTGCGCGACGTCCTCGTCGAGACCGCCGCCTCGGGCAGCGCCGAGCTCGACGTGTGGGCGGAGGTCGGCACCCTCACCCCGGCGGCACGCCTCCTGCAGCGCACGCCCGTCGCCGACGCCGTCCAGCCGGTGCTGAGCCGGGACGAGCCGGACCTCGACGCCCTCGTCCGGGAGGGCCGGGTGGACCTCCTGGCGGGCGAGGCGCAGCTCCAGGAGCGCTCGGCGAGCGCGGTGACCCGCGACCTCGTGGTCGCCATGGGCGGGTGGGTCTCCGAGGCCGCGGTCGCGGGGCTCGCGGACCGGCTCGGCCCGCACGGTGGCGCGGTGGTCCCGCTCCCCGCACCCCGCGGGGTCGACCCACCGACGCTCGTGCACAGCAGGGGACGGCTCAACCGGTCCTTCGCCCCCCTCATGGACACCTACGCCACGGTCCCCTACCGCGACGTCGACCCGACGGTCGTCGCGGGGCTGGCGTACGTGTTCATGTTCGGGATGATGTTCGCGGATGCCGGGCAGGGGGCCATGCTGCTCCTGCTGGGCGTCCTCCTCCGAGCTGGCCGACCCGCCCGCCTGGTCCGTTTCCGGCAGGTCTGGCTCTTCCTCGTCGGCGCGGGGCTCTCGGCGATGTTCTTCGGGGCCCTCTTCGGGGAGTTCTTCGGGCCGACCGGCGTGCTGCCGGTGCTGTGGTTCGAGCCCCTCGAGGAGCCGATCCTCCTGCTCGAGGTGGCGATCGGCGTCGGCGCCGTGCTGCTGTCCGGTGCCTACGCCATCGGGACCACCAACCGCTGGCGCGAGGGAGGCTGGCGGTATGCCGTCGTCGCCCCCTCGGGGTTCGCGGGGGTCGCGATCTTCCTGGGCCTGGGCCTCGTGCTGCTCGGCACCTACCTCCCCGCGGCCTGGCTGGTCAGCCTCGGCGCGGCCGTCGTCGTCCTGGGCCTCTCCCTCACCTTTGTCGGGCTGCTCGCGACGTCCGGCGGCGGCGGCGCGGGAGTCGCGCAGGCCACGATCGAGCTGTTCGACGGCATCGTGCGCCTGGGCACGAACGTCGTGTCGTTCGCACGGCTCGCGGCGTTCGGCCTGGCGCACGCCGCCCTCGGCGGGATCCTCTGGGAGGGCACCTCGTCGCTCTGGGCATCGGGGGGCGTCCGAGCCCTGGCGGCGGTGCTCCTGTTCGTCGTCGGCAACGTGCTGACGTTCACGCTCGCCGCCGTCGTCGCCGGCGTCCAGGCCCTGCGGCTCGAGTACTACGAGCTCTTCTCCCGCGTCTTCGTCACCGAGGGCCGAGCCTTTCGACCCTGGACCCTCCCCGTCACCCCGGAGCGTGCGTCATGACCGCCTGGCTACTCGCCCTTCCCGTCGTGCTCGTCGTCGCGATCGCGGCCCGCGTCGCGCTGCGGTCCCGCTCCCCGGCCGCCCTGCGGGTCTTCCTCGCCACGAACGTCGTCCTCATGGGTGCCGCCCTGGCGGCGCTCGTCGTCGCGGCGAGCGCCGACCCGGCGGTGGCGACGACGGGAGTCGTCGGCGTCGCGGCCGCCGACGCCACGGCATCCTCGAACTGGGCTGCCCTGCTGGGAGCGGCCATCGCGGTGGCGGGGTCGTCGATCGGTGCCGCCATCGCGGTCGCCTACACCGGTGCCGCGGCACTCGCCACGATGAGCGAGCGGCCGGAGCTGTTCGGCCGGGCCATGGTCATCGTGGGGCTCGCCGAGGGCATCGCCATCTACGGGTTGATCGTCGCGATCATCCTGATCGGCAAGGCGTGACGTGGGCCGCGTCGCCGCCATCGGCGAGTCCTACCGCGTGGAGGGACTGCGGCTGGCGGGTGTGCTGGTGCTCCCCGGCGAGGGCGGCTCCGAGGTGAGGACGAGCTGGGCCTCGGTGCCCGACGACGTGTCGGTGGTGATCTTGACCCCCGCGGCCGCGGAGGCCCTCGAGCCCGTGCGCCACGCGCGGTTGACGGTGGTGCTCCCACCATGACCGGGACGATCGAGGTCGTTCGCACCGACCCGTTGGCCCCCCTGCGCTCCGCCCTCCTGGCGGCCGCCCACCGGGATGCCGACGAGGTGCTCGCCGCTGCCGACCGGTCGGCGGCCGGCGCGCTCGACGCCGCCCGGAGCGAGGCCTCCGCACTGCGCGACGAGGCCCGGGCCCGCGGGGCGGCCGATGCCGCCGCCATCCTCGCCGGTGAGCACGCACACGCCGCGCGCGAGTCGCGCAGCATCGTCCTGGGCCAGCGTCGGGTCGCCCACGACGCCTTGCGTCGACGGGCTCGGGATGCCGTGAGCGAGCTGCGCTCGGACCCCACCTACCCGGCCCTGCTCGACCGGCTGCGCGAGCGGGCCCGCGAGGCCCTCGGGCCGGGTGCGCTGATCCGGGAGCACGACCGTGGCGGTGTCGTCGCCGAGGCCGGCACCCGCCGGGTGGAGTACACGCTGGACGGCCTGGCCGACTCCTGCCTGGACCGCCTCGGCGCACAGGTCGAGGAGCTCTGGTCGGAGTGACCGGCACCGGTGTGGGGAAGGGCACGCGACCCACTCATGGCCACGTCGTCCGGGTCAACGGCCCCCTCGTCGAGGTGGAGGGACTGCGCGAGGTGGCGATGTCCGAGGTGCTGGCCATCGGGCGGCTGGGGATCCCGGGCGAGGTCGTCGCCTTCGACGGGGACGTGGCCACGGTTCAGGCGTACGAGTACACCGGGGGCCTCCAGCCCGGCGAGGACGTCGTGCCCTCGGGCGAGCCCCTCTCGGCCCCGCTGGGCCCCGGCCTGCTCGGAGGCGTCTTCGACGGCCTGCTCCGACCGCTCGCCGGCGCGGACACCTGGCTGACCCCGGGGTATGCCGCGGTGCCG
The DNA here is from genome assembly GCA_035703305.1 of Ornithinibacter sp. GTDB lineage: Bacteria > Actinomycetota > Actinomycetes > Actinomycetales > Dermatophilaceae > Fodinibacter. The sequence goes on along the minus strand of DASSYJ010000020.1, from coordinate 15,372 downwards.
GAGGCGCGGACGTGGGCCTTCGAGCCGGGCGTGGCGGAGGGCGCAGAGGTGGGTCCCGGCGAGTCGCTCGGGGCGCTCAGGGGTGAGAGCGCGCTGCCGCTGCGCGTGCTCGTGCCCCCGGGCGCCTCCGGTGCGGTCACCGGTCTCGTCGCCCCCGGCGACTACGCACCCGACGCCACGCTGGCGCTGGTCGGCGGGCGACCCGTGGCGATGACCCAGCACTGGCCGGTGCGCCGGCCCCGTCCCTACCGTGCCCGCCTCGAGGGGGGCGAGCCGCTCGTCACCGGCCAGCGGGTGCTCGACCTGCTCTACCCGGTCGCGCTGGGGAGCACCGCGGCCGTCCCGGGCGGCTTCGGCACCGGCAAGACCGTGCTGCTCCAACAGGTCGCGAAGTGGTGCACGGCGGACGTCATCGTCTACGTCGGGTGCGGGGAGCGCGGCAACGAGATGGCCGACGTCGTCGCGGAGCTGGGCGAGCTCGTCGACCCGCGGACGGGCGGCCGCCTGAGCCACCGCACGGTCGTCGTCGCGAACACCTCCAACATGGCCATGATGGCGCGGGAGTCCAGCGTGTATGCCGGCGTCACGGTCGCGGAGTACTTCCGCGACCAGGGCCTGCACGCGGTGCTCATCGCCGACTCGACGTCCCGGTGGGCCGAGGCGATGCGCGAGTTCGCGTCGCGGTCCGGTGCGCTGCCCGCGGAGGAGGGGTACCCCGCGGGCCTCGGGTCGGCCCTCGCGGCGTTCTACGAGCGCGCGGGCTACGTCTCGACCTTGGGGGCCAGCCACGGGTCCGTCACCGTCGTGGGTGCCATCTCCCCGCAGGGTGGCGACGTCACCGAACCCGTCACCGCCAACACGCAGCGCTTCGTGCGCAGCGTCTGGTCGCTGGACCGCGAGCTGGCCTACGCCCGCCACTACCCGGCCGTGTCGTGGACGTCGTCGTTCTCGCGGGACGCCACCCACGTCGGGGCGTGGCACGCGGCCCAGGGCGATCCCGAGTGGAGCCGACGACGGGGGCGGGTCCTCGGCCTCGTCGCCGACGCCGACCGGCTCACCGACCTCGCCGACCTCGTCGGGCTCGGGTCGCTGCCGAGCGCGGAGCGCATGGTGCTGCTCGCCGGGCGCCTCGTGCGCGAGGCCGTGCTCCAGCAGAGCGCCCTGTCGGAGGCGGATGCCGCCTGCTCGCCGGAGAAGGGTGCCGCCCTCGTCGACGCGGTCCTCGACGTGTTCGACCGCTGCCAGGCACTCGTGGATGCCGGCGTGCTCGCGTCGCAGGTCGAGGAGCTCGACTGGGGCCCCCTCGTGCGGGCCCGGGACGAGACCGGACCGTCCGACGTGGAGGGCATCGCGGCGCGCCGGGACCTCGTCCTGGCCGCGCTCGACCGGCTCGCCGTGACGGAGGCAGGGCCGTGAGCGGCTGGGGCGTCGTCGAGCACGCCGGGGTCACCGGGCTGCGCGGTCCGCTGCTCGTCGTCGACGGGGTCGACGGGGTCGGCTGGGACGAGTTCGTCACCGTTCGCGTCGACGGGTCCGGCGACCGGCACGGGGTCGTGCTCGAGGCCGACCGCGACGTGGCCGTCATCCAGGTCCTCGAGGGCACCGAGGGAGTCGACCCGCAGCGCACGCGCGTCCGCTTCAGCGGGGCACCCCTGCGCGTCCCCGTCGGCGAGGGCTGGCTCGGGCGTGTGTGCAACGGCCGTGGAGCCCCGCTCGACGACGGACCCCCCGTCCTCGGTGACGAGACCGCGCCCACGACCGGGGCACCGCTGAACCCCCTCATGCGCGAGCCGCCGGCCGAGCCGGTCCTCACGGGGATCTCGGCGATCGACGGCATGGCGACCCTCGTCCGCGGCCAGAAGCTGGCGATCTTCTCGGTGGCGGGCCTCCCGCACCTCGAGCTCGCGACCCAGGTCGCGGCGCAGGCCGCCTCCGGGAGCGACTCGTTCTGCGTCGTCTTCGCCGCGATGGGCATCACCCACGCGGACGGCTCCGCCGTGAGGGGCGCCCTCGAGGCCCGGCTGGAGGCAGGCCAGGTCGTGCTCCTGCTCAACACCGCCGACGACCCGGTCATCGAGCGGATCATGACGCCACGGATCGCGCTGACCGTCGCGGAGCACCTCGCGTTCACGGGCGGACGGCAGGTCCTCGTCGTCATGACCGACATGACCAACTACGCCGAGGCCCTGCGCGAGGTGTCGGCGGCTCGCGGGGAGATCCCGGCCCGGCGGGCCTACCCCGGCTACATGTACAGCGACCTCGCCTCGCTGTACGAACGCTGCGGACGCGTGCGCGGCCGACCGGGGTCGGTGACGGTGCTCCCCGTGCTGACCATGCCGGCGGGTGACGTGACCCATCCCGTGCCCGACCTCACGGGCTACATCACCGAGGGCCAGCTCGTGCTGTCGCCGGCGATCCACGCGCGGGGGGTGTACCCGCCGATCGACCCGCTGGCGTCGCTGTCGCGCCTCATGAGGCAGGGGGTGGGAGAGGGCCGGACGCGCGCGGACCACCTCGACCTGGCGAACCAGCTGCTCGCCGCGCTCGAGCGGGCGAGGCAGGCCGGCGAGCTCGCGGACATGGTCGGCGTCGACGCCCTCAGCGGGACGGACCGGACCTACATCGCCTACGAGTCCGTCCTCGAGCACCAGCTCCTCGACCAGGGGCGCGGCGAGAACCGGTCGATGGACGACACCCTCGACCTGGCCTGGACGGTGCTCCGCGAGCTGCCCCGACGAGAGCTCACCATGCTGCCCGCAGGGCTCGTGGCGGCCCACTACGCGGCGCCCCCGGTCCGGGAGGATGGCCCGCCGTGACCGCGCGGCTGCGTGGCCTTCCCGCCGGTCGTGCCGGGCGGATGTGGCTGCGGCGCCGGCTCGTCGTCGCGGTGCACGGTGGCGACCTGCTGGACCGCAAGATCCGGATCCTGCTCGCCGAGGAGCAGAGCTTCGGCCTCCGGGTCGAGCAGACCCGGGCGGAGTGGGTGGCTGCCGTCCGCGACCTCGACCGCTGGATGCTCCGGGCGAGCCTGCTCAGCGGTGACCGGGGGCTGCGACTGGCCCACGACGGCGCCGATGCCGAGGTGGACGTCGAGTGGCGGCTGACGATGGGGGTCCGCTACCCGGCGCAGGCCACCTGCCGGGTCCCGGAGCGGTCGCCGGCCACACCGGTGCCCGACAACAGCGCCCTCGTGCACGCGACGCGGGCAGCGGAGCGAGCCGTCCGCGCCGGCGTGGACCAGGCAGTCGCCTCGACCGCGCTCGACGCCGTGCGCTCCGAGATCGCCGCCACGCGGCGCCAGCTCCGTGCCGTGACCGACCGCTGGATCCCGCGGTTGGAGGAGGCTCGGGGCGCGCTCGACGCGTCGCTGGACGAGCAGGAGCACGACGAGGGGGTCCGCCTGCGGTGGGCGGCCACCCGTGCGCCGGTCAGGAGGGGCCGACGATGAGACGCATCCTGGTCGCCGTCGAGGACTCACCGGCGGGCCTGGCGGCCGGTCGCACCGCCATCGAGATCGCCGCCGACTGGTCGGGCGAGGTGCGCGCGGTCCACGTGCTGTCCGACGGCATCGTCGACGTGACGCTGGGAAGCCAGGGGGATGCCGCGGACGTCCGGGCTCGTCGGGATGCCGGCGCCTGGGCCGTGCTCCGCCACGTCGCCGCGCTGGCCGGGCGTGCAGGCGTCCCGACGGAGACGCTGGTCCTCCACGGGCGACCCGCCGCGAGCATCCTCGAGCAGGCGGCGGCGTGGCCGGCGGACTGCGTCGTCATCGGCCGGGTCGGAACGGCCCGGCTGGGACGGCCGTACGTGGGGTCCGTCGTGCACCACGTGCTGGAGTTCTCGGAGGTGCCGGTCCTCGTCGTGCCCCCACCCTGAGGCGCGCCGGATTGTCGTCGACCGGGCCCGCGCGGATGATGGGTGGATGAGCGACCCGCCGTCGCCCGAGCTCACGATGCTGTTCAGCGACATCGAGGGCTCGACCCGGCTGCTCAACCGGCTCGGCCCGGCATACGCCGACGTCCTCAGCGTCCAGCGACGGATCCTCCGCGGGGCGTTCGACCGGGCGGGCGGGCGGGAGCTCGGGACGGAGGGCGACAGCTTCTTCGTCGTGTTCGGGTCGGCCGTGGACGCCGTGGCCGCGGCGGCCGACGGGCAGGAGGGACTCGACGCGTGCTCGTGGCCCGAGGGGGTGAAGGTCCGCGTGCGGATGGGTCTGCACACCGGGCACCCCAAGCCCTTCGAGAACGGCATGGTCGGCCTCGACGTGCACCTGGCGGCGCGCGTGGCCGCGACGGCATACGGCGGCCAGGTCGTGCTGAGCGGCGTCACGGCCGAGGGCGTCGCCGGCCGGCTTCCCCCGGGCACGACGCTCGTCGGCCTGGGGGTGCACCGCCTCAAGGACATCCCGGACCCACAGCCGCTCTGGCAGCTCGTCATCACCGGGCTGCCCAGCGACTTCCCGCCCCTGCGAAGCCTCGGCGCCCCTGGCAGCCTGCCCGCCGCACCCACTCCCCTCGTCGGCCGGGACCCCGAGCTGGCCACCCTCGCCGAGCTGCTGGGGCCCGACGGCCCGAGGCTCGTCACCCTGACCGGCCCGGGCGGCACCGGCAAGACCCGGCTGTCCCTGGCCGTGGCCGAGGAGGTCGCGCCGGGCTACCCCGACGGGGTCCACTTCGTGGACCTCACGACGGCGGCCGAGCCCGAGGTCGCCTGGTCGACCATCGCGGAGACCCTCGGCCGCGCGGGGGACAGCGACGACGGGCTGCTCGAGCACCTGCGCGACCGGGCCGTGCTCATCGTGCTCGACAACCTCGAGCAGCTGCCCGACGGCGGCGACCCCGTCGTGCGCCGGCTGCTGTCCGGGACGACGCGCCTCCGCCTCCTCGCCACGAGCCGTCGTCCGGTGCGTGTCCCCGGGGAGCAGGAGTACCCCGTGCCGCCACTGGGCCTCCCCGACGTCGGTCGGGCCGGTCCCACCGTCGAGGTCGCCGCGCGCGCGGCGGCCGTGCAGCTGTTCGTCCACCAGGCCCGGCTCGTCGACCCGGGGTTCGCGCTGTCCGCGGACAACGTCGCGGACGTCGTCGCCCTCTGCCGGCGGCTCGACGGGCTCCCCCTCGCGGTCCAGCTCGCGGCGGCGCGGGTGCGGCTGCTCCCGCCGAGGGCCCTGCTCGACCACCTCGACGAGGCCCTGGGCCTCCCCCTCCCGGGGCAGCCGGAGCGGCAACGCACGCTCATGGCGACCGTCGACTGGAGCTACCGGATGATCGGGGCGCCCGAGCAGCGCGCCTTCCGAGCCCTCGCCGTGTTCGGCGGTGCCGGCGGGACCTTCGACGCACTGGCCGAGGTCCTCGACGTCCCCTCGTCCCTGGCGGTCGTGTCGGGACTGCTCGACGCCGCCCTCGTCCGCGTCGACGACGACCCCGCCGGCACGCGCGTGCGGCTGCTCCAGACCATCCGCACCGTCGCCGCGGACCTGGCCGCCCGGGCCGGGGAGGCGGAGGGGTTCCGCGAGCGTCACGCCCAGCACTACCTCGCGATCGCCGAGCGTGCGGGCGAGCGGCTGCGTGGCCCCGACGCGATTGCTGCGCGCGGGGTGATCGAGCAGGAGATGGACAACCTCCGGGCCGCCCTGGACTGGTCACTCGGGGATGCCGGGAGCGACCGCGCTGGTGGCGCGGGCACCGACGGCGAGGGCATCGTCGGCGAGGGCACCGGCGGCGAGGAGGCCGGCGACGAGGCTCGGGCCGCGACCGGCATCCGGCTGTGCACCGCCCTGGGGTGGTTCTGGTACCTCACCGGCTACGACGCCGAGAGCCGCCGGTGGCTCGAGCGCGCGAGCCGCGCGGCGGCGAGGCACCAGGGCCCGGAGCTCGCCCGGCTCCTCCACTCGTTCGCGCTCCTGCTCCTGCAGCAGGGCGACTTCGGGTCCGCGAGGGACGTGCTGGCCAAGTCGCTCGTGCTGTGGCGGCGCGCGGGAGACCGCACGGGCGAGACCCTGGCCCTCAACAGCCTCGGCGTCGCGTACCGCGGACTCGGCGACGTCGACCGTGCCCGCGCGCTGCTCCAGGAGAGCATCGACGTCGCCCGGTCCCTGGCGAACCCGCAGCGACAGGCGACCGCCCTGACGAACCTCGCCCTGCTCGAGATCGACACCGGTCACCCGGACAACGCGCTGCCACTCCTTGCGGAGGCCGAGGACCTCGACCTCGAGGTCGGCAACGCGTGGGGCGTGGCCGCGGACCGGGTCAACCGGTCTGCGGCGCTGCTCACCGCGGGGCGCCTCAGCGAGGCCGCCGACCTGATGCGCGACCTCGCCAGCACGGTGACCGACCACGGCGACCCCGACCTCACCCTTGGCGTCGTCGAGCTCCTCGCGGTGGCCGCATCCGTGGTCGGCGACCACGAGCGGGCCGTGCGCCTCGCCTCCTGCGCGGACGAGGAGCGGACGCAGGCAGGGATGCCCTTGTCGGGGCCGGACCGCGCCTTCCTGGACCGCCACCTCGTGGTCTCCCGGGCCGCGCTGGGGGGAGCGGCGGCAGCGGCCGAGGCCGACGGGCGCGCGCTCGACGTGGCGGACGCGCTCGCGGAGGCGGCCGAGATCGCCGCCCGCTGACCGGGGTCACGACCTCACAGGGGCGTGCTTCCCGCAGTTCCGACGAGCTGCTCGCGGAACTCCGGGCCGGCGAGCCGCTGCGCCTCCACGCGTGCGGCCTCGACCCGGGCCGGCATGTCGAGCCGGGCCGTGGGCTCCTCGTTCCCGGGCGTGGAGACGAACTTCTCGATCGCCGTGAGCCCCGCGTCGGCACGGGCGCTCGCCGCGGCCTGCTTCGCGTCGAGGCGCTCGGCGTACCAGTCGGACGCCAGCACGGACTCCCGGGTGAACATCGCGCGGAACTCCGGCGTCTCGAGGTCCCACCCCTGCGGGGTCGACCCGTCGGCCATGATCTCGAGCAGCGCCCGGAGCGGCGGGATCGCGAGGTCGACGGTGCCGTCCTTGAAGTAGGCGCGGGCCACGCGTTCGTGCGTCGTCACGATCGTGGCGACCGACTCCGCGAAGACGCCGACGTCCTGGAGCTCGGGCCGCAGCATCTCCGGCGTGAAGACGACGTCGGGGTGCAGGAAGATCCGGCCGAAGTACTTCGTCGCCATCCGGTCGGTCATCCGGTAGCCCAGCCTGCTGGCGGCCACGCGCTGGCCGTCGTGCTCGAAGTCGGTGAGCTTCTCGAGGGCCCCCTCGGCGAGGAGGTTCCGGGCGTCCCGCTCCTCGGCGGTCATCCGGCAGAACAGCTCGGGCACGAGGAGGGAGAAGTCGTGGTCCACCTGGACGTGCGGCCCGACGTGCCCGGCCGCCGAGAGCCAGCCGTCGTAGCCGGTGAGCGCGTAGGACAGCAGCGACGCGTTGAGGTCGACGATGGCCGGCATCGCGTTGAACGGGCCCTTGGTGAGGGCTCCCTCGGAGCCTGCCCCGGTCGTCGACGGGGACTTGCCCGTCATCGAGGAGATGAACTCCATGAAGAGCTCGGGCAGCTCCATGTAGTGCAGGGGGCCGTACGAGCACAGCGGCGGCACCGGCCCGTCTGGCGGGTTGTTCCGCCGGCCCGCCGCGACCACGTCCACCGGCAGCAGGAGCGGCGCCGAGGACGGCATCCGCCGGAACAGCCGCTCGGACAGCTCCGCGACCGCCGTCGCCTCGGCGTTGGTCCGGTCGGGCCGTTCCTGGAGGTAGCGCGGGTTCTTCGAGGGCTTGCCGTCGACGAGCCGGGGGTTGGCGGAGCAGACGAGGTATGCCGGGCCGTCGCCCTCGGGCGCGTCGGCGAACCGGCTGACGAGCTGGGCCATCGGCGGGCTGAAGGCACTGAACGCCACGGCGTCGTCGCGCATCGCGACGGCGTCGGCCCGGGTCAGCGGCTCGAAGTTGGAGAGGAACGTCCCGGGGGTGGCGATGTCGCGCTCGGCCTGCGTGTCGTAGCCGCGGTGGATCGCGTCGTCAGGGCGCTGGAAGAGGAGGTTCTCGCAGTTCTGCACGAGCTTGTAGGAGCGCGCCGGGTCCAGGCCCAGGTGGTCACCCGGGACGACCGTCGAGGCGGTGATGTCGTCCTGGGTCTGGACCTTCACCGCGGGGGCGAAGTCGTCGCGGAGGCTGAAGAGCCGCCAGGACCCGTCGGGGTTGTAGCCGACCCGCAGCATGTGACGGGTGATCTTCGTGCCGTCGAGCCGCAGGGAGTTGCCCTTGCGACCGTCGATGGCGACGACGCTGAAGTGGCTGCGCCAGTCCTTGCCCCACTCCGGTTGGTAGGCGCGCTTGACGACGTAGACGAGCTCCTTGACGTAGGGCGGGATGCGGTCGAGCCAGGCGTTGTAGTCGGCGCTGTACTGCGACGGGGACGGCGTGAGCAGCTTGATCACGGACCCGATCGAACGCTCCTGGGACAGGATCGGCCGGGCGTCCCGGTGGTTCCTCGTCGGGTCGAGGAACCGCGTGGAGAGGTCGCGGTCGAGGATGGCGGCCACCGCGTCCATGTCGGCCTCGAAGTCCGCGACGAACGCTGACCCGACGATGAACGCGTCGGTGATGGCCTTCGAGATCTCGGACTTGCCGCCCCCGGACACGGTGGCCGGCTTGTGGCACGACGTCGCGTCCGGCACGGTGCCGATGAGGTTCCACGCCGTGGGGTCGTGGGGCTCCTGGGCAAGGGCGACGCGGTAGCCGTTGGGGCTGAGGTAGACCTGGTCGGCCCGCAGGGGGATGGAGTGTCGCTGGCCGTCCGGGGCCGACCACGACACGCTCATCGTCCCCACCGAGTAGTGCGCCGTGGCCGGGACGAGCACGATGTGCGGCTGCTGGAGGTCGAGGAGGTGCCCTTCCGGCTGGGCGGCGAAGCGCCCCGGGTCGCGCTCGAGCACCTCGGCCAGCGTGTGCGTCTCGCCCCCGAACCGCTGGGTGAACTCGTGGCCGAGGTTGTAGCTCGCGAAGACGAGGGCCCCGCCCGCGTGCTCCTCCTCGGCGTTGCCGAACAGGTTCGCGGAGTAGGAGATCTGGGTCTTGACCTCCTTCTTGCAGTAGCCGAAGTAGTTGTCGGCGATGACGGTCACGATGACGCCACGAGCGTCCCGCGCACAGATCTTGAAGGCGCGGCCGCCGTTGTAGCGCTCGTCCTCCTGCTCCCAGCACACCCCGTCCCGCTTCTGACGGTCGGTGGCCTCGCTGACGTGGGGCAGCCCGAGCTCCTTCTTCGTCACCCGGGTCAGGTGCGGCGCGAGGATGACGCAGCCGGTGTGGCCGGTCCAGGTCTCCGGGGCCAGGGACGCGTCGTTCTCGGGGAGGTAGGGGTCGCCCGCGTTGCCGAAGATGCCCTCGACGAAGTCGAGGTTCGAGACGAGGCCGCCCGGGACGATGAAGCGGGTCTCCATCCGCTTCTCGCGCACCGAGCCGGGCACCTCCGGCGCCACGAGGGGGCGGAGCTGCAGGGAGACGAAGCACGCGGCCGGCTGCGCCTGGTTGGCGGTGTAGGGCAGGACCTTGTCGATCTCCGGCGGCTCGAACGCGCGGGCGAGGAGGCGGGCGAACGCGGCCTTGGGGACGGCGATCTTGTCGTCCGGGATCGGCAGACCGCCCTCGGCGATGTGGAAGACCCCGGCGGTGGTCCGGCGGTCGTTGGCCGGGTTGTGGAGCACGCCGTTGACGAGCCGGTAGCTCGTGAGCAGCGGCGACGTGAAGCTGTCGCCGTCGAAGGGCAGCGAGAGCTCACGGGCCAGACCCGGCTCGTCGAGCACGAGGGTCCGTCGCGGGAGCCGGGGGCACTCGCCGGTGTCGGCGAGGTAGTCGTCGAGGAAGGCCTGGATCCGCCCGTCGGCGGCGCAGAGCCGGTCGGACAGCCGCCGGCTCAGCTCCCGCTGTCGCGCGAGGATCGGACGCGCCAGCCGCGCCGCCTCGGTGTCCTCGAACCCCTTCGGCAGGGGCAGCCCCAGCTGGGCCAGGCGGAGGTTGATGGCAGCGTTCTGGGTGGGAGGCACTCCTGAATTGTCTTCCCTCGCCATGTGGCCCCGCCAGTGGCGTCCGCCACCTCCCTCTCGCCCGTCAGGCACAGTCAGGCACCGCCGCCGCCCCGGGCGACGTCGCGCCGCTCCGGTGGCACGTCGTCCCGCAGGCGCCGGGCGCGACCCCTCACGGCCAGCCGGACGGCCGCCCAGCCGCACGCGAAGGACCCGAGGACGCCTCCGACGGCCAGGACGACGAACCTCAGGTCACCCGGCACGTCGAGCGGCTCGAGGAGCAGGGCGACCACGACGAGCACCGGCCCCTGGGCCACGAACGCCCCGTATGCCGACCGCGCCACCGACCGCTCGCGACGCCCGTGGGCGACGACATGGCGACGGGACCAGTCCAGGACGAGCAGCGAGGCGCTGACCGCGAGCACGCCCTCGCAGCCGGCCCACCCCGCGGCCTCCCAGTGCACGCCGCCGGTGAAGTCCTCGGGTCCGTCGGACAGCACGACGAGCACCGCGAGCACCACGAGCGCGCCGACGAGGCCGCGCCGGCACAGTGAGCGCACCCGCCGCGGCAGCTCCCAGATCCAGCCGCGCTCGGCACCGACGGCGCCGAGCACGAACAGGCTGACCGCCTGCGGCCAGATCCACAGGTGGACGTCGAGGACCTGGGCCGAGTCGATGGGGAACCACACCCGCACGACGACGGTGCCCGCGGCGATGGCCGCTGCGGTCACCACGACGGACGTGACGGGCGAGCCGGATGCCGGGCGCGCCGGCATCCGCCACCGCCACAGGCACCAGCCGACCGTGACGACGAGCAGGATCGCGACGAACCACATGGGCCCGGTCCCCAGCTGCTGCCACGCGGAGCCCGAGAACTCGGCCGCGTAGAACGCCCACGGCGTCGGCGCGGTCCCACGGACCTCGTCGACGAGCCACTCCAGCGCCGGCCACACGACGAGCGCGTACGCCACGACCGGCACCCCCAGGCGCCACAGCCGCGAGACGAGGAACGCGCGCGGGCCCCGGCGGCCCAGTGGCCCGGTGGTCAGCATGCCCGCCATGAGGAAGAACAGGCCGAGCACGAACATCACGCCGCCGCCGACCAGGACGCTCAGGACCAGCTGGGTCGGCGGCGAGAGGGAGTCGTCCTCGTAGATCCACGTGCCCTCCGCGCCGTAGCTCATCGCGGCGTGGGCGACGATCACCCCGGCCGTGAGGACGACCTTGAGCCGGTCGAGGTGGGCGAGGCGGCTCCCGACCGGCCCGTCGGTGCGACTCCCGCGCGCCGTGGCCCCGCCCCCGCTGGCGCCTCCGGGGGCCGCGTCGCCGACGGTGGTCCCGCCCACGGTGCCACCCCCGTCAGGTCACGGATGCCGCGTAGATCGAGGCGATGGAGGCGTCGAGGGCCGCGTCGAACTCCTCGTCGCTGAGCTGCGCCGTCAGTCCCTCGGTGAGGGCACGGGAGAAGCTGGCGATGACGCCGGGGTTCCTCGTCAGCCGGGCGTCGGCCTCCTTGCGGGAGTAGCCGCCCGACAGCGCCGCCACGCGGAGCACGCGCGGGTGCTCGAGCAGCTCACGGTGGTAGCCGTCCTCCTCGGGAAGGGTCAGCTTGAGCATGACGTCCTGCCCCTCGGCGAGGCTGTCGAGGTTGGCGAGGAGGGCCGCCTTGAGGAGCTTCTCCGTGGCGGCCTTCTCCGGGCTGTGGATGTCGACCTCGGGCTCGATGATCGGCACGAGACCGGCGGCCAGGATGCGCCGGGCGACCTCGAACTGCTGCGTGACGACGGCCTCGACACCGGCGTCGTTCGCGGTCAGCACGACCGAGCGCATCTTGGTGCCGAAGACCCCGTGCCCCGTGGCCCGCTCGAGCACGGCGTCGAGGTCGGGCATCGGCTTCATCATCCGGGCGCCCGACGCCTCGTCCTCCAGGCCCTTGTCGACCTTGAGGAAGGGCACGACCTGCTTGCGGGTCCAGAGGTACTCCGCGGACCCCATCCCGTCGATCTGCCGGTCCATCGTCTGCTCGAACAGGATCGCCGCGAGGATCCGCTCGCCGGTGAACACCGGGCTCGTGATGATCCGGGTGCGCATCTGGTGGATCAGGTCGAACATCCCGGCTTCGTCGGAGTACTCGGACTCCTGGATGCCGTACAGCCGCAACGCCTTCGGAGTGCTGCCCCCACTCTGGTCCAGCGCGGCGACGAACCCCTTGCCGGTCCTGATCTTGGCGAGCATGTCTGAGTTCATCGTGCGTCCTCTCCCGGTGACGCGCGCCGCCGCGGTCGCGGTGGCCGGCCACCTGCGTCCTGCTCCCAGCCTCCCCCCCGACGCCGAGGCGCACAAGCGACGTTGGTCACTCGAGGATCGCTCGATGCCCACGTCCGGGCGGCCGGATCCGCTCCAGAGGTTCGCCTGCGCCCGCAGGCGCGCGCGTAGCGTGTGGTGCGTGCCTGAACCGCTGCTCATCGCACGCAACCCGGACCCGGCGTCGAGCCTGCCCTACCTCGTGCGGATCCCGCTCGGGGACGGCATCGTCCTGCGCACCAAGGAGACGTGGCCACGCACGAGCAAGGTCTACTGCTACCGCCACGACGAGCCCTGGGACGATGCCGCGGAGATCGTGGAGGTTGTGCCGCTGCGGTCCGTGACCCGCCGTGGAGCGGCGATCGACGTCGTCGCCGACCGCACCCGTGAGGCCCGCAGCCAGTTCGTCCTCACCCGGGCGCGCGGCCGGGAGATGATCTTCTGGCAGAGCCCACGCGTCGGGAAGGCGGCTCGACCCAACGTGGACCTGCCCACCGCACGCGCCGCCGGCCTTGCCGAGCTCGAGATCGTCGTCGACACGCGCGAGCGGTACGCGTGGCGCTTCACGCACCAGCAGGCCACGACGCGCAGGTCCGCACTGCACGTCGGCGACTACGGCGCCTTCGTCGACGACGAGCTCGTCGCTGTCGTCGAGCGCAAGTCGCTGGCCGACCTGGCCGGCTCGCTGACCTCCGGGCGGCTCGCCTACCGGCTCGCCGCCCTCGCCGAGGTACCGCGGGCGGTGGTCGTCGTCGAGGATCGCTACTCCGCCGTCTTCAAGCTCGACCACGTGAGGCCGGCCCTTGTCGCCGACCAGCTCGGCGAGTGCCAGGTGCGATGGCCCACCGTGCCCATCATCTTCGCCGAGACCAGGCCGTTGGCCGAGGAGTGGACCTACCGCTTCCTCGCCGCCGCGGTGCAGGAGCACCGAGCCACCCGAGCGGCCCTCGACCTGCTCCCTGACACGATCGACCCGGCAGGCTGACGCCGCGGGTGCGCCACCGGGGCCTGCTCAGGAGAGCACGGCCGCCGGCGCGGGGAAGGGAGTGCCGTTCGCGACGGAGAGCTGGGCCGCCGTGTACCGCGACAGCGCCGTGAGCCCGCGGAGGTCGAGGCGCTCGCACACCCAGTCCCAGTGCAGCGAGCACCAGTCGCCGGGCTCGAGCTCGCCCACGAGGCCGAGGCCGTCCCGACGCACGACGACGTCCTCCTCGACCGGCTCGGCGAGGAGGAGCCGGTGGCCGTCCCACCGGAGCGGTCTGGACCGCACGACCGCCTGGCCGCCCACGACGTCGACGACCTGCCCCCAGCGGATGCGGCACCGGTCGAGCACCTGGAGTGGCTCGTCCACGCGGCCCCCGCGCAACAGCCCGAGCCACGGGTAGACCCCGAAGACGTGGAAGGAGTGGTGCGGCAGCGCGCCGGCCGGCACGGCATCCGCGAGCCGTGGCCAGGCTTGCCCGACCCGGTCACGGAAGCGCGTCTCCAAGGAGTCGCCGAGCAGGCGTGGGGCGACCCGGTCGAGGAGCTCGTTGCCCACCCAGTAGGCCTCGACCACCCGAGCGTCGAGCGGGTCGCCGAGCCCGTTGGCGGCGGCGATGAGCTCGAGGTAGGGCCACGCGCCCTCGAACCCGCGGGCCAGCCGGCGGAGGTCCGGGTCGTCGACTCCCCACGCCACCTGCTCGAGCAGCTGCTGCGAGGCGTCGGGCCCGCAGTAGCCGAGCGAGTTCGGGGGGTAGGCGTAGGCCGCGAACCTCAGCGCACCGCCGGCCGGGAGACGCACTGGTCCTACCCCTGCGCCTCGGCCGCGACCCCCTGGGGAGCGCGACGCCACCCGAGCCAGGCGACGATCACGCCACCCAGGACGAGCATGACCAGCCACGAGGCCTGCGGGGCCAGGGCGGTGCCGCTCGACGCCGCACCGAGGGCGGCGGTGACGGGGGCAGCGAGGACGAGCACGGCGGTGACGTCGACCGCCTGGGCCCGGGCGAGCGCCGCGAACCACGTGCCGACGTATGCCGCGAGGAGCACGCCGGTCGCGAGGACCCATCCCAGCTGCTCACCGGTGAGGGAGGTCAGGGCCCCGAGCTGCCCGCGGACGCCGAGCCAGCACAGGAGCGCGATCGAGCCGAAGCCCATCCGGGCCACGCCGACCGTCCATGACGAGACCCCGGAGAGCAGCCACTTGGCCACGACGACCTCCACCGCCCAGAGCAGGGTGGCCGCCAGGATCATCAGACCGGCGACACCGAACGAGGTCGGCGGGCCGCCAGCGAGTCCCACCTGGCCGACGACGAGGAGCCCGATGGCCAGCCAGTGACCCCACTGGAGCCGTTCCCGGAGCAGCGGCACGGCGAGCAGGGCGACCCAGAGGACGAGCGTCTTGTGGATGAAGGCCGCCTCCGGTGACGACGCGCGCGCCAGCCCTTCGAAGAAGAGGACGAAGGGGACACTGCCGCCGATCACCCCGACGGCGACGAGAGCCGTCCACTGGCCGCGTCCCGCCGGCCGCGTGAGGCGCGCCCCGGCGCGGCCACCCAGGGCCACGAGCGCGAGCAGGACCAGCGCGGCGACGACGTTCTTGGCGGTGGTGTAGACGGTGGCGTTGCCGACGGCCTTGACGCCGAAGCCGTTGACGAAGACCGAGACACCGCTGACCATCGCCGTCGCCAGGGCGAGGAGCATGCCCGTCCGCCGAGTCGTGTTCATCGCTGTTCCTCCATCGTGGTCGCGCTCGTCGTGGTGGGGACCGCCCGGCTCCGTGGACCCCTGATGGCGGTGGCCTCCTGCGCCTCCGCGGCCGTGACGCGGTGCAGCGCGAAGCCGGAGTGGCAGAGCACCCAGTCGCCGACGGCCACCGGGTCGTCGAGGGTCAGGAGGGACACGGTGCCGGTCCGCGAGCCGGCGCGGACGACCGCCGAGCCCACCGGCAGCAGCTCGAGCACCTCGGCCACGTCACCGAGGCACATGGTCGGCTCCTCCCTCCGGCACGGAGCCGTGCCGTCGGAGGTCGTCCACGGTCCGCGCCACGACCTCGACGGCCACGGGGACCGCCACCGCCACCTCGGGGGACAG
>DASSYJ010000035.1:0-20420 GCA_035703305.1 Ornithinibacter sp. | reverse complement strand
CCCATCTGGAACCCGGAGTTCTTCGGCAACACGATCATGGTCAACGGGGCGACCTGGCCCTACCTGGAGGTCGAGCAGCGGCGCTACCGCTTCCGGCTCCTCAACGGGTGCCAGTCGCGCTTCCTCGTCCTCGACTTCGGCCAGGTGCCCGGCGTCGAGGTCTGGTTGATCGGCAACGAGGGTGGTTTCCTGACCGCTCCGGTCGACATCACCGGGGACCACGGCAACCGCATCCTCCTTGGCCTCGCCGAGCGGGCGGACGTCGTCGTCGACTTCACGAAGGTCCCCACGGGCCGTCACGTCCTCCGCAACGTGGGTCCGGACGAGCCGTTCGGCGGTGGCGTCCCGGGACAGGACTTCACGGCGTCCGACCCGGAGACGACCGGCCAGGTGCTGCAGTTCCGCGTCGGTCCGGCGGTGGGAGCCGACCTCTCGACGCCGGCACAGTTCCTCGGGTTGCCCGCATGGGAGCCGCTGCCGGCGACGGACCTCGTGCGTCCGCTCGCGCTCGTCGAGGAGGTCTCGGAGGTCTTCGAGGACTCACCGGTGGAGGCCAGGCTCGGCACGGTGGCCGGCGACCCCAACACCGGACCCGCGGAGGTGACCTCGCTGGGGTGGGAGGCACCGGTCACCGAGAACCCGGCGGTCGGTGCGACCGAGGTCTGGGAGCTCTACAACACGACGGCCGACGCGCACCCGATGCACATCCACGAGACGACCTTCGAGGTCGTGGACCGCCAGGACATCGTGGCCGACGAGGACAGCTCGACGGTCCAGGTCCGAGCGGGCTCCGAGCCGGTCCCTCCCGAACCGTGGGAGACGGCGGTCAAGGACACCGTCATCGCGTACCCCGGACAGGTCACCCGGATCCGCGCCCGGTTCGACCACGCGGGGCAGTTCGTGTGGCACTGCCACATCGTCGAGCACGAGGACAACGAGATGATGCGCCCCTACCGCATCGGACCGCCCCAGCCGGGGGCGCCGGCATGACGTGGCCGGCCGGCGGCGCGGCGCGCTCGCGGCCCGCTGGCCGGAGCCGCGTCTGGCTACCCTGAGCCCCATGGCCTCGCTGACGATCGCCCAGGACCCGACCGCCGACCGCGTCCTCTCCGAGGACCCCTTCGCGCTCCTCGTGGGCATGCTCCTCGACCAGCAGTTCCCCATGGAGCGCGCCTTCGCCGGGCCGGCCAAGATCCTCGAGCGGTTCGGGACGCTCGACCCGTCATCGGTCGCCGCTGCCGACCCCGAAGCCTTCGCCGACCTGTGTGCCACGCCGCCCGCCATCCACCGGTACGGCCGCTCGATGGCCGCGCGCATCCAGGCGCTCGCCGTCGTCGTCCGCGACACCTACGGCGGGGATGCGTCGTCGATCTGGCGGGATGTCTCCACCGGGGCCGAGCTCGTGGGCCGGCTCAAGGCGCTCCCCGGCTTCGGCGAGCAGAAGGCCAGGATCTTCGCGGCCCTCCTCGGCAAGCAGCTCGGCGTGCGCCCCGAGGGGTGGGAGGAGGCCTGCGGCGCGTATGCCGAGCCGGGGTCGTTCCGCTCGGTGGCCGACGTCGTCGACGCGGAGTCGCTCCAGAAGGTGCGCGACTTCAAGAAGGCCGCGAAGGCCGCCACGAGGGCGGGGGGCTGACGGACGTGCCCGACGCACCCGGCCGGACGACCTCGGATGCCGCGCCCCCGGCATCCGTCCCCCGACCCGTGTGCGCGACGTGCGGGGCCACGCCGGCCGACGACGACGCAGCGGCGCTCGCCCGGATCACGTGGACCCACGGCGTCGAGCACGGCCGTGACGTGTGGACCTGCGACACCTGCAGCCGGCGGCACCTGCGCAGCATCGAGGGCAAGCTCGACTCCGCGTGGTGGTGAGTCAGTCGGGGGAGGGTGGCAGCCGCGACTCGTCGATGCCGGGCAGGTAGGCACAGATCATCTCGCGCAGCGGCACCGTGCCACCGATCTGGCTCAGCACCCCGATGCCGCCGAGCCACACGCGGTGGATGAGGAGGTACTCCGGGGGCAGGTTGAGCTTGAGCCCGATGAGGAACTGCGGGCGCCGGGGGTCCTGGATCTTCGCCGCGGCGCCGCGCAGCCACTCGCGGCTGAAGGCGAACTCGTCGTGGAGGATGGGTTCGACGAGGGGGGCGAGGTAGGCCAGGAGGGCCTCGGGGTCGATCTCGACGCCCGGGCGGATGAACCCCTCGCCGCGCAGGCCTGCCTCGAGCGCCTCGGCGTGGCCCGCGAGGGCCTCGGTGAGCAGGCGACCCATCGCCGGGGGCAGCCCCTGGGGCAGGCGGTTGACGGCACCGAAGTCGAGCACCCCGAGCCGGCCGTCCGAGGTGACCCGGAAGTTCCCCGGGTGCGGGTCGGCGTGCAGGAGGCGAGCCCGGTTCGGGCCTCGCAGGAGGAACTCGAGGTAGAGCGTGGCCGCCTCGTCGCGCTCCTCCTGCGTGCCGTCGGCGATGATCCGTGACAGCGGCGTGCCGTCGACCCACTCGGTGACGAGCACGTGCTGGGAGTCGACGAGCACGTCGGGGACGAGCACGTCATCATCGTCGCGGAAGGCCGCCGCGAAGTGCCGCTGGTTGCGGGCCTCGAGGTGGTAGTCGAGCTCCTCGCTCATGCGGGCCTTCAGCTCGTCCATGATCGGCTTGATCTCGACACCCGGGAGCCACGACCCCGCGACCCGGGCCACCCGGGACAGCTGGTTGATGTCGGAGAGCAGGGCCTCGGCGGCCCCTGGGTACTGGATCTTGACGGCCACCTCGCGACCGTCGCGCCACACCGCACGGTGCACCTGGCCGATGGAGGCCGAGGCCGCGGGGACGTCGTCGAACTCGGGCAGCTTGGCGTGCGCCCAGCGCGGGCCGAGCTCGCGGGCCAGGATGGCGTGCACCCGGTCGGCGCCCATCGGCGGCCCCGACTCCTGGAGCTTGGTCAGGGTGGCGCGGTAGGGGCCGGCGAGGTCCTCGGGCATCGCTGCCTCCATGACCGACAGCGCCTGCCCGAACTTCATCGCCCCGCCCTTGAGCTGACCGAGCACGGAGAAGAGCTGCTCGGCCGTGCGGGCCTGGAGCTCTGCGGCGACCACCTCCGCGGGTCGGCCGCCGACCCGCTTCCCGACCCCCAGCGCGGCGCGGCCGGCGTGCCCCAGGGGCAGGCCGACCAGCTTGGCGGTCCGGGCGAGGGACCCTCGGGGGATGTCGGTCACCCGGCCATTCTCCCCCGCGCGCACCGACAGTCCTCCCGCAGGTTCCACAGCCGGTGCGCGACGGACACGTCCTCGAGGGAGATCTCGGTCGTGATGCCCCCGAGGGAATCGTCGCCGCGGAGCACCGACAGCACCGTCACGGTGGCGACGGCGGCGGCGAGCACGAGGCTCCCGACAGGCACCGATCCCCTGCCGGAGACGCGTGAGGAGTCCCACGCGCCGGCCGCGCAGTGCAGGCACGCCGTGCGACCGGGCAGCACGAGCGGGCCCACGACGACCTCGCGCGAGCCGAGCACCACCGGGAGGTGCGGGATGCCGCGGGCCTGCCACGGTGCCCCCAGCCACTCCGGCCGACGGCCCTCCGCCACGACGACGACGGCGCCGGGCGGCTCACCGTCGGTCCCGAGGGCGAGCTCGGCACCGTCGGCCGCGTGCCGGCCGCCGCGCACGGACGCCCCGCACCTGCGGAGCTGGGCCACGAGCTCCTCAGCGAGCGGGCCCCAGCCGTCGACGACGACGTGCGGGAGGCCCGGCGGCGGGTCCTCGGGCGGACGGGCCCGGCCGGCATCCGGCCTCGTGCCTCGCGCCGGTGCGCTGCCGCGACCCACTGGTGTCCTCCTGAGTGCTCCGCCCCGCCCAGGGCCATCCCGCCGCCCCGGCCCATCCTGCCGCGCCGCCCGTCGTGCGCCGGGCCCGTCCACAGGCTCGGCGGGTCCGCGGGACGGCGGACGGCCCCGATCCCTCACGGGGTCGGGGCCGTCCGAGGTTCGAGACTCGGGCTCAGGCCTTGCCGAGGATGCGGTTGAGGTTGGTGCCGCACACGGGGCACACACCCTTGGCCATCCGCCGGCCGTTGTCGGAGACGACGACCTTGCCTTCGGCCTCGCGCTTGTCCTTGCACTTGACGCAGTAGAACTCGCCCTTGTAGGTCTCGTCAGCCATGAACGCTCTCCTTGTCGTCGACCACGGCGTGGCCGCGTCGATGAGGTGCCGCCTGTGCGGCCTGGACCCCACAACCCTAGCCACGCCCGCAGGTCAGGAGGCCCTTGACGCGCCTCGGGCGCTCGGGGCGGGCCGGCGTCACGACGCGTGCGCCACACGGACACCATGCGCCACAGCAGCGGTGCCGCGCCTAGGCTCAGGGGCGTGAGCTGGGAGGACGTCGAGGTCCGTCGGAGCCGCCGTCGTCGACAAACGGTGAGCGCCTACCGTGACGGCGCTCGCACGGTGGTGCTCATCCCCGCCTCCTTCACGGCGGCGGAGGAGGCGACCTGGGTCGAGCGGATGCTGGCGCGGCTCGCCGCCGGTGAGCGGCGCCGCGAGGCGTCCGACGACGCGCTCACGTCCCGCGCGGTGCAGCTCTCACGCCGCTACCTCGGCGGCCACGCGCGCCCGACCTCGGTGCGCTGGGTGTCGACGATGGGGCGGCGGTGGGGGTCGTGCACACCCGGCGAAGGCACGATCCGGGTGTCCGACCGGCTGCGCGACGTCCCCGACCACGTCCTCGACTACGTGCTCCTCCACGAGCTCGCCCACCTCCTCGTGCCCGGGCACGGGCCGGCGTTCTGGCGGCTCCTCGCGTCCTACCCGCGGCTCGAGCGTGCACGCGGCTTCCTCGACGGGCTCGCGCACGCCGAGGGCCGACCGCCGGTGGCCTTCGACGAGGACCCGGTCGACGCCGGCGCCGAGGGTCCCGCCGTCGGCCGATCAGCCGAGCCCGAGGGCGGTGCGCGCGGCTGAGACGAGGGGCGCGAGCTCGGCCCGGGTGCCCTCCGGCAGGTCGTCGACCGGCCACCAGCGCACGTCGTGCGACTCCTCGCTGACCCGGGGACGGGCACCGCTCGGTGCGACCGCGGCATACCGGACGTCCAGGTGCTCGCGGCAGTGGACGAAGTCGCCGACGAGCACGTGGCGGTTGAGCTGGACGGGACGGGGGAGCGGCTCCAGGGCCTCCATCCCCGACTCCTCGCGGGCCTCGCGACGGGCGGCCTCCCACAGCGATCCGTCGCCGGGCTCGAGGTGCCCGCCGAACTGGAACCACGCGTGCGCGCGCCGGTGCAGCGTGAGCAGGACGTGCGTGCCGGCGGCGTCGAGGACCACGCACGAGGCGGTGAGGTGGGCCGCCGGGCCGGTCCTCGCCACCGCGTCGGGGTGTGTGCGGAGGTGGTCCAGGTAGGCCTGGCGCAGACCCACCTGTTCCTCGTCGTGCGCGGCCCAGGAGCCGAGCACCGACACCGCGTCGGCCAGCAGGTGCGCGTATGCCGTCACCACGGCGGGGTCGGCGACGTGCGCCCCCCGGGCGTCCACGCCCGAGGAGGGCTGCGTCACTCTCGGTCCTCCCCCGAGAGCAGACGGTCGAGCTCGGCGTCCATGGCGTCGCCCTGGGGTCGGGAGGTGCGCTCGACGTACCCGAGGGGGTCGTCGAGGTCGCCGGCGGACGGGGCCAGGTCGGGGTGGCGCCACGCGGCGTCACGTGCCGCCGGGCCACCGGAGTCCTCGAGGGCCGCGAACAGGTTGGCGGCGTCGCGCAGCCGGCGCGGCCGCAGCTCGAGGCCCACGAGGGCCCCGAACGCCTTCTCGGCGGGGCCACCGGTGGCCCGGCGGCGGCGCACGGCCTCCCCGAGGGCGTCGGCCTGGGGGAGGTGGTCGCGGCAGGCGCGCTCGGTGACGACGTCGACCCAGCCCTCGACGAGCGCGAGCAGGGTCTCGAGGCGGGTGAGCGCGGCGCGCTGGGCCGGCGAGTGCTGGGGGGCGAACATCCGGCCCTGGAGTGCCTGCTGCACCGCCTCGGGGTCGGACGGGTCGATCGAGCGCACGGCCTCCTCGATGCCGTCGGTGTCGATGCTGATGTCGGACGCGTAGTCGCGGACGGCGGCGAGCAACGCCGGGGCCAGCCACGGCACGTCCCCGAACAGCCGCACGCGGGCCACCTCGCGCACCGCGAGGTACAGCCGTGCCTGCGGCTCGTCGACCTCCAGGCCCTCGGCGAAGGCCCGCAGCGCCGTGGGCATGAGCACGACGGTGGGGGCGGGGACGAGCGGGAGCGACACCTCGCACCCCGTCAGCACCTCGCCGGCGAGGGTCCCCGTGCCCTGGCCGAGCTGCATCGAGAACATCGACCCGTGCATGCGCCGGAGCATCGGCCCGGCCTCGTCGAGCATTCCCTCGGGCAGGCCGGCCTCGCCGAGCTGGCCGAGCTGCTTGGAGAGCGCCGTGCCGACCGCCTCGGAGACCCCGACCGCGACGGGCTCGACGAGGTCGGTCCAGACCGGCATCGTCGCCTCGACCCACTCGGCCCTGCTCCACGCGGTGCCGCGAAGCCCCGGCGCACTGAGGTCGGTGACGGCGTCGAGCCACATGCCGGCCACCTGCACCGCCTCCTCGGCGGCCCGGCGGTCCTCCCGGCCGGCGAGGACGTCGCCCTCGGCCGCAACGGTCTTGCGGGCGATGTCGGTGGCGAGCACGGTGTTGACGGCGGTGTCGCCCGCCGGGGCGGCGAACATCGCCTGGACCTGGCCCATGACCATGGCGAGCACCTGCGGGTCGACCTTGTCCAGGCCCATGCCCTGCATCATCGAGGCGAGCTGCGGGTCGAGGTCACCACCGCCCGTGAGGCCGCGCAGGACCTGCTCGATCTCCGGGGGCAGCCCGGGCTGGGCGGCGTCGAGCTCGTCGCGCTCGTCGTCGTCACGGGGGTCGTCATGGGGGTCTTCGTCTCGGGCGGTCACGCCGGTCTCCTCGCGTGGGGTGAGAGGATGTCGTCTCACCAAGCCAACCACGATCACGCCCGGAGAGTTCCGCCGGCGCGTCACCGAGGAGCCCCATGCCCACCGACCAGGACGCGGTCGTGCTCGTCGACCTGCGCGAGGAGCCGCTCTCCGTCGACGAGGTGCTCGACGCCGTCCGGCACCCGGCGTGCGGTGGCGTCGCCCTCTTCGTCGGCGTCGTCCGCGACCACGACCACGGTGACGTCGTCACCGCGCTCGACTACGAGGCGCACCCCAGCGCCCTCGAGGCGATGCGAGTCACCTGCCGGGCGGTCGCCGCTCGCTCCGGGGCCGTCCGGGTCGCGGCCGTCCACCGCACCGGCGCGCTGCACGTCGGCGACCTGGCCGTCGTCGTGGCCGCCGCGGCACCGCACCGCGGCCAGGCGTTCGACGCCGCTCGTGACCTCATCGACACCCTCAAGGCCGACACCCCGATCTGGAAGCACCAGCGGCTGGGCGACGGCTCCACCGAGTGGGTGGGGATGCCGTGAGCCACCCCTACCACGAGGTCCTCACCGGGAGCGGCACTCCGGGCCCGCCCCACGGCCCGGGCGGCACGGCATCCGACGACCACGGGCGACGCCAGTCCGGGCCCCACCGGGCGGGGGTGGTCTCCAGCATCCTGCTCACGGCGACGTTCCTCGCGATCGCCCTCGCGGCTGCCCTCACCTTCGTCGGCCTGCCCTACGTCGTGCTCTCGCCGGGTCCGGCGACCAACATCCTCGGCGACGTCGACGGCAAGCCCCTGCTCTCCGTCACGGGTGCGGACACCTACCCCACGAGCGGCACCCTCGACTTCACGACGGTCCACGCCAAGGGCGGCCCCGGTCTGAAGGTGACCCTCTACGACCTCGTGGGCGCCTGGCTGTCCGGGTCCGAGGAGGCCGTCCCCGAGGAGCAGGTGTATGCGCCGGACTCCAGCGAGAAGCAGGTCGAGGAGGAGGGGGCAGCCGAGATGGCGGAGTCCCAGGCCGTCGCGACGGCCACCGCCCTGCGGGCACTGGGGCGCACGGTCGACCAGACCATCGTGGTCGCCTCGGTCGCCGACGGCTCTCCCTCGGCCGGGATCCTCGAGCCCGACGACGTGCTCGTGAAGGTCGACGGCGACGCCGCGACGTCCGCGGATGCCGTGCGCGCCGCCGTCCGGCGCCACCAGCCGGGCGACACCTTCCCCGTCGTGGTGCGCCGGGGCGGCACGGAGCGCACGGTCACCGCGCGCACCGGCGAGTCCGGCGGCCGCACGGCCCTCGGCATCGGGCTCCGGCTCGACTACGACCTCCCCGTCGACGTCACGCTGCGCACGGGGAACGTCGGCGGACCCTCGGCAGGCCTGTTGTTCAGCCTGGCGATCTACGACGTCCTGACCCCCGGGGAGCTCACGGGGGGCAAGGAGATCGCGGGCACAGGGACGATGTCGGACACCGGCCAGGTGGGGCCGATCGGCGGCATCCGGCAGAAGCTCGTCGGTGCCGAGCGCAGCGGCGCCGACTTCTTCCTGGCGCCGGCCGACAACTGTCCCGAGGTGGTCGGCCACGTGCCCGACGGCCTCCAGGTCGTGAAGGTCGCGACCTTCGACGAGGGCCTCGCGGCGGTGCGCTCGATCGCGTCCGGCGACACGGCCTCGCTGCCCTCCTGCGGCTGAGCCGTCGGCCGAGTCCGCGCCGGGGTCGTCGTTCGTGACCTGCCTCGGCGTCAGAACGGGCTGAACGTCGCGCGCAGCGCGTGCACCAGCCCCGGTGCGATGTCCTCGCCGAGGGCCACGCGGTCGTCGCTGTCGTGGGCCCGCTGCCGGAGGAGGCAGCGGGACGAGCCGTCGCGCGTGACGGCGACGAGCAGCCGCACGTCGGCCCGGTCAGGGTGGTCGGCGACGGCGCGCAGCGCGGCGTCGGCGTCCTCGGGGAGGTCGCGCT
This sequence comes from Ornithinibacter sp., assembly GCA_035703305.1. Lineage (GTDB taxonomy): Bacteria > Actinomycetota > Actinomycetes > Actinomycetales > Dermatophilaceae > Fodinibacter. The sequence goes on along the minus strand of DASSYJ010000035.1, from coordinate 11,535 downwards.
CGGCATCCGGTGGGACGACGATCCGCTCCACCGCGACGGCGCAGCCCGCGACCTGGTCCGGCCACGCGATGCGCGCCAGCAGCTCCTCGAGCCCCGCCGCCTCGGGCAGCTCCTCCTGCTCGACCGCACTGAGCGCCCCGGCCACCGCGTCGTGCGCCGCGAGCCCGCCGGCGAGCTGGGGCTCGTGGGCGAGGAGCTCCGCGGTCGGCACGAGGGCGAACAGCCGCACCGGCTGGTCCCACCCGGCCCGGGCCACGTGCCGCTCGGTGTCGAGCGCGGCGAGGGTGAGCGGGTCGGTCACGGGCTGGGGGGCGTCGGTCACCGGACCATGGTGCCCGATGCCCGCGCAGGTGGCCGGGGTACATTGCTCGCCACGGTCGACACGGGGCACACCCGACGGCGGGACGAGGAGAGCAGTGAGTCGCTCGGAGTGGTTCGACGGACCCATGGGCCCGGATGACGGTCCGCCACGGCCGGAGGGGAACGACGGGGGGGCGAGCGCCCCCGCGCGGCCCGCGGGTCGCCGGAGACGGGGACCCCTCGGCACCACCCTCCTCGTGCTGCTGGCGCTGGTCGTGATCGGCGGCATCGCGGCGGACGTGCTCACCGACGTGTGGTGGTTCGAGTCGGTCGGCTTCCGCGACGTCTTCGTCAAGGAGCTGACGACCAAGCTCACGATCTTCGTCCTGGCGGCCGTCATCACCGCTGCGGCCGTGGGCGCGAGCCTCGTCGTGGCCTACCGCACCCGCCCGCTCTACGTCCCGGTGACACCGGCGCAGCAGGTGCTCGAGCAGTACCGCCAGGCCATCGAGCCCCTTCGCCGGGTCGCCGTCATCGCCATCCCGGTCGTCCTCGGGCTGCTCGCCGGGTCAGGGTCGATGGGCGCATGGCGCACCGTGCTGCTGTGGCTCAACCGCGAGCCGTTCGGCGTCCAGGACCCCCAGTTCGGGATGGACGTCGGCTTCTTCGTCTTCACCCTCCCGTGGCTCCGGTTCGTCGTGAGCTTCTTCACCGTCGTGCTCGTCCTGGCGTTCGTGGCCGGTGCCTTCACCCACTACGTCTACGGCGGTCTCCAGCTGCCCGGCCGCGGGCCGACGACGCGCGCTGCCTACGTCCACCTCGGGGTCATCGGGGCCCTCATCGCGCTGACCCGAGCCGCGTCGTACTGGCTCGACCGGTACTCCCTCGCGATCCAGAAGGGCCAGCTGCTCACCGGCATCACCTACACCGACGACAAGGCCGTCCTGCCGACGAAGGCCATCCTCGCCGTCGCCGCCCTGATGTGTGCCGCGTTCTTCCTCGCAGCGATCTGGAGCCGCAGCTGGCGCCTCCCGATCATCGGCGTCGGCCTCCTCGTCGTCACGGCGATCGTCGTGGGGGGCGCCTACCCGGCTCTCATCCAGAGCCTCAAGGTCAACCCGTCGCAGAAGTCCCTCGAGGCCCCCTACATCGAGCGCAACATCACCGCGACGCGCACGGCATTCGGGCTCGACCGCGTCAAGCGCATCCAGAACCCCGCCCCCGCGGAGGTCGAGGACAAGCAGGTCCTGCGGGCCGCCGCGAACGACATCCCGGGCGTGCGCATCATCGACCCCAACGTCGTCGCCCCGACGTTCCGGCAGCTCGAGGGGCAGCGCGACTACTACGCCTTCCCCGACACCCTCGACGTCGACCGCTACACCATCGACAAGCAGACCCGCGACGCCGTCGTCGCCGTGCGCGAGATCAACCTCGAGGGACTGCCCGACAGCCAGCGCAACTGGCTCAACGACCACACGGTCTTCACGCACGGCTTCGGGTTCTACGCGGCATACGGCAACCAGCGGACGACCGAGGGCGACCCGGTCTTCTTCGAGGGGGGCGGGCGCAGCTCGCTCGGCGAGTACCAGCCGCGGATCTACTTCGGTGAGCTGTCGCCGGTCTACTCCGTCGTCGGCGCGCCGAGGGACGCCCAGCCGCGCGAGTTCGACTTCCCGGCCGGAGGTGAGGGCGACGTCGCCGTCAACAACACGTATGCCGGCACCGGCGGTGTCGAGATCGGCTCGACCCTGCGCCGCCTGGCCTACGCCATCAAGTACCGCGAGGCCAACTTCCTCCTCTCCGACGCCGTCAACGGCTCGTCGCGCATCCTCGACCACCGCAGCCCGACCGAGCGCGTCGAACGGGTGGCCCCGTGGCTCCGGCTGGACGGCAACGTCTACCCGGCGGTCGTCGAGGGCAGGGTCCAGTGGATCGTCGACGGGTTCACGACGTCCGCGAGCTACCCGAACAGCCGGCAGATCGAGCTGGCCGAGGCGACCTCGGACTCGGTGACGCAGCGCTCCAACGTCGTCACCGTGGGCGCCGGCCAGGTCAACTACGTGCGCAACGCCGTCAAGGCCACCGTCGACGCCTACGACGGCAGCGTGAAGCTCTACGGCTGGGACACCCACGACCCGATGCTCAAGGCGTGGAGCAACGCGTTCCCGGGCTCGGTGCGGCCGTTGTCCGAGATCTCGGGCGACCTCATGGCGCACATCCGCTACCCGCAGGACCTGCTCAAGGTGCAACGCGAGCTGATCAACGAGTACCACGTCGTCAACCCGGGCGACTTCTACAGCGGCTCCGACCGGTGGCGCGTCCCGCGCGACCCGTCGCAGACCTCGCAGGACCAGCCGGTGGTCTTCCAGTCGATCGCCATGCCGGGCGAGTCCGAGGCGGCCTTCTCGATCACCACGCCGTTCGTGCCGGCCAGCAACACCGAGGCCGGGCGGGAGATCCTGCGCGGGCTGCTCGCGGTCGACGCCGACGCCGGCACCCGGGCCGGTAAGCCGGCCGAGGACTTCGGGTCGCTACGCCTGCTCGAGTACGGCTCGGCGACACCTGCGGGACCGGGTCAGGTGCTCAACCAGATCCAGAACTCACCGGTCCGTTCGCAGAACCCGTCCGAGAGCCTGTCGCTGGCGCAGTACATCACCCAGAACTCGCAGTCCGGCAAGACCCTCACCTTCGGCAACCTGCTCACCTTCCCGCTCGAGGGCCGGATGTTCTACGTGCAGCCGATCTACGTCCAGGCGGCCGCCGGCTCCGGGTCGTTCCCCCAGAACAAGGTCACCGTCGCCGTCTACGGCACGACGGTGGCCTGGGGCGACACCCTCGAGCAGGCGGTCAGCGGCCTCTTCGGAGCCGGCGACGGCAGCGAGGAGCCGACGACGCCCGAGCAGCCGACGACGCCGACGGGGTCTGCCGCCTCGCAGCTCGCGTCCGCGCTGGCGGAGATCCAGGCGGCCTACAACGCCGGGCAGGAGGCCCTCAAGGCGGGCGACTTCGCGGCCTACGGGGCAGCGCAGAAGCGGCTCGACGCGGCGATCAAGCGGGCCAACGCGATCGCTCCGCTCCTCACCGCAGGGACCGCCTCGCCCAGCCCGTCACCGACCGCGCCTGCCACCCCGTCGCCGACCGCCTCGCCGACGGCCTCGTCGAGTCCCTCGCCCACGGGGTGAACCGGCGGCGCCGTCGAGTCGGAGAGAACCCGCCGTCGGTGAGGCCGCCGGCCCCGGGCGAGTCGGCGTGTGGTCTCCTCCCGACCGTCCGCGCCCGCCCGATTTGGCTCCCGCCGTCTCGGTCACGTACCCTCGGGACATACCGAGCGCGGTTCTTCGGAGCCGCGACTCACTCGACGCGGGGTGGAGCAGCTCGGTAGCTCGCCGGGCTCATAACCCGGAGGTCGCAGGTTCAAATCCTGCCCCCGCTACGACGCTCAGGCCCGGAGATCATCACCGATCCCGGGCCTGACGTATGCCGGGCGGTCGCCGCCCGGCGACGGCATCCGGCGGCCTCCGCGACATCCGGGCCGGACGCCCACCGGCGGCCCCGCGGTGCTGGCAGCCCCCGACTCCGTGCGACGTACCCGCGGTTCCCGCGTGGCGGCGCCGGAAGACCCGCGCGGACGTCGCACGACGTCGATGGCTGCACCCTGCCGGGGCGCCGGCGGATCGGCCTCGACGACGCCTGTTCGTGAGGACGCGACGCGCCACCGGAAGGTGACCTCGGCCACGTTCCCGTGGCACGGCATACCCCGCTGGTGGCCCGTGTTGGACCCCGCGTGACCACACCACACCGCGTCGTCATCATCGGTTCGGGCTTCGGCGGGCTCTTCGGCACGCAGGCGCTGCGGCGCCGCACGGACGTCGAGATCACGCTCATCGCCCGCACCACCCACCACCTGTTCCAGCCGCTGCTCTACCAGGTGGCGACCGGCATCCTCTCCGAGGGCGAGATCGCCCCGAGCACGCGCGAGGTGCTCGCACGCCAGAAGAACGCCAGGGTCGTCCTCGGCACCGTGACCGGCATCGACCTCGAGTCGCGCACCGTCACCTCCGAGGTGCTGGGCCGGGAGACGGTCACGTCCTACGACACCCTCCTCGTCGCCGCCGGGGCGGGCCAGTCGTGGTTCGGCAACGACGAGTTCGCCCGCCACGCCCCGGGCATGAAGTCGGTCGACGACGCCCTCGAGCTGCGAGGGCGCATCTTCGGTGCCTTCGAGCTCGCGGAGCAGGCGCGGACACCGGCCGAGGAGGGTAGGGCGCTCACGTTCGTCGTCGTGGGTGCGGGGCCCACGGGCGTCGAGATGGCCGGGCAGATCGCCGAGCTCGCCAACCGCACGCTGCGCAACGACTTCCGCCGGATCGACCCCACGAAGGCCCGGATCATCCTCGTCGACGCCGTCGACCGGGTGCTCCCGTCCTTCGGTGACCGGCTCGGTGACGCCGCGCGGGCCCGGCTGACCCGGATGGGAGTCGACGTCCGGCTCGGGACCAGGGTCACCGACGTCGACGCCACGGGCATCACGGTGAGGGAGCCGGACGGCTCGTCGACCCGGATCGAGGCGCTCACCAAGGTGTGGGCGGCCGGCGTTGAGGCGAGCCCGCTCGGCCGCCAGATCGCCGAGCAGTCGGGAGCCGAGGTGGACCGGGCCGGTCGCGTCAAGGTGCTGCCCGACCTCACCGTCCCCGGGCACCCCGAGGTCTTCGTCGTCGGCGACATGATGTCCCTCGACAACCTCCCGGGCGTGGCCCAGGTCGCGATCCAGGGGTCGCGGTTCGCCGCGAGGCAGGTCATGCGCCGCCTCGACGGCCGGGAGCCCGAGCCCCGCTTCGAGTACGTCGACAAGGGCTCGATGGCGACGATCTCGCGGTTCAGCGCCGTGGCGTCGATCGGCCGGCTGCGGTTCTCGGGGTTCGTGGCCTGGGTGCTCTGGCTGGCCGTCCACCTCGTCTACATCATCGGGTTCAAGAGCCGGGTCACGACCCTCCTGCACTGGGCCGTCAGCTTCCTGGGCCGCGGTCGCGCCGAGCGCGTCGCCACCGAGCAGCAGGTCTTCGGCCGACAGGCCATCGACGCCCTGCCGCCGGGCGAGGTCCCGTCCATCCCCACCGACCCGGCCGACGGCGAGGTCAGCGGCGTGGCCGAGCTCGAGGGCCGGCACCGGGCGTCGGCCTGACCGCCACACCCCGACCGGCATCCTCCTGACCGGCATACCCCTGACCGGCGTGAGCCTCGCGACGTAGGGTGACCGGCATGCCGCTGGACTACCCGATCCACCGACGCGACCTGGCAAACGGGCTGCGCGTCGTCGTGAGCCCGGACCCGACCGTCCCCAACGTCACCGTCAACCTCTGGGTCGGTGTCGGCTCCCGCCACGAGGCCCCGGGGCGCACCGGGTTCGCGCACCTCTTCGAGCACCTCATGTTCCAGGGCTCGCGCTCGGTGCGCAGCGGCGAGCACTTCGAGGCGCTGATGGCCGAGGGTGGCCGGCTCAACGCGACGACGTGGTTCGACCGCACGAACTACTTCGAGACCGTGCCCACCGGTGCCGTCGAGCTCGCGCTCTGGCTGGAGGCCGACCGGCACGGGCACCTCCTCGACGCCGTCACCCAGGAGAACCTCGACAACCAGCGCGACGTCGTCAAGGAGGAGAAGCGGCAGCGCTACGACAACCAGCCCTACGGCAACGCCCTCATCGACGTCTACGCCGCCGTGTTCCCCGAGGGGCACCCCTACCACCACCCGACGATCGGGTCCATGGAGGACCTCGATGCCGCCAGCCTGGAGGACGTCCACGCGTTCTTCCGCCGCCACTACGGCCCCGACAACACCGTGCTGACCCTGTGCGGGGACATCACCCCCGAGCGCGGACTCGCCCTCGTCGAGCGCTACTTCGGCGAGCTCCCCGCGAGCACCGAACCCTCGCGACCCGACCACCCGCAGCTCGAGCCGCTCACCGATCCGGTGCGGGTCGAGCGGCACGAGGTCGTCCCGAACGACCGGCTCCACATCGCGTTCCGCCTCCCCGTCGACGAGACCGACGAGTTCCTCGCCGCGGCCGTCGCGCTCGACTGCATCGGGGGGCTCGCGACGTCGCGCCTCGTGCGACGGCTCGTGCGGCGCGAGCAGACCGCCCTCGGCGCCCACGCCACGGCGTGGGGCTTCGTCGACGGTGCGTCGCTCGGCTTCGTCGTGCTCGACGTGGCACCGGGGGTCGACCCCGGTGTCGTGGAGGCCGCCTTCGTCGAGGAGCTGGAGGGCCTGTGCGCCGACGGCCCGACCGCGGTCGAGCTCGAGACGTCGCTCGCGCAGTCCGAGCGGTCGTGGCTGTCCGCCCTCGCGAGCCAGGAGGAGCGCGCGGACCTCATCAGCCACCACCTCCTGCTCCACGACGACCCGGAGGTCGTCAACACCCACCTCGACCGCCTGCGTGCGGTGACGGCGGACCAGGTGCGGGATGCCGCCCGGCGCTGGCTGCGGCCGGAGAGCAGGGCCGTGGTGGCCTACCTCGTCGCCGAGGATGCCGGCGCCGACGTCGACGGGGCACACGTCGACGGGACACACGCCGCCGACACGTCCGCGGAGGCCCTGGCATGAGCGTGGTCCGTCCCGAGGTCGTCCCGCCCCGGCCGTGGTCGTTCCCCGTTCCCGTCGAGCACCTCCTCGGCAACGGCGTCAGGGTCGTGGCGCACGACCTCCCGGGCCAGTACGTCCTCTCCCTGCGGGTCGTCGTGCCGACCGCCCTGTCCGACGAGCCGGCGGGCAAGGAGGGCGTGGCAGCCATGACCGCCAGGCTCCTCGACGAGGGCACCTCCCGGCACGGGTCCGAGGAGTTCGCCGAGCTCATGGAGCGCCACGGGATGGTGCTCGGGGCAGGCGTCTCCGACGGCGGCCTGCTGCTCGACGTCGACGTCCCGCAGCGGCACCTCCGCACGGCCGCCGAGCTCGTCACCGAGGCGCTCGCCGACCCGGTCTTCCCCGAGACGGAGGTGCGACGACTGCTCCGCAACCGGCTCGCCGAGATCGAGCAGGAGCGGGCCTCCTCGGCCCACCGCGCGGCCAAGGAGCTGGCCCGCACCCTGTGGGCACCGACCGAACGCGCCAGCCTCCCGACCGGTGGGACGTCGGAGACGGTGGGCTCGCTCACCCGCGACGACCTCGTGGAGTTCCACGCGACGGCCGTGGGGCCGTCCGGCGCCACGGTCGTCCTCGCGGGCGACCTCACCGGCATCGACGTGGCGGAGGTGCTCGAGGCCACGTTGGGCACGTGGTCCGCACCGCGGCACCGCCCGGCTGCCCTGCCCGTCGCGCCGGTTGCCGCCGTGGACGCCGCCCGGGTCGTCGTCGTGGACCGCCCGGGCTCCGTGCAGACCGAGATCGCGGTCGCCCGCCCCGGGCCCGACCGGTCGACCCCGCACGGCTGGGCCCCGCACCCGGTGATCTCGTTCGTCCTCGGCGGCTCGCCGAGCGCGCGCATCGACGCGGTGCTGCGCGAGGAGAAGGGCTACACCTACGGCATCCGCTCCGCGTTCCGCCCCCGTGTGGCGGGCGGCTCGTTCGTCACGTCCGGGTCGGTCCGCTCCGAGGTGACCGGCGAGGCCGTCGAGATCCTCCTCGGCATCCTCGACGGGGCGCGCGACGGCTTCACCGACGCCGAGCTGCGCTCGGGTGTCGACTACGTCGCGAAGACCGCTCCCGGCCGCTACGCGACGGCCGACGCCGTGGCCGACGAGACGGCCGCCCTCGCGCTCGAGCGGCTCCCGCTCGACTTCACGACGCGGACCCTGCGCGACGTCGCGGCGCTGACCCGCGACGACCTCGACACGGCATACCGGAGGGTGGTCACGGGGGAGTGGACCACCGTCCTCGTCGGGGATGCCGCCTCCGTCGTCCCCGCGCTGGAGGGTCGCGTGCCCGGGCCGGTGAGCACGGTTGCGCTCTGAAACCGACCCCACGCGCTCGCTCGTCATGGGGTCCCCCATCGGCCCGCTCGAGCTCGTCGAGGACGGTGGCTCGCTCGTCGCGATCCACTTCGACGCCAGGGACGACGGGTCTCCCGATCAGGCGCGGGGTGGGTCGGACGTCCTCCTCGAGGCACGCCGGCAGCTCGCCGAGTACTTCCACGGCGCGCGTCGGGTCTTCGACCTGCCACTCCGCCCCCGTGGCACCGACTTCCAGCGGCGGGTCTGGGGAGTGCTCGCGACCGTGCCATGGGGCACCACGACGACCTACGGGGTGATCGCCGCGACGCTGGGCCTCCCGCCGGGGGCCTCCCGCGCCGTCGGCGCCGCCAACGGCGCCAACCCCCTGCCGGTCGTGCTGCCGTGCCACCGGGTCATCGGCTCCGACGGGACACTGACCGGGTATGCCGGGGGGCTGGCTCGCAAGGCCACCCTCCTCCGCCTCGAGGGAGTGCCGACCGAGGCCGACCAGCAGCCGCTGTTCTGACGCCCGGCCCGGGAGCCTCGGTCAGTCGGTGCCGATGCGGCCGAGCACCTCGTCGTGGAGCAGGCCGTTGGTGGCCACGGCGTTCCCGCCGAAGGGTCCGTCGACCCCGGCCAGCGACGTGAACCGGCCCCCGGCCTCGGTGACGATCGGCACGAGGGCCGCCATGTCGTGGAGGCCGAGCTCGGGCTCGGCGGCGATGTCGACCGAACCCTCGGCGAGCAGCATGTAGGACCAGAAGTCGCCGTAGGCCCGCTCCCGCCAGCAGGCCCGGGCGAGGTCGAGGATCTCCTCCTCGCGGTCCAGGGCCGCCCACGACGTGAAGCCCGAGCAGGACAGCGACGCGTCGGCGAGGCGGGACACCTGGGAGACGTGGATCTGCCTGGCGGAGGTCAGGCTCCGGCCGGCCCACGCCCCGGAGCCGAGCGCGGCCCACCAGCGACGGCCGAGGGCGGGGGCGGCGACGAGGCCGAGCACCGGCGTGCCGGCATCCACGAGGGCGATGAGGGTGGCCCACACCGGCACCCCGCGCACGAAGCTGTGCGTGCCGTCGATCGGGTCGACGACCCACTGGCGGGGGCTGGACCCGGTGGGGGCGAACTCCTCCCCGATGACGGCGTCCCGAGGTCGCGTCCGCTTGAGCTGGAAGCGGATGACCTCCTCGGCCTCCCGGTCGGCGTCGCTGACGAGGGTGAGGTCGGGCTTGGTCTCGACTCGGAGGTCGGCCGCCCGGAACCGTGCCGTGGTCACCCGCTCGACCGCGTCCGCGAGCACGTGGGCGAGGCGCAGGTCGTCGTCGTAGCCGGGCACGGACCTCAACCTAGCGGCAAGACAGTGCCCGGGAACCGAAGAATCTTCGGTCCGGAGACGATCTGGTCCCGCTTCGGTCACAATCCGGTTTCGGCGGTACCTAAGACTTCCGCTGGACCACCTCATGGTCTTTCATGGACACGCACCGCCGGAGGGCGCTGCGTCCGAGGTGCCCCTCACCCAGGGGTGACTCGCGGATCCGACCACCCGACCAACGGGTGGTGACACCACTTCACGTAGGAGGACACCCATGCGAGGAACCACTCGCACGGTCGCGGTCGCGGCCCTGTCCGCCGCCGCCCTGTTGGTCGCAGGTTGCGGCGGCGGCGGCAGCGACGACACCGCGACGTCGGCAGCCGGAGGCAAGACGGGCGGCGAGATCACCACCCAGGGCTGCAACCCGCAGAACCCGCTCGTCCCCAGCAACACGTCCGAGACCTGTGGCGGCGACGTCCTGGACGCCGTCTTCTCCAAGCTTGTCCACTACAACCCCGAGACAGCAGCGCCCGAGAACGACATCGCCGAGTCCATCGACACCACGGACAACCAGACGTTCACGGTGAAGATCAAGAAGGGCTACAAGTTCCACGACGGCACCGAGGTCAAGTCGAAGAACTTCGTCGACGCCTGGAACTACGCCGCCTACGCCCCGAACGCCCAGGGCGGTGGCTACTTCATGACCCCGATCGAGGGTTACGCCGACCTCCAGTGCACCGGCTCCGGTGACGACCCCTGTGCGGGCAGCGGCAAGCCCAAGGCCGACAAGCTGACCGGCCTCGTGGTCGTCGACGACTACACCTTCACCATCAAGACGAGCGAGAAGGTGGCCAACCTCCCCGTGCGTCTCGGCTACACGGCCTTCTCGCCGCTCCCCGACATGTTCTACAACGACCCCAAGGCCTTCGGCGACAAGCCGATCGGCACCGGTCCGTTCAAGCTCGACTCGTGGACCAAGGAGCAGTCCATCGTCCTGTCGAAGTTCGCCGACTACTCCGGTGAGTTCGGCGCGAAGCTCGACAAGATCACGTTCAAGATCTACCAGGACCCGGACGCCGCCTACAACGACGTGCTCGCCGACAACCTCGACATCACGAACTCGATCCCGCCGAGCGCGCTGATCGACGACAAGTACAAGACGGACCTCCCGGACCGCAACGCCCAGAAGGAGGCCGGCGGGCTCACCTACATCCAGATCGCCGGTCCCAAGGTCGACCCCACCATCGCCGACCCCCGGATCCGCCAGGCCATCTCGATGGCCATCGACCGTGACACGATCATCAAGCAGATCTTCAACGGTGCCCGCGTCCCGGCCACCGGCTGGGTCTCCCCGGTCGTCGACGGCTACAAGGCCGGCCAGTGCGGTGAGTACTGCAAGTTCGACCCGGCCAAGGCCAAGGCCCTCCTCGCGGAGGCCGGCGGCTACAAGGGCGCGCTGACCATCTACTACAACGCCGATGGCCCGCACAAGGAGTGGACCGAGGCGTCCTGCAACTCCATCAAGCAGTCCCTGGGCGTCGACTGCGTCGCCAAGGGTGTCGTGGACTTCGCGACCTACCTCGCGCAGCTCACCGACCGCAAGCTCAAGCCGATGTGGCGCCTTGCGTGGCAGATGGACTACCCGTCGATCGAGAACTTCCTGTCCCCGGTCTTCCAGACGGGTGGCGACTCGAACTACATGGACTACTCCAACCCGCAGTTCGACAAGCTCCTCGTCGAGGCCGCGTCCCAGACGGACCCCGCCGCCTCCAACGCGAAGTACCAGGAGGCCGAGGCCCTTCTCGCCGCGGACATGCCCGCCATCCCGATGTGGTACACGAAGACCACGATGGGCTGGTCCAACAAGATCGCGACGATGAAGATCACCGCCTTCGGGACGGTCGACTACACGTCGGTCACCCTCAAGTGAGGTAGGTGGACCAGCAGGTCCGCCACGCCGCACGTCGTCGGCCTGCCAGCGCCCGCGGGCAGGCCGAC
>DASSYJ010000028.1:0-9282 GCA_035703305.1 Ornithinibacter sp. | reverse complement strand
CCGAGCCGGATCGAGTCGTCCCGGATGGGGACCTCGTGGGGGGTGCTCATCCCGTCAGGCTAACCGGCCCCGTGCGTGAGCTCACGATCAGCCCGGCCCCGGCCCCGGCCGCCGGAGGCAGCCATGTCCGGGGTGACCGCGCCTGGTAGCGCCCGAAGCACCCAGCCGGTGCCGAACGATTCGCTCGGTGCCGCGGATCCTCGACGGGCGCCGGACCGTCCCCGTAGTGCTGTGCCCGGCGCCCCGTCGTCGATCTCGAGCCGACGGCCGTCGGCCCGCTTGGTGTCGAGGCCGCAGGCGGTAACCGGCCGTCGGGGACCTCGTCGTCGTCCCGCGGACCGGGCCGTCCTGCGACCTCGACCGCCTCTCTCCCCCGGTGCTCGTGGGTGACGCCCTCGTCGGACGCCACGTGGTCAGGATGCGATGTGGCGCTCCCGCGCGTAGAAGGACTCCCGCTCGTCCTCGGTCAGCCCGCCCCAGACCCCGTAGGGCTCACGGACGGACAGCGCGTGGCTCCGGCACTGCTGGATCACCGGGCAGCTCACGCAGATCTCCTTGGCCGCGCTGGCCCGGGTCCGGCGCTTGCTGCCCCGCTCGCCCTCGGGGTGGAAGAAGGCGTCGGGACCGACGCGACGGCAGGCCCCGTCGAGCTGCCAGTCCCACAGGTCGGCCACGGGACCCGGCAGTCGGGTGATCTCGGCCATGTGAACCTCCGCACGCGCTGGGCCGGCTCACCGAGCTGGCTATGGCGTTCACGGTAGGAGGGGCTTGGTACAGAGTGGGCAATCCTTTGGTAAGGAGTTGGTCAAGGCGCCGTGTTCACGCCCTAAAGGGCCTCTGACCACGGACGATGCCGACCGTGGATTCCGAAGGTTCCCGGCGCCGAGGCTGCTGCGAAGCGTGGCTCAGCCAGCTCCACGGCGTCGTTACGGGGGCTCGTGCAGCGCGCAGGATCGCGGATTGACCGCCGCCGTGGCGTCGCGACGGCCGTCCGTGACCGAGCCCGTAGAATCGGGTGATGAGCCTCGGACTCGACGAGACCAGCACGACCCTCGACCTTCCGGCGGGCGCGGACGCCGCCCCGCACCCCGACGAGCCCACCCCGGCGGTGCCCGCCGCCTCCGCCGAGCCGACGGCCGCCTCACCGTTCGCCGAGCTGGGGCTGACCTACGACGACGTGCTCCTCCAGCCCGGCGAGACCGACGTCATCCCCAGCGACGTCGACACCACGACGCGCCTGACGCGCGGGATCTCGATCCGGGTCCCTCTCATCTCCGCCGCGATGGACACCGTCACCGAGGCCCGGATGGCGATCGCCATGGCGCGGCACGGCGGCATCGGCATCCTCCACCGCAACCTCTCGATCGCGGACCAGGCCTACCAGGTCGACCTCGTCAAGCGGACCCAGACCGGGATGATCTCCAACCCGGTGACCATCGGGCCGGATGCGACCCTCGAGGACCTCGACGAGCGATGTGGCCGCTACCGCGTCTCGGGCCTCCCGGTGGTGGACGAGGGTGAGCACCTCCTCGGCATCGTCACGAACCGCGACCTGCGGTTCACGCCGGTCGCGGAATGGGGCCACACGCTCGTGCGCGACGTGATGACGCCCATGCCGCTCATCACCGGGCACGTGGGCATCAGCCACGACGAGGCGACCCTGCTGCTCCGCCAGCACAAGCGGGAGCGGCTGCCCATCGTCGACGACCGGGGGCGGCTGCGCGGCCTCATCACGGTGAAGGACTTCGTGAAGTCCGAGCAGTTCCCCAACGCCAGCAAGGACGGCGACGGACGGCTGCTCGTCGGTGCCGCGGTGGGCTACTTCGGCGAGGCCTGGGAGCGTGCGACGACCCTCGTCGAGGCGGGGGTCGACGTCCTCGTCGTCGACACGGCGCACGGCCACGCCCGCCTCCTGCTCGAGATGGTCGAGCGGGTCAAGAAGGACCCCGCGACGCGCCACGTCCAGGTCATCGGCGGCAACGTCGCCACGCGCGCAGGCGCCCAGGCGCTCATCGACGCCGGCGTCGACGCGGTCAAGGTCGGCGTCGGGCCGGGCTCGATCTGCACGACCCGCGTCGTGGCGGGCGTCGGTGTCCCGCAGGTCACGGCCATCCACCAGGCGTCCCTCGCGTGCGCACCCGCTGGCGTCCCGCTCATCGGTGACGGCGGCCTCCAGTACTCCGGAGACATCGCCAAGGCGCTCGTCGCCGGCGCCGACACCGTCATGGTGGGCTCACTCCTCGCCGGCTGTGAGGAGTCACCGGGCGAGCTCGTGTTCATCAACGGCAAGCAGTTCAAGGCCTACCGCGGGATGGGCTCGCTCGGAGCGATGTCCTCGCGCGGCAAGAAGTCCTACTCGAAGGACCGCTACTTCCAGGCCGAGGTCGCCTCCGACGACAAGATCGTGCCCGAGGGGATCGAGGGCCAGGTGGCCTACCGCGGCCCCGTCGGCGCGGTGGCCCACCAGCTCATCGGCGGCCTCCACCAGTCGATGTTCTACGTCGGCGCGCACACGGTGCCCGAGCTCAAGGCCAAGGGCCGCTTCATCCGGATCACGACCGCGGGGCTGCGCGAGTCGCACCCCCACGACATCACCGGCATCGTCGAGGCGCCCAACTACACCTCGACGGGCTGACCCCCCGCCCGCCGCACCCCCAAGGGGCGCACTCCCCGGCTGCCCTCGCTCAGGTGATCGCGTCGCGGTAGGACAGCAGGGCGACACCGCCGTCGGCGGTGCGGTCGACGGACGTCGCGGCCAGCACCGCCCGCACGATGGCGCGGGACACGCAGTCGGCCGCAGCGGTCTGGAGCTCGACCTCGTCGAGCCCCGTCACCTCCGGGCGGCCGCCCGTCGCCAGGGTGAAGACCGCGTCGCCGTCGTATGCCGTGTGGACCGGGGAGAGGGCGCGAGCGAACCCGTCGTGGGCCACACCCGCCAGGCGCTGGCAGCCCACCATGGTCAGCGTCGCGTCGGTCGCGACGACCGCGAGGGTGGTGGCCATCGCCGCGCGCAGCTCGGCCTCCTCGGCGGCCCGCTGCGCCCAGTGCTCGGCGACGCGGTCGGGATCGGGGGTGGGCAGGGTGCCGAGCTCGTTCCCCAGTGCGAGGTGCGCGGCACGCAGGGTCCCGTCGGCGGCGAGCGGTGAGCCGGCGGCGTTGACCACGACGAGGGCGCCGACCGTCACCCCCGAGCCGAGGACGACGGATGCCGTGCCCGCCCCGCCGCGCAGGCCGCCGGCTCGCGCTCCCGTGCCCGCGCCCAGTGAGCCCTCGGCCACCGGGCCGTCGGAGGCGGTCCGGAAGGCCCGAGCGCCGTCGGACGGCGCGGGGTGGTGCAGCCACTCCCCGCCGCGACCCAGGTCGAAGAGGATCGCCGACGGGACGATGGGGACGACCTGCGGCGGGGGGCCGACCGCCCAGCCGCGGCCCGCGGCATACAGCTCGGCCATGACGCCGTCGGCAGCCGAGAGACCGAACGCGCTGCCTCCCGCGAGGACGACGGCATCCACCGCGTCGACGAGCGCCTGGGGGTCGAGGAGGGCGGTCTCACGGGTCCCCGGGCTGCCGCCCCGGATGACGGCCGACCCGACCGTGCCCGGCGGGGGGACG
This sequence comes from Ornithinibacter sp., assembly GCA_035703305.1. Lineage (GTDB taxonomy): Bacteria > Actinomycetota > Actinomycetes > Actinomycetales > Dermatophilaceae > Fodinibacter. The sequence continues at coordinate 5,673 of DASSYJ010000028.1, read as the reverse complement.
ACGACCGTGACACCGGTGAGCCAGCCCGGCTCGTCGCGGGTGGTGTGGCCGACCCGCACCCCGTCGACGTCGGTGATCGCGTTGTGGGGTCCGGGTTGCACGGCCCCAGCATGGCGGATGCCGGCCCCGCTGGTGCGGGACCGGCATCCGTCGGATGAGCTGCGGCTCAGTGGAGCACGATGGGCGGCGCGACCTCCTCCGCAGTCGCGTCGTCCAGGAGGTGCGACTCCTCGTGCTTGCGCGGGAGGAAGAACGCAGGGACCAGCGTGAGGGTCAGCAGCACCGCCGCCACCCAGAACGTCGTGCTGAACGCCGCCGCCATCGCCTCGTGGACCGCCGCCATGAGGACCTCCTGGCCCTTGGCGAGGAGCGCCGCGACCTCCGGGAAGCGCGCGGCGATGCTGCCGAGCTGCGCCGGGTCGGTGATGCCGGCAGTGGCCTCGTTGAAGGCCTTGGACGCCTTGAGCAGCGGGTCGTTGTTGAGCCCGTTGGTCAGCACGACCGACATGACGGCGACACCGATCGAGGAGGCGATCTGCTGGCTGATGTTGAGCAACGTGGACCCGCGAGCCACCTCGTGCGACTTCAGCGTCTTCAGGGCCGAGGTCATCAGCGGCATCATCGTCGCGCCCATGCCCAGGCCCATCATGAAGAGCACCGGGAGGATGTAGCTGTAGGGCGTCGTCGAGGTGAGCTGGGTCAGGGCGTACATGCCACTGATGATCAGGACGAGGCCGAACGGCACGATCCTGCCGACGGGAAGCCGGTCCATCAGCGCGCCCGCGATCGGCATGGTGATCATGGCACCGAGACCCTGCACCGCCATGAGCCAGCCGGCCTGGAGCGCGGTCTCGCCGCGCACCTGCTGGAAGTACGTCGGCACGAGGAGCAGCCCGCCGAAGAACGCCGCGGCGAACAGGAACATCGTGATGATCGAGACCGTGAGGTTGCGGTTCTTGAACAGCCGCAGGTCGAGCAGCGGGTGCACGGGGCGGAAGCTCCAGACCACGAACCCGGCGACCATGAGGAGGCCGATCGTGCCGGGGATGACGACCTTCGGGGCGAAGAACGTGCCCTCACCCGGGATCGACGAGACGCCGTAGAGGAAGAGCGCCAGGCCCGGGGACATGAGCGCCATGCCGACCCAGTCGAAGGACTCGGAGGGCTCGGGGCGGTCGGAGGCCAGCACGCGCCAGGCGTAGACCAGCGCGATGGCGCCGATGGGCACGTTGATGAGGAAGATCCAGTGCCACGAGTAGTTCTCGATGAGCCAGCCGCCGAGGATGGGGCCGAAGATCGGGCCGAGGAGCATCGGCACGCCGAGGATGGCCATGAGGCGACCCATGCGGGCCGGACCGGCCGCGCGGGTCATGATCGTCATGCCGAGCGGCATGAGCATGCCGCCACCGAGGCCCTGCAGGGCGCGGAAGCCGATGAGCATGCCGATCGTGCTCGCCATGGCGCACAGCGTGGAGCCGAGGGTGAAGAGGAGGAGCGCCGTCATGTAGAGGCGCTTGGTGCCGAACCGGTCGGCCGCCCACCCGGTGAGCGGGATGACGGTCGCGAGCGCGAGCGTGTAGGCCGTGACCGTCCACGCGACCGTGGAGTACGGGAGGGGGTCACCCGGGGAGCCGAACTCCACCTGGAAGGTCGGCAGCGCGACGTTGACGACCGTGATGTCGAGGATCGACATGATGGCGCCGAGGACGACGACGCCGGCGATCTTGAGGACGGCTCCGTCGATCTTGTCGGGGTACTCGTGGTGCCCGGGTGGGGCGGGTGCTGGTGCGGATGACACGTGAACTCCCTGTCATGAGGTCGGATGCTGCGGGCCGCGTCGACGTTGTCTGCCCTCAACGCGGGAGTGGCGACGCTGCCGAGGGCGAGTCTGCCGCAGGGCACCGACAGGGCGGAAACGGTTAACGGGCACCACCGCATTCCCCGAGTCGTTCGCGCGAACCCGCCGCACCCGACGCAGCCCGCCGCGCTCGCCGCACCCCGCCGCGCTCGCCGCATTCGGCCGCGCCCGCCGCGGCCCTCCCGCAGCCACCCCACGGCGACCGGGCGCCACCCGACCGGTCACCGGCCCGTCGGTAGGCTGCCCCGGTGACCGAGATCGAGATCGGCCGTGGCAAGCGCGGTCGCCGGGCCTATTCCTTCGACGACATCGCCATCGTGCCCTCCCGCCGCACACGGGACCCCGAGGAGGTCTCGGTCGGCTGGCAGATCGACGCCTACCACTTCGACATCCCGGTGATCGCCGCGCCGATGGACTCGGTGATGTCGCCCCAGAGCGCCATCGAGCTGGGGCGCCTCGGGGGGCTGCCCGTGCTCGACCTCGAGGGCCTGTGGACCCGATACGAGGACCCCACCGCGCTCCTCGCCGAGATCGCCACCCTCGACCCGGCACTCGTCACCACGCGGATGCAGGAGATCTACCGTGCGGACATCGACCCCGACCTCGTCACCGAGCGGCTGCGCGAGGTCCGGGACGCGGGCGTCACCGTCGCCGGTGCCCTCACCCCTCAGCGGACGCAGCAGCTGTGGAAGACCGTCGTCGACGCGGGGGTCGACCTCTTCGTCATCCGTGGCACGACCGTGTCGGCCGAGCACGTCTCCGGCCGGGCCGAGCCCCTCAACCTCAAGCGCTTCATCTACGAGCTCGACGTGCCCGTCATCGTCGGCGGGGCCGCGTCCTACGCGGCGGCGCTGCACCTCATGCGCACCGGCGCCGCGGGCGTGCTCGTCGGCTTCGGCGGCGGCGCCGCCCACACGACCCGCCGCACGCTCGGCATCCACGCCCCCATGGCCTCCGCCATCGCCGACGTCGCCGCCGCGCGTCGTGACTACCTCGACGAGTCGGGCGGCCGGTACGTCCACGTCATCGCCGACGGCGGCATGGGCACGAGCGGCGACGTCGTCAAGGCCGTCGCCTGCGGTGCGGATGCCGTGATGCTCGGTGCCGCGCTCGCCCGGGCCACCGACGCGCCGGGCCGCGGCTTCCACTGGGGCCCCGAGGCCCACCACCCCGAGCTCCCGCGCGGCGAGCGGGTCGAGGTCGGGGCGGTCGCCGGGCTCGAGGAGATCCTCTTCGGCCCGAGCCGCAGCGCCGACGGCACGACGAACCTCGTGGGGGCCCTACGCCGCGCGATGGCGACCTCGGGCTACCTCGACCTCAAGGAGTTCCAGCGCGTCGAGGTCGTCGTGGCGCCCTACCAGCGCAGCTGAGCACGGCCCTTCCAGCGCAGCTGAGCAGGGCCCGTTCCCGCCCCTCCGAACCCCCGGGGAGTGACCTGTCCCGCTCATCCACCGCGCTCGACAGGTCGCGGGGTTACTCTTCGGTAATGGCAGACGTCATCGCCGACCCCGAGACCGACCCCACGTCCACGTATGCCGTGGACCCGGCGCGGGTGCGCGAGCTCACCGCCCGGGTCGTGGCCACCGGCGAAGGGGGTGAGCTGCTCATCTCCACGCCCCTGACGGGGGCCCCGCTGGCCGTCCTGCCGCTGTCGACCGCCGGGGACGTGGCCGAGGCGGTGGCGGCCGCCCGGGTCGCCCAGCGGACCTGGGCCGCGACCCCCGTGGTCGAGCGGGCCGCGGTCCTCCTGCGGATCCACGACCTGGTCCTCGACCGGCAGTCCGAGCTGCTCGACCTCATCCAGCTCGAGTCGGGCAAGACCCGTGCCCATGCCTTCGAGGAGGTCGGTGACGTCGCGGTGGTCGCCCGGCACTACGCCCGGCGCGGGCCGATCCTGCTGCGCGACATCCAGCACGTCGGCGTGTTCCCCCTGCTCTCGAGGGCCGTCGAGCACCACCGGCCCAAGGGCGTCGTCGGCATCGTCTCGCCCTGGAACTACCCCCTCGTCCTCGCCGTCAGCGACGCGCTCCCGGCCCTGCTCGCAGGCAACGCCGTCGTCCTGCGGCCCGACGTCCAGGCCTCCCTGACGGCCCTGGCGGCCGCCGAGCTGATGGCGGACGCCGGCCTCCCGAACGGCCTCCTCCAGGTCGTCCTCGGCCACGGGGACCCCGCAGGTCAGGCCGTCGTCGACCTGACCGACTACGTCTGCTTCACGGGGTCGACCGCCACCGGCCGGCGCGTGGCCCAGGCCGCGGGCAAGCGGCTCGTCGGCGTCAGCCTGGAGCTCGGCGGGAAGAACACGATGTACGTCGCCGCCGACGCCAACCTCAGGCGCGCCGTCGACGGTGCGATCCACGGGTGCTTCTCCTCGGCGGGGCAGCTCTGCGTCAGCGCCGAGCGCCTCGTGGTCCACCGCGACGTCTACGACGACTTCGTCGAGCGCTTCGTCGGCCGGGTGCGCACGATGCGGCTGTCGACCGCCCTCCACTGGGATGCCGACATGGGAAGCCTCGTCAGCGAGGAGCAGATGGAGCGCGTCCTCGCCCACATCGAGGATGCGGTGGCCAAGGGTGCGCGCGTGCTGGCCGGAGGCCACGCGCGACCCGACATCGGGCCCCTCGTCGTCGAGCCGACCGTCCTGGAGGGCGTGACCTCGGCGATGGCGTGCCGCGACGAGGAGACCTTCGGACCCCTGGTCGCGCTGTACCGCGTGGACTCCGACGAGGAGGCCGTGCGGCTCGCGAACGACACCGAGTACGGCCTCAACGCCTCGGTGTGGACGCGCGACGTGCGCCGGGGCCGCGACCTCGCGGCGCGGATCCACGCCGGGACCGTCAACGTCAACGAGGGGTATGCCGCGGCATGGGGCAGCGTGGCCGCCCCGATGGGCGGGATGAAGTCCTCGGGCCTCGGCCGGCGCCACGGGAGCGAGGGCCTCCTCAAGTACACCGAGAGCCAGAACGTCACCTCCCAGCACGTCCTGGGCATCGCCCCGCGCTCCGGGGCGTCGAAGGAGCACTACGCGCGGATGATGACCCGCGCCATGCGCGTCATGAAGGCGGCGCGGCTGCCGTGAGCGAGGGAGTGGACGAGATGGAGCGGGACACAGGCCGGAGGCCGGGCGTCGACACCGACGTGGAGACGTCGTCGGACACCCTCGTGGACACCGACGTGGACGTCGTCGTCATCGGCTCCGGGTTCGGGGGGTCGGTCTCGGCCCTGCGGCTCGCCGAGAAGGGCTACCGCGTCCTCGTGCTCGAGGCCGGCCGACGGTTCGAGGACGAGGACTTCGCCAAGACGTCCTGGGACGTGCGCAGCTTCCTCTGGGCACCGAAGCTCGGCCTCTACGGCATCCAGCGCATCCACCGGCTCAGGGACGTCATGATCCTCGCCGGAGCGGGTGTCGGCGGTGGGTCGCTCAACTACGCGGGCACCTTGTACGTGCCACCGGCCCCCTTCTACCGCGACCCGCAGTGGGGCGACATCACCGACTGGCAGGCCGAGCTCGCCCCGCACTACGAGACGGCCTCGCAGATGCTGGGCGTCGTGACGAACCCCTGCGACGGGCCGGTCGAGCACGTCATGCGCCAGACCGCCGAGGACCTCGGGGTCGGCGAGACCTTCCGCAAGACCCCGGTCGGCATCTACTTCGGCCCTCCCGGTGAGCGGGTCGCGGACCCCTACTTCGGTGGCGCGGGACCCGAGCGCACGGGCTGCACGCAGTGCGGCAACTGCATGGTCGGCTGCCGCGTCGGTGCGAAGAACACCCTCGTCAAGAACTATCTCGCGCTCGCGGAGCGGCTGGGCGTCGTGGT
>DASSYJ010000040.1:0-24250 GCA_035703305.1 Ornithinibacter sp. | reverse complement strand
CCCCGAAACACCCCCGTCCGAGGGGTCCAGATGCTTCACCAGGTGAGCCACCCGTTCATGCCCCACGAGGCGAACCATCCGTGGCATGGTTCGGAAGGCCGACCAACCCCCTGGTTGCGTCACGAGGCGAGGCACCGATTGGGTGGTTCGCAGGACGGACCAACCCCCTGGTTGCTTCACAGGCGAGGCAGCAGTTGCATGGTTCGGAGGACGGACCAACCCTGGTTGCTTCACGGGGCGAGGCAGCCGTTGGGTGGTTCGCACGACGGACCAACCCCCTGGTTGCTTCACGGGGATCCGGGATGACTCACCTGGTGAAGCATCTGGACGTCTCCGGCACAGGTGTACTGGTCGGCGCTCTCCTGACGCCGGCCTCTGCATGACGGCCCGTTCGATGGTCGCCGGGTCTCGACGGTCGGGCGCGCCACCGCCGCCCACCAACGTCGGCCCCGAATGCCTCGTGAGCCTGCCGCTGCGGCGCCGCGTGCGGTAGACATCGGCCATGACGACGATCGCCACGGTCCTCACCGCCCTCGTGGCGCTCATCCACGTCTACATCGTCGTCCTGGAGATGGCGCTCTGGGACACGCCGCGTGGCCGCGCGGCCTTCGGCACGAGTCGCGAGCTCGCCGTCCAGACCAAGGTCCTCGCCGCCAACCAGGGCCTCTACAACGGGTTCCTCGTCGCCGGGCTCGTGCTGGCCCTCGCCGGCCCGGAGGACCACCGGCTCGCCTTCGCGGTCTTCACGCTGTCCTGCGTCGTCGTCGCCGGGGTGTTCGGAGCAGTCACCGCGAGCCGACGCATCCTGTGGGTCCAGGCGCTCCCCGCCGCCCTGGCCCTCGCCGCACAGCTCCTCGCGCACTGACGGCCCCGCCACAGGCCCCGCCCCACGGAATCGCCCCACCGACGAGCCGCCGGAGGCCCGCCCCCCGAGGCCCGCCGCCGCGAACCCCTCGCGGGGCCACCGGCCTCAGTCGGAGCTGGGCACCCCAGCGGCATGGCACCGCACGCGGTGAAGCGCCAGGCCCCACCCTGGCCCCCGCTCGTGACCCGTCCGGCGCGCGGTGAACCAGTCGACCTCCGGCAGCCCTCGCACGAGGTCCCCACGAGGTGCTCGTCCTCGTGTCGATCCTCCCGGTCTGGCTGGCCCAGAAGCTCAGCGGCGGGGACGCCGCGGAGTCCCGCCTCTGACCTGCGGCGTGCGCCCCTGTGGCTGCCCGGCGCCGGTCGAGCCCACGCGTCGGATGCCGTCAGCCGCGCCGGAGCCGTGGGGCAGGATGGGGGTCATGAGCGACCAGCCCAACCACGACCAGGACCCGGGTGAGAACGGCGGGCGCGCCGTGCCCGCCACGGTGACGAGCGACGGGCATCGGGTCGTCGTCGTCACGCCCGACGGGATGGGCGTCGCCCCCCACGCCGAGGCCGAGGACGATGAGCGCCCGGACGAGGCGCGCGAACGGTCGATGAACCCGGCCGACCTCGTGGAGCAGCCGGCCAAGGTGATGCGGATCGGCTCGATGGTCAAGCAGCTCCTCGACGAGGTGCGTAGCGCTCCCCTGGACGACAAGGGCCGGGCACGCCTCGCCGACATCCACGACCGCTCGATGGCCGAGCTCAAGGACGGCCTCGCCCCGGAGCTCGTGGACGAGCTCGAGCGCATCGCCCTGCCCTTCAACGACGACTCGCCGTCCGACGCGGAGCTACGCATCGCGCAGGCCCAGCTCGTCGGCTGGCTGGAAGGCCTCTTCCACGGCATCCAGACCGCCCTCGTCGCCCAGCAGATGGCCGCCCAGGCCCAGCTCCAGCAGATGCGAGCCCTTCCGCCCGGTGTCGCAGGGCACGGAGGGTCGCCGCAGCAGGGACCTCGGCACGGCATCCCGCAGCCCAACCGCCCGGGGCCCGAGCCCGGACACACCGAGGGCACCGGCCAGTACCTGTGACCCCGGGGTACCCCGGGCGTCAGAGGCGCAGCGCGTCGACGACGCGGTCGAGGCGGAGGGCGCGCGACCCCTTGACCAGGACCACGGCCGTTCCGTCGAGCTCGGCCCGGACGGCGGCCAGCGCCCCGTCGAGCTCGTCCTCGCCGACGCTGGTCACCCGGACCCCCGGACGTTCGTCGGATGCCGCGCGCGCCAGCTCCCGCGCGTCCTCGCCGACCGTGACGAGCCGGTCCAGGCGGTGCGCGGCGTAGCGCCCCACCTCGTGGTGCGAGGGGCCGGTCAGCTCACCCAGCTCGCGCATGTCGCCGAGCACGGCGACGCGGCGGCGTCCCACAAGGGCTCCCACGAGGTCGAGCGCGGAGCGCACCGACGGAGGGCTGGCGCTGTAGCAGTCGTCGACGACCGTGCACCCGCCCTCCCCCGGCACGAGACGCGGGCGGACGAGGGGCCCGGCGTCCGGGATGCCGGCGATGGCCTCCGACGCCTCCACCCCGAGCACCTCAGCGGCGGCCACTGCGGCGAGCACGACCTCCACCGCGTGACCTCCGAGGAACGGGACGTGCACGAGGTGTCGCAGCCCGCGCGACCTGACGACGAGGTCCGTCCCGTCCAGGCCCGCCGAGCGCACGGACTCCGCTCCCACGTCGGCGGCGGGCCCGCGGCCGTACCAGCGCACCGGAGCACTCGAGAGGAGGGCCATGTCGCGCACGAGCGGGTCGTCGGCGTTGAGCACGACGGCGCCCTCGCGCGGTACGGCCCGCACGAGGTCCGCCTTGCTGGCCGCGATCGCCGCGACACTCCCCATGGTGGCGAGGTGCACCGGGTGGACCGACGTCACGACACCGACGTCGGGTCGGGCCACCGCGCACGTGCGCGCGATCTCGTCGCGACCCTCCCCACCGCCGATCTCGAGCACGACGACGTCGTCGGTCTCGGCGGCATCGAGCAGGGTCATGGCGACCCCCAGCCCCGTGTTGCGGTTGGCCTCCGTGGCCCAGGTCGCCCGGGTCGGCCGCAGCGCCGCCGCGAGCGCCTCCTTCGTGCTCGTCTTCCCGACGCTCCCCGTGATCCCGACGACGGTGCCGCGCAGGCGTGCCCGCCATGCGGAGGCCAGGCCAGACACGGCGACCGCCGGGTCGTCCACGACGACGAGGGGCAGCGGGAGGGCGCCGAGCCGGTCGGCCCACGGGCGTGCGACGAGCGCTGCCGACGCGCCCCTCATCGCGGCCAGGGCCACGAGGTCGTGCCCGTCGACGGAGGCGCCCGGGAGCGCGACGAAGAGGTCACCCGCCCGCATCCGCCCGAGGTCGGGCTCGACCCGGCGAACAGCGATCGAGGCGTCGACGACGGCCCGGCCCGTGCGCAGCTCGCCCCGCAGCGGGGCGAGGTCGGCCACCAGGTCCAGCAGGGCACGCGGCGGACGGTCCTGTCGGGGGGGTACCGACGCCATGGGGCCACTGTGGCACGTAGGGGCAGGGCTGGGCCGCAGGTCGAGGCGGGTCGAGACCCCCGGTGGGCACGGCAGCCGGCCTGCCCTACCGTGACCTCGTGCGCACGCCCCACTCCGGGTGGCTCGACGACAGCGGCCCCCACCGAGAGCGTCTCGTCGACGACCTCGTAAGGGCCGGCGCGATCCGCAGCGACCCGGTGCGGACGGCGTTCGCCACGGTCCCCCGCGAGCTCTTCGTCCCGAGACACGCCCTCACCCACGGCGTCGCGAGCGTCTACCGCAACGAGGTCCTCGTGACGGTGGCCGGGCGCGGAGGCGTGGCGCTGAGCTCGTCGTCGCAGCCCCAGCTCATGGCCGCCATGCTCGAGAGCCTGCAGGTCGCCCCCGGCATGCGCGTCCTCGAGATCGGCACGGGCACGGGCTACAACGCCGCGCTGCTCGCCACCCTCGTCGGCCCGCGAGGGCGCGTCGTCTCCGTCGAGGTCGACCCCGGTGTCGCCGAGGCCGCCCGGTCGGCCCTCGCCGTGAGCGGCCTGGGGGTCGACGTCCTGACGGGCGACGGCGCAGCAGGTGCCCCCGCCCAGGCACCCTTCGACCGGGTCATCGTGACAGCGAGCGCCGACGGCATACCGAGGGCGTGGCTCGACCAGGTCGTCGAGGGTGGGCTGGTGGAGGTGCCCCTGCGGCTCAACCGCGACGAGACGCAGGCGGTGAGCACCCTCCGTCGTCACGGCGCGCGCCTCGAGTCGGTCGAGGTGCTGACCGGCCGGTTCATGCCCCTGCGCCCCGACGACCGCCGGGACGGGCCGTCCCCGGCGCAGCTGCCCCTCCTCACCTCCGTCGTTGACGCGGCGGACGCCGTGCGCCTGGCCGGTGCCGCCGTCGCCGGGCTCGACGCGACCGACCGCGAGCGCCTCGTCGGGTCGCTGCGCGTCGAGCGACGCCAGGCCCTGGGCGTCACCGCGCCCCCGTGGGACCTCGTGATGTTCGTGTCGCTCGAGGTGCCCTCGGGCCTACTCGTCTCACGCTGGCCCGAGCTGTCGGTCGGCGTCCTGTCGCCGGACGGGGGCCTGGCCCTCGTGGAGGGGCGTCGCACCGACGGCCACGTCCCGCGTCCCCTCCATGTCGTCGCCCACGGCTCCTCCTCGGCGGAGGCGGAGCTCATGACGGTCGTGGGGCGGTGGGTGGAGCTGGGGTGCCCGGGTGTGCGGGACCTCGTGCTGGAGGTCGAGGTCACGGGGGCTACGGGGGATGTGTCGCACCGTTGGGGAGAACCCTCGCTCGGGGCCCGATCGGGCTATTGACCACGAGGGCGTCTCCTCAATAGCGTCGCCACCGTGCCAACACCTGACGACATGGACCCCGCCGAGCTCTACGAGGCCTACGCCTCCGGCGGCATCTCCCGCCGCGCCTTCGTCGCCCGGCTGACCGCCTTCGGAGTCACGGCCGCCGTGGCCGCCGCCTACGCCAACACGGTGGCCGCCGAGGAGCCTGGACTCGCCCCTGGCGCCGGCGGCTACGTGGACCACGGCGATCTCTACGCGCTGTACAACCTCTACGACCTCTACGACCACCCGGGCGCCTGACCCAGCGGTGCCCCGACGTCCCACGGCGCCCTCGCCCGTCCCCGCGCCGGCGGACGACAACGCGCCGGCATCCGTGTCGGCACGACCTTGGGTGGTCGGCGTTACCGGCACCGACGGGAAGTCGACGACGACGCACCTCGTGGAGTCCGTCCTCCACGCCGACGGGCGCGCGGTCGCCGCGGTCAGCACGGTGGCGACGAGCCGCGACGGCCGGAGGGTCGCCTCCACGTCCCGGCTCACGACCCCGGAGGCCGACGACACCCGGCGGCTGGTGGGCGAGCTCGCCGCTGAGGGGTGCGAGTGGCTCGTCCTCGAGACCTCCTCGCACGGCCTGGCGCTCGGCCGGGTCGACGAGGTGGCGTTCGACGTCGGCGTCGTCACGAACGTCACCCACGAGCACCTCGACTTCCATGGGAGCCCGACCGCGTACCGCCGCGCCAAGGCACTCCTGCTCGACAAGGTGGCCTCGGGGGGCGGCACGGCGGTGGTCAACGTCGACGACCGGGGAGCTGCATCGCTCCTCGAGGGCCGTGCCGGCCTCGGCGTCATCCGCTGCGGCGTCGAGGAGCCCGCGGACGTGTCGGCCACCGCGATCGAGGAGGCGGCGTGGTCGACGCGCTTCGTGCTCCGAGCGCCAGGCCTCGAGACGACCGTCACGCTTCCGGTCCCCGGTCGCTTCAACGTGCTCAACGCGCTCTGTGCGGCCGGCGCCGGCATCGCGGCAGGGGTGGGTGCGGATGCCGTGCGCGCCGGCCTGGAGTCCTTCGTCCCGCTCCCGGGGCGGATGCAGCCGGTGGACGCGGGTCAGCCCTTCGCCGTCATCGTCGACTTCGCCCACACCCCCTCGGCGCTGACCGCCGCGCTGCACCACGCGCGGGCCCGGCACACTGCCGGCAGGCTCGCCGTCGTCCTCGGGGGCGCGGGTCAGCGCGACGTGCTCAAGCGACCGTGGATGGGCCACATCGCCGCCACCCTCGCCGACCTCGTGGTGCTGACGGTGGAGGACCCGCGGGAGGAGGACCCCGGCTCCCCGATCGAGCAGCTGGCGGCAGGGGCGGTCGCGGCCGGAGCTCGCCGGGGAGAGGACCTCGAGTGCCTCGTCGACCGCCGGGCCGCCATCGAGCTCGCCCTCGCGTGGGCCGAGCCGGGGGACTGCGTCCTCCTCGCCGGCAAGGGTCATGAGCGGTCCATCGCGTGGGCCGACCACACCCAGCCGTGGGACGAGGCGGAGGTGGCGCGCCTGGTGCTGGCCGAGCTCGGCTGGCCCGGCCCCGGCGGCGCGACGCCGTGACCGACCGGCCGCTCCTCGTCTGCCTGCTCCCGGTGCGCAACGGCGCGAGCGACCTCCCGGCATACCTCGACGGTGTGCGGTCGTTCGTCGACGCCGTGGTCGCCCTGGACGACGGGTCGACGGACGGCACCCGGGCCGTCCTGGAGGCGGACCCGCTGGTCGTCACGGTCCTCACCAACCCGGTGCGCGAGACCTACCTGGGGTGGGACGACGGCGAGAACCGTCGCCGCCTGCTCGCGGCGGCGGGAGCGCTCGAGCCTCGATGGGTCCTCTCCCTCGACAGCGACGAGCGGATCGACCCCGCGGAGGGGCGCGAGCTCCGGCGCTTCGTGGCCGAGGAGGCGCTCCCGGGCCTCGCGTACGGCTTCCGGGTGCACCGCACCTGGGATGACGAGGACCGCGTCGAGGTGCCCGGCTGGTGGGTCTTCCGGCTCTTCGCCTGGGAGCCCGGCCAGGAGTTCCCGGACCGCCTCCTCCACTTCGAGCCGGTGCCCACGTCCGTCGCGCGGCACCGACGGGCTCGCACGTCGATCCGGATCCGTCACCTGGCCGGGGCCTCCGCGGAGCGCCGCGCCGAACGGGTGGCGAAGTACGCCGAGGTGGACCCCGACCGCAGCTTCGGGTTCGCCTACCAGGACCTCGTCGAGGACGTCGAGACCGCGCCGTGGCAGGCCTGGGTGCCGGGGACCCCGGTGCTGTCGCCGGTCGAGGCGGCGGAGCAGCAGGACGAGCCGGATGACGTGGCGCTCACCGCGATCGTCATCTCCCGCGACGACGGCCCGCGGATCAGGCGCGCCCTGCGGTCGGTCGTGGACCAGGAGGCCGACGACCCGGTGCAGGTCGTCGTCGTCACCAGCGGCTCCGGCGGTGCGGCCGACGTCGTCCGGGCCGAGTTCCCGGGAGTCGACCTCGTCGACCTGCCCGAGCCCGTGCTGCCCGGGGCCGCGAGGAACGCCGGGCTGCGCGTCGCGCGCGGGGAGTACGTCAGCTTCCCCGGGTCGCACGTGGAGCTCCCGCCGGGCAGCCTCGCCGCCCGCATCCGGGCCCACGACGAGGGCTACACCATGGTCACCGGGACGACTCTCAACGGCACGGACACCCCCGCCGGGTGGGCGTCGTACGTCCTCGACCACTCCGACGTGCTCCCCGGCCGGCCCTCCACGGACCTCCGTGGCGCTCCGGCCCACTGCTCCTACGTCCGACGTGCACTGCTGCGGGTCGGAGGCTTCCCCGAGGACCTCAGGGCCGGCGAGGACACGGTGGTCAACGAACGCCTCGTCGGCCTCGGCTTCACCGCCCGGCGCGCGCAGGACGTCCACCTCGTCCACCACACGAGGTGCGACACCCCGTGGCGCCTGCTCCGGCACCATGCCCAGCGCGGGCGGAGCTACGGGCGGATCCTGCTCGGACAGCACCGGACGACCGGGCACCTGCTCAGGCGTCGAGGTCCGCTGCGGCAGTTCTCGGCCCAGGTGTGGCGCCGCATCCGCGCCATCGACGCGAACGTCGAGCGCTGGGGCGACGACGACCTGAGGCGCCGCTACCGCTCGGCCCGCCCCCTGGTCGTGCTGGCCGCCACCGCCCACTGGGTCGGCACCTGCGCCGAGCTGCTGCGGCCGGATGCCGGGAAGGCGTTCGTCCTCGCCGGCCGGCCCGTCGTGACGGTCACCACTCCCCGCGACATGGGTTCCGCCGGCGGCACGGGGTCGACGGCCCGCGTGGACCTCGTCGCCCGCCGCGTCCAGGTCGTCGACGCGGTCGTGGACGGAGTCGCAGCGGACGGCGCCGGACACTGGCCGGGCACCAGGCATCCGTCGGCCGTGTGGGAGCTGATGAGGAGCCGGGGGCCCGACGGACCCGACGCCTCGTCACGGCTTGCCCTCACCTGGGCACGACTCTCGTTGCCCGACAGCCGGATCCACGTCATCAGCACCGAGCACCGCAGCCCCGGCGACGTCGTCGACGCCGACGTCCTGGAGCGCCTCCTCGACACCCGGGGTCGTGACGAGCGCCCGCGCATCCCACTTGAGCCGGCGGTTCGCGGGTGACCGACCTCGTCGTGCGCCGCTACCGCGAGGCGGACCGCCCCACGTGGGACGAGCTGGTGGCGCGCAGCCGCAACGGTACGTTCCTCCACCAGCGGGCATTCCTCGACATCACGGCGCGGGCGGTGCACGACCACTCGCTGGTCGTCGAGCGTGGGGCCCGGCTGGTCGCCCTGCTCCCCGCGGCAGTGCACCCGTCCGACCCGCGGATGCTCGACAGCCACCCGGCGACGAGCTACGGCGGGTTGGTGCACGACGGACGCCTCGTCGGGCCTGCCGTGCTCGCCGCCCTTACGGCCGTCGCGGAGCACTGCTACCACGAGGGGTTCGACACGCTGCGGTACAAGTCGGTCCCGCTGCCCTACCAGTCGACCCCCTCGCAGGACGACCTCTACGCCCTCTTCCGGCTGGGCGCGACGCGCAGCCGGTGCGAGCTGGCGTCCCTCGTCGACGTGGGGTCCGCGAGGGCGGTGGCTCGTCACCGGCTCCGTCACCTGCGCCGAGCCCGCCGGGCCGGCCTCCAGGTGGTGCGCGGACTCGAGCAGCTGCCGGCATTCTGGCCGGTGCTCGAGTCGCGGCTCGCCAACAGCCACGCGAGCACCCCGCAGCACAGCCTCGACGACGTCACCGTGCTGGCCCGCAGCTTCCCCGGCCGCATCGCGTGCCACGTCGCGGTGGATGCCGGACGCGTCGTGGCGGGTGCCGTCGCCCTGCGCACGGGTCGCGTCGACCACGCGCAGTACCTCGCCGCGGACGACCGGGGGTACCGCCTGTCCGCACTGGACCTCGTCGTCGAGGACGTCGTCGACTCGGCCCGGGGCCGAGGCGTGCGCCTCCTCAGCCTGGGCACGACGACCACGCATGGTGGCCGGGCGCTCAACGAGGGCCTGCACCGCTACAAGTCCGAGTTCGGGGCAGGCGACATCGTCCACGAGACCTATGACCTGAGCCTGCGCTGACCGCGAGGCTCCGGGGCGGCTAGGAGGTCGAGTCGATGTTGAGGATGTTCCCGTCGGGGTCGGCGAACCAGACGGCGCGGTACTGGTCGCCGAAGGAGGCGACCCCGTCGTCCCACGTGAGGCCCTCGGCCTCGAAGGTCTGGAACGTCACGTCCTTCGCACGCAGGGCGGAGACCTCCGCGTCGAAGGCGTCACGCGGCACCTGGAACGACAGGGCCGTGGCCTTGTTGCTCCCGGCGAAGGAGGACGGGTAGACCAGGAACGACCCGGAGCCTGCGGTGTAGAGGACCCCCTCGGGCACCTCGCCCCCCGGCCTGAACCCGAGGACTCCCTCGTAGAACCCGCGTGCCACCTCCATGTCCTTCACCGCGAGCGTCGCGACGGGGTCGTGGTTGCTGAGCATCGAACCTCCCGCGCGGACCGGACGACCGCCGTCAGGTCGGCGCCTCACGAGCCTAGGTTCGTGCTGAAATGGGCGTCAATGGTCCTTCCGGGTGGGCTGGACCGGCCCCGGACGGTGCCCGTTCGGGCCTTCCCGGACCCGGCCGGGAGGTCCACCGTCCGCGGGGCAGTCGCGCGGTTGCCAACCGGCCGAGGTGCGACAAGGCTGGGTCGGCCGCACCCGGCATCCCCATGACCGGTCGGGCGGCACCCGACCGATCGACGCAGACCACCGACCACTCCGACCCACCCTGACCACGAGGAGCACCACATGGCCGCCATCCGCAACGCCTCAGCCCACTGGGAGGGCTCCCTCCTCGAGGGAGCCGGGCAGGTCACCCTCGAGTCCTCGGGGCTCGGCACCTTCGACGTGACCTGGGCGGACCGCTCCGAGGAGGAGTCCAGCGGCCTCACGAGCCCCGAGGAGCTCCTCGCCGCGGCCCACTCCACGTGCTTCTCGATGGCGATCTCGCACGCCCTCGCCCAGGCCGGCACGCCGCCGACGACGATCGACACGACCGCGGCGGTGACGTTCGTGGCCGGCACCGGCATCACGGGTGTCGCGCTGGCCGTGGTGGGCGCCGTGCCCGGCATCACGGCCGACCAGTTCCGGGAGTTCGCCGAGAACGCCCGCGCGGGCTGCCCCGTGAGCCAGGCGCTCAAGGCGGTGCCGATCACCGTGGAGGCGACCTTCGTCGAGTGACCCGGCGCGGCGCGGCTGGCGGGGCGGGGTGGGCCCGGGTGGCCGACCACCCGCTACCTGAACAGCAGCGCCTCGCGCACCTGGCGGTGCAGGACCTTGCCGATGAGCGAACGGGGCAGCTCGTCGACGACGACGACCCGACGAGGGACCTTGTATGCCGCGAGGTGCTCCCGGCTCGCCTGCCGCACCGCCTCGGGGTCGAGCTCGACCCCCGGGTCGGGCACGACGGCTGCGACGACCTCCTCGCCACCCGCTTCGACGGGCAGGCCGACGGCCGCGGCGTCGAGCACGCCGTCGACCTTGCGCAGGGCGGCCTCGACCTCGGACGGGTAGACGTTGAACCCGCCCGTGATGATGAGCTCCTTGATGCGGTCGACGATCGTGACGAACCCGTCGGGGTCGACGACCACGATGTCGCCGGTGCGCAGCCACCCGTCGGGCAGGAGGACGCGCGCTGTCTCCTCGGGCTGCTGCCAGTACCCGGAGAACACCTGCGGCCCACGGATCAGCAGCTCGCCGCGCTCCCCACGCGGCCGGTCGACGGTGGGGTCCTCGGGGTCCACGACCCGGATCTCGGTCGACGGGAAGGGCACGCCGACCGAGCCGGGGCGCCGGCCGGACGACACGGGGTTCCCGAGGGCCACCGGCGAGGACTCGGTCATGCCGTAGCCCTCGACGAGCAGCCCACCCGAGACCTGCTCCCACAGCTCCGCGGTCTCGACGGGGAGGGCCATGGCCCCGGAGATGCCGAACCGCACCGACGTCAGTGACACCCCCTGGTCGCGTGCCGCGGCGGCGAGCTGCTGGTAGATCGGCGGGACCGCCGGCAGGAAGGTGGCCGGGCGGCGGCGCATCGCCTCGAGCACCTGGGCGACGTCGAACCGGGGGAAGAGCACGAGGGTCGCGCCGATGCTCACCGCGAACGTCAGGCACAGGGTGAGCCCGTAGGCGTGGAAGAGCGGCAGGACGGCGTAGACCGTCTCCTCGCCGTCGAGCAGACCCGGCACCCAGGCGCGGCCCTGCATCGCGTTGGCGAGCAGGTTCCGGTGGGTGAGGATCGCGCCCTTCGGCGTGCCCGTCGTGCCACCGGTGTACTGGAGCAGGGCGACGTCCTTGCCCTGCGGCCGCGGCCAGGTCGAGGCGAGTGGCGGGAAGCCCCCCACGAGCGCCTCCCACGAGAGGCTGCCGGGCGCGGGAGCCGTCATCGCCGCGCGGGTCGCCCGGGCGGAGGCCAGGGGCAGCCGGAGCAGGAGCTGCTTCACGAGGGGCAGCGCCGTGGTCAGGTTCACCGCGACGACGATGTCGACCCTGGTCCGGGCGGCCACCTGCTGCACCACGGGGACCGACCTGTCCCACACGATCGCGACCCGGGCCCCGTGGTCGGCGAGCTGCACCTCCAGCTCCTCCGGCGTGTAGAGGGGGTTGTGCTCCACGACGACGGCACCGAGGCGCAGCACGGCGTAGAACGCGACGACGTGCTGCGGGCAGTTGGGCAGCACGAGCGCCACCCGGTCCCCCGCCTTGACCCCGAGGTCGTGGAGCGCGCTGGCGGCCCTCCCGACCTGGTCGCCCAGCTGGGCATACGTCGTCGTGCTCCCGAAGAAGTCGAGCGCGACGTGGTCGCCGAAGCGGGCGACGGACGAGTCGAGCAGGTCGACGAGCGAGTGGTCGGGGACGTCGACCGTGGCCGGGACCCCGGGGGCGTAGTTCCTCAGCCACGGGCGGTCGGTCATGCGGGTCTCGCCGTCCTTTCCGGCCCTGCCCGTCCGGGCGTCGAGGGCCATCTCGACATTAACCTACGGTGGCGTAGGTTGTGGACCACGGCGGTGTGACCTCCACCCGCCCGGACGGGAGCGGTGATGAGGAGTCGACTGGCGAGCCTCGTGCTCCGGGCGACGGGCTGGACGGCCGTCGGGGAGGTCCCCCGCACGGGCGTCCTCGTGGGCGCTCCCCACACGTCGAACTGGGACTTCGTCATGATGCTCCTCGTCATGTGGCGGGGTGGCGTGACGCCGCGGGTCCTCGTGAAGCAGGAGCTCTTCGTCGGCCCGCTCGGTCCCCTGCTGAGGTGGCTCGGCGGCCTGCCCCTCGACCGAGACAACCCCGCCGGCGTCGTCCGCGAGCTCATCCGCGAGGCACGCAGCGGAAAGCCGTTCCTGCTCATCCTGGCCGCCGAGGGCACGCGGACCCGTGGCGAGTACTGGAAGTCGGGCTTCTGGCGGATCGCGAGGTCCGCGAAGCTCCCGATCGCCCTCGCCTTCATCGACGGTCCGACGCGCACCACGGGCTTCGGCCCGACGATCACCGCCACCGACGACGTCGTCGCCGACATGGACAAGGTCCGCGCGTTCTACCGCGACAAGCGCGGCATCCACCCGGAGCGCCGCACCGTGCCGCGCCTGCGCGAGGAGCTGCGGGCGCCCACCGGCGGCGAGACGCCTTCGGACTGAACCGAGCCCGTCGAGGGTGGTGACCCCACCGTCTCCGGCACGGACCACGCCGCGAGCCGCCTATCCTCGACGGGAACCTGGGGAGCTTCGGTATGCCGTGCCGCCCGCCTCCGCGTCGATCGTCCGCAGCGGCGACAGCCAGCCGAACACCGCGGCCACGAGGCCGAACGACACGACCGCGACGAGCGCCGGACGCAGCCCGATGGCCCCCGCCAGCGCACTCGCCCCGAGGGCCCCGCAGGTCCACCCGACGCCGAACGAGAGCATCCGCCCCGCCGTGTTGACCCGGCCGAGCAGACGCTCGGGAGTCACCTGCTGGCGGTAGGTCATCGAGTTGAGCACCACCCCCTGGTACGACACCCCCCAGAGCACCATGACAGCGACGGCCACCTGCCAGGTCGACGACAGCGCGACGACGACGCCCGACACGCCGGCGACCGGCAGCCACAGCAGCGCCAGGCGGTTGGGTGAGACGAGGCGGAGCAGCCAGGGCGTCAGTGCCGCCACGAGCATCCCGCCGACCCCCCAGGCCGCGAACACGAGACCGAAGCGCCAGCCGCTCGTCCCGATCCCGAGGAGGCGGTCGGCATACGGCACCGACAGCGACATGAACCCTGCCCCCGACAGCGAGAGGAGGAACCCGATGACGGTCTGCGAGCGGACGCCGACGTGGCCCCAGAGGAAGCGCAGCCCCTCGGCCACCTCGGCCAGCAGCACGCGCGGCCGGAGCGGCGGGAGCCCCGACCGTGGTTCCGAGAGCCGGGTCCGGATCGTCGCGACGCACGCCGCCGACACGGCGAACGACACGGCGTCGACCCCGAGCAGCACGGCAGGGTGCACGAGCGCCAGCAGCACCCCGGCGAGCATCGGCACGGCGAGGTCGAGGAAGGACCCGACTCCCCACACCGCGGCGTTGGCCTCGCCGATCCGGTCCCGCCCGACGATCGCCGGGAGCGCCCCGAAGGCGGCACCGTCGAAGAACACGAACGCCGACTGCGTGAGGAACCCGGCGACGAGCGCGTGCACGGGGGTGAGTGACCCGAGCCACCACGCCAACGGCACCGACGCGATCGTCAGCCCGGCGACGACGTCCGCGACGACCATGACCCGCTGGCGGTCGAGGCGGTCCGAGAGTGCCCCCGAGAAGAGGCCGAGCACGAGGTAGGGCAGGCCCTCGAGCACGGCGACGAGGGCCGTCAGTGAGGGGCTGCCGGTCAGCCGGTAGACGAGGACGGGCAGCGCGACCGCCGTGACGAGGGTGCCGGTGATGGAGACCTCGCGCGCGACCCAGTACCGCCGGAAGTCGCGGTGCCGCCACAACGGCACGACCGGGACGGTGGGCCCCGCCCCCGACGCCAAGGGATCGGCAGCCTCGACCCGGCCGGCAGGCCCGGTGCCCGATCCCAGCGGGCCGGCAGGCCCGATGCTCCCGGGTCCCGTCAGGCCCTCCCCGCTCACAACGCCGCTGCGGCGGCGCGCCCCGCCGTCCTCCCGGAGAACAGGCAGCCGCCGACGAAGGTCCCCTCGAGCGCGCGGTACCCGTGCACCCCACCGCCGCCGAACCCGGCGACCTCGCCCGCGGCATACAGGCCGGGCACGGGTTCGCCGTCGGCTCCGAGGACGCGCCCGGACAGGTCGGTGTGCAGCCCACCGAGCGTCTTGCGCGAGAGCACCCGCAGGCGGACGGCCACGAGGGGACCGTGCTTCGGGTCGAGGATGCGGTGGAGCGGGAAGGCGCGCTTGGTGAGCCTGTCGCCCCGATAGCGACGAGCGACCCGGATGGCGGCGACCTGGGCGTCCTTGGTGAAGGCGTTGTCGACCTGCCGGTCGCGCTCGACGACCTGCCGCTCGATGTGTGCCGCGTCGAGCGGTGCCTCGGGCGTCAGCGCGTTCATCTTCGCGACGAGCTCGGTGATCGTGACGGCGGTGACCCAGTCCTCCCCGTGGTCGAGGAACGCCTGCACCGAGGGCTGCACCTTCGTGATCGGCCGCCGGAGCACCTCGCGGTAGCGCCGCTCGGTGAGGTCGAGGTTCTGCTCCGACCCGGACAGCGCGAACTCCTTGCCGGCGAGCGAGCGGTTGAGGACGAACCACGAGTGGTCGAAACCGCTGTGTCGCAGGTAGCTCAGGGTGCCGAGGGTGTCGAACCCGGGGAGGTAGGGCGACGGCAGGCGGTCTCCGCGCCCGTCGAACCACATCGAGCTCGGTCCGGGGAGGATGCGGATGGCGTGCCCGGGCCAGACCGGGTCCCAGTTGCGCACGCCCTCGACGTAGTGCCACATCCGGTCGCGGTTGACGACCGTCCCCCCGGCGGCCTCGGTGATCGCGAGCATCCGGCCGTCGACGTATGCCGGCACGCCGGTCAGGAGGTCGGCCGGCGGGGTCCCGAGGCGGTCCGGCCAGTTGGCGCGCACGAGGTCGTGGTTCCCACCGATGCCACCCGAGGTGACGACCACGGCCATCCCGCCGTACTCGAACTCCCCCGTGACCTCGCGGTTCGAGGCCACTCCGCGCGGCGAGCGGTCGGGCGCGAGCACGGCCCCGCGCACCCCGGTCACGGCGCCACCGGTGACCACGAGCTCGTCGACGCGGTGCCGGGGCATGTAGAAGACGCGGCCGCCTGCGATGTGCTCTCGCAGCCTGCGCTCGAAGGGCGCGACCACGCCGGTGCCCGTGCCCCACGGGATGTGGAACCGTGGCACCGAGTTGCCGTGGCCGCCGCTCGTGCCGTCGCCGCGCTCGGCCCACCCGACGACGGGGAAGAACGAGACCCCGAGCTCCTTGAGCCACGAGCGCTTCTCGCCCGCCGCCCACTCGACGTAGGCCCGCCCCCACCGGCGACCCCAGTGGTCGGGGCCGGGCGAGCCGTCGGGCTCCACGAGGCGGTCCCACCCCGCGGTCCCCTGCCAGTCCTGCCAGGCGAGGTCGAAGGAGTCGGAGATCCCCATGCGGCGCTGCTCCGGGGTGTCGACGAGGAACAACCCGCCGAAGCTCCACCAGGCCTGACCGCCGAGGTTGGCCTCGCTCTCCTGGTCGAGCAGCACGACGGAGCGGCCCGCGTCGGCGAGCTCGCACGAGGCGACGATGCCGGCCAGCCCGGCACCCACGACGACGACATCGGCATCCATGGCTAGACCCTAGGGCCCGACCACCCGCACGCGGCCTCCCGCGACGACCGTCGACAGCGACGCGACGTCCGGGACGACGAGGTCGGCGACCTGCTCGAGCTCCTCCCGCGAGGTCGTGCCGAGCACCGCGACGAGCGCCCGGCACCCCGCCGCGCGTCCGGCCTGCAACCCGGCGACGGAGTCCTCGATGACGAGGCACTCCCCCGGGTCGACGCCGAGGCGCCGCGCGCCCTCGAGCCAGGGGTCGGGCCACGGCTTGCCCCGCTCCACGTCGGATGCCGTGACGACCACCGGCGGGTGCACCAGCCCGGTCGCCGCGATCCGGGCCTCGGCCAGGTCACTCGTCCCCGAGGTGACGATCGCGGTGGGCACGCCTCCGTCGGCGAGTGCCCGGAGCAGCTCGGCGGCGCCGGGCAGCACGACGATCCCGTCGACGTCGTTGACCTCGAGCTCGCGGATGCGCACGTGGGCCGCCTCGCGCGGACCTTCCGGCAGGAGCTGGTCGATGACGTTCGCAGCAGTCACACCGTGGAAACCCATGAGCCGCAACGGGTCGACGCCGTACTCCTGGCACCACCGGATCCACGAGCGCTCGACGGCCGCGATCGAGTCGATGAGCGTGCCGTCCAGGTCGAGGAGAACCCCCTCGAACGGCGCGTCGAACGGCGAGGGGGGCGACGGCATACCGGCCAGCCTAGGTGTCCGACCTAGGCTGACCCGCATGGCCCACCCCACCGGACGGCCGGGCGGCCCCGTGAACGGGGAGCCCGTCGGGCGACCGCGCACCGCCGTGCTCAGCGCGACGGTCGCGGTCCTGGCGCTCGTCGGGGGATGGACGTGGGCCGCGGCGGCGCAGCCGGGTGGGTTCGACTCAGGCGCCGAGTCGATCAGTGCGCTCGCGGCGTCGGCGACCCCCCACCGGTGGATCATGGAGACGGGCCTGGTGCTCACCGGCCTCGCCCACGTCGTCACCGCCTGGGCGCTCGTCCCCGCGCGACGGGTCGGCCGGCTCCTGCTCGCCGGCGGAGGAGTCGCGACGCTGGCCGTCGCCGCGATCCCGCTGCCGTCGCGGACCGAGTCGTCGGCCGCGCACACCCTGGTCGCCGGCGTCTCGTTCGTGCTCCTCGGTCTGTGGCCGTGGTTCGCCGCCCGGCCCGGCGGCCCGCCGGTGATGACCGCCCGCGTGGCCCGCCCGGCCGCCGCCGTGATCACGACGGCGGTCGCCTCGCTCGTGGTGGGGCTCGGAGGGTCGGCATTCGGCCTGCACGAGCGGGTGGTCGCCTCGCTCACCGTCCTCTGGCCGCTCGTCACGGCGGCCGGCACGTGGTGGTGGGCGGGTCACCGCATCGGCTCGCGCCGGCTGCAGCACGCTCTCGCGGTCGTCGGGCTCACGGTCGCCTGCGCGGCCGCGGGGGCCACCGCGACCGCCGTCGCACCCGTGACGGCCGAGACGCGCCTCTACCAGTCGAGCGTCTCCCTCGACCCGAACCCCGCGCACCGCGCCCAGCTCGTCGCGACGACGGCGTTCGGCGACATCGAGGTCGGCTTCGCCGGGGTCGCGCCGGGCGTGCGGGCCGTGCCCCAGGTCAAGGCGAGCATCACCGAGGTCCTCTCCCGTCCGCGGGTGACGCTGTCGACGCTCCGGCCCGGGCCTGCGGAGCTGAGCTCCGCCATCCGCACCGCCGCCGTCGAGGTGATGCTCCGCTTCGCCGTCGGGGCGGCCTGCGTCGTGCTCCTGGGCTGGGCCGCGTATGCCGTGCTGCTCCGCCGCCGGCGCCTGCCGCGCGCCCTCGTCGTGGTCGGGGTCGTGGGCTGGGTCGTGTCGACGGCCGGCACGGCCGGGTCGCTGTGGGCGACCTACAAGCCCGAGCGGCAGCAGACGTTCACGACGACCGGGGTGCTCGGCACCCTGCAGCAGCGACAGGGCATCCTCTCGGACGTCGAGGCCCGGGCGACCCAGACGGCGCCCTACCTGCGCAACCTCCTCGCGCTGTCGACGGCGCTCCAGCAGAAGTACGCCGCCGCGCCCCTGGAGTCCGACACCTCGCTCCGGGTGCTCGTCGTCAGCGACATCCATGGTGGCAACCAGTACGCCCTGATGCGCACGATCGTGGAGGAGGAGGGCATCGACCTCGTCGTCGACGCCGGTGACATCGTCACCTTCGGCACCGTGGAGGAGGCGGCCGCCTCCGACCTCTTCGCGGGGATCGAGTCGCTCGGCGTCCCCTACCTCTTCGTCCGCGGGAACCACGACGCCACGGGGCCGACGGACACCGCGCTGCTCGACCGGCTCGGGCGCGTGCCCAACGTCGTCCTCCTCGAGGACGGCTCGGGCACGTACACCGAGGTCACGCTCGGCGGCGTGCGCCTCGCCGGGTTCAACGACCCCAGGTGGTTCGGCGACTCGGGCACGGGGTCGGCGGCCAAGCAGGCACCCGCCCGCGAGGCCTTCATCGCGGCGTACGCCGACCGCCCGGCGCCCGACCTCGTCGTCGGTCACGAGCCCTGGGCCGTGGAGGGCGTCAACGGCGGTGTCCTCGTCAACGGCCACATGCACTCGACCGACCTCGAGGGCAACCGGATCCAGGCCGGGACCTTCACCGGAGGAGGCCCCTTCTCGCACTTCCTGGCCAACGAGGGAGGGGAGGAGCTCGTCGGCCAGCCGTCCGCGTTCGACGTGCTCACCTTCGGGACGGACTGCCGGCTCGCGTCCCTGACGCGCTACCGCTTCCGCGACGTCATCGAGGGGCGGCCGGCATACGACGACGTCTCCCTCGTCAACGGTCGGCGCGTCGACGGCCGGGAGCCGGACCCGACGCGCACCTGCTCCCCGGATGCGCCGCTGACGACCGTGACCGTCCCGGCGGCGGCGGAGGTGCCGGCATCCGCGGTGCCGGAATCCGCCGACCCGGGCTGAGCCGCGCGGGAGGAGCTCCGGCTCCACCGGGGAAGCGTGGGGTTCGCCCCGGAACAGTGCCCCTGCGAACGTGATGTTTCCCGGATCGGGCGGGAAAGCTGATCCCCGGTCAGGGGCGGATGACGGTGCGGTATGCCGTGTGCGGCTTCGGGCTGTCGCCGCAGCTCAGCGGGGCGTCGGGGAGCGCCTCGGCGGTGACGTCGACGACGACCCGCTCCGGGAGGGGGTCCCGGCCCAGCACCTCGACCCGGGTCACCTCGCCGACGACGTCGACCCTGCCGGGGACGAGGTCGTCGACGGCGGCGGGTCCGTGCTCGCGCAGCACCTCGGCCAGCGCGGCCTGCACCGGCGGCTCCCACCGGGTCGTCCCGCGCAGGTACGTCGCGGACAGCCGGCCCTCGCGCAGGCCGGTCACCGCCCCCACCGCGGTGTCGGGGTCGAGCCGCCCGAGGCAGGTCCCGTCGGGGAGGGACAGCAGGGTCCCGGAGAACCGGTGCCCCCCGAGGTGGGTGCACTCCCACACCTCGTCGGGGAGGGTGCGGGCGAGGGTGGCGACGATCGGGCGACCGCGCACGGCGCAGCACGCGTCGCGCGTCGCGTGGGTGCAGACGAGCACCATCGGCGCGGCGTCCTCGTCGCTGCCGCTGAGCTGGGTGCCCAGGGCGTGGGCCGCGTCGAGCAGGTCCTCGGGGCGGCGCCAGAGGCCCGTGACCCACGTCCGCCGGACGGTGTCGACGGCGTACCACGACTGCACCTCGTCCTCGTCCTCGGACTCGCGGCGTCCCGGTCGGCGGACCAGCAGCACTCGGCCCCCGAAGGAGGCGCACGTCTTCTCGATCGTCGCGCCGAGGGGGCCCGACATCGGTGGAGTGTCGAGCGGCTTCTTCGTCCACGGACCCGCGTGCTCGACAAGCAGCCAGCGGGAGGCGACGGGGGCCGAACCGGCCTGTGGGTCACCGCGATGGCGGGACGCGGCGGAGCAGCGCGAGAGATCGGTCAGGGCCACCCCGCGATGCTACGCGGAGTGGCCCTGAGCCGATGCCGGGAGCCCCGGCGGTGACGACCCTGACGAACGTTGCGGTCGTCGGTCAGGCGCGACCGTGTGCCGCGCGGCTGCGGCGGCTCACGCTGTCGATGATGACGGCGAGGAGGAGGACGGCCCCGGTCACCATGAACTTGACGTTGGACTCGACGGCCAGCAGGTCCAGGCCGTTGGAGATCGACTGGATGACGAGGATGCCGAGCAGGGCCGAGTAGGCGGAGCCGCGGCCACCGAAGAGGCTGGTTCCGCCGATGACCGCCGCGGCGATCGCGTTGAGGTTCGTGTCGCCACCGCCGCTGCTCTGGTTGGCCGAGGCGAGGCGGGACGCGGCGAAGATGCCACCGAGGGCAGCGAACGTCGAGCACAGCGTGAACACGGACAGGTAGATCCGCTTGACGTTGATGCCCGCACGCCGTGCTGCCTCGACGTTGCCGCCGATGGCGAGGACGGACCGTCCCCACGTCGTGCGCCGGATCGCGAGGTCCATGATCACGACGAGGATGAGGAAGACGAAGAACATGTAGGAGACGCCACGGTCGCGGTTGAGGAGTGCGGCCGCGAGGAGGAGCAGGACGGCCAGACCCCCGGCGCGCAGGGCGACCGTGGCGGACGGCACCGTCGACAGTCCGGCCTCGGAACGCCGGCGGTTGCGTAGGAGGGCCGCCACGGCGTAGACGGCCGGGCCGACGATCGCGAGGGTGTAGGCGAGCCAGGCAGGCAGGAACTGCTGGGAGGCGAAGCCGACCAGACCCGACTTGAAGGGCAGGTTGATCGTGCCCTGGTCGCCGAGCACCCGCAGCTGGAGGCCCAGGAGGGCGAGCAGGCCGGCCAGGGTGATGACGAAGCTGGGGACGCCGAACCGGTTGAACAGCGTCCCGTAGACGAGGCCGACGACCGCGCCTGCGCCGAGGGCGGCCAGGATGGCCAGCCAGACCGACAGACCCTTCCCGACGAACATCACGGCGAGGATCGCCGCGGCCAGGCCCGACATCGACCCGATGGAGAGGTCGATCTCCCCGAGGAGGAGGACGAGGACGACACCGATCGAGATCGTGCCGACCGCGACCATCTGGAGGGTGAGGTTGACGAGGTTGCGGCTGGAGAGGAAGGCGGGGTTCAGGGCGTAGAACACGCCCCAGATGAGGATGAGACCGATGATGACGGGCAGAGAGCCGAGGTCACCACTGCGGAGGCGGGCCAGCGTCGCGGACACCCACCCCCCGAAGCCGCGGCTCGCGATGAGCCGCTCGTCCTGGAGGTCGGCCGGACGGACGTCGGCGGGCACGGCCGTGGGGTCGACCTCGGCCTCGGTCGGCGCGGTGCTGGGGGTGTCGGGGGTGCTCACGCCTGCTCCTCCTTGGGGGCCTTGCGCGCCGCGCGCGCCGAGACGACATTGCTCGTCGCGCCGGTGATGGCGGCGATGATCTCCTGGACGTTGGTCTCGCTGACGCGGAACTCGCCGTTGTTGCGGCCGAGCCGCAGGACGACGACCCGGTCGGCGACGGCCATGACGTCGGACATGTTGTGGCTGATGAGGATGACCGCGAGGCCGTTCTCGCGAAGGCGCTCGACGAGGTTGAGGACCTCGGCGGTCTGGGCGACGCCGAGGGCGGCCGTCGGCTCGTCGAGCATGACGACCTTGGGCTTGCCGAGGAGGGACCGGGCGATGGCCACGGTCTGGCGCTGGCCGCCGGAGAGGCTCGCGACCTGGATGCGGACGCTGGGGATCTTCGCGCTGAGCTCGCGCAGCAGCCGCCACGACTCCTTCTCCATCGTCACCTCGTCGAGCGTCCGGTTGCGCACGACCTCGCTGCCGAGGAAGAGGTTGCCGACGACGTCGAGGTTGTCGCACAGGGCGAGGTCCTGGAAGACGGTCGCGATGCCGAGCTGCTGGGCCGCGGCGGGGGAGGTGATGTGGACTGGCTTGCCGTCGTAGACGACGTGCCCCTCGTCGGGGGTGTAGACCCCGGCGATGGCCTTGACGAGGGTGGACTTTCCGGCGCCGTTGTCCCCGACGAGCGCCACCACCTCCCCGGCCTCGACGCTGAACTCGACGTCCTTGAGGGCCTGGACGGCTCCGAAGCGTTTCGACACTCCGGTCATCGACAGCACGGGGTCCGGGGAGGTGGTGGTCATGCTCTGCTCACTCCTTCGTGAGGGTGGGGCGGGGTATGCCGGGATGAGGTGTCAGCTGAGACCCGCCTTGGCGCAGGCGTCGGCGTACTCGGCGGTGCAGATGTCGGCGACGGTGAAGTAGCCGTCGGCGACGATGGTGTCCTTGATGTTCTTCACGGTGACGACGACAGGGTCGAGGATGGTCGCCGGGACGCCGTCCTTGTCGGCGTTCGAGGCTGGCTTCTGGCCGTTGGCGAGGAGGACGGCGTTCTTCGCGGCGTCGGTGGCCTGGGGCTCGTACGCCTTGAAGACGGTGAGCGTCTGGTCGCCGGCGACGATCCGCTGGAGACCGGCGAGCTCGGCGTCCTGGCCGGTCACCGGCGGCAGGGGCTTGACGCCGCCACCCTTCATCGCCGCGATGGCGCCACCGGCGGTGCCGTCGTTGGCGGCGTAGACCCCGACGAGGGTCTTCGACACGGCGCCGAGCTGGCTCTCCATCCAGGCCTGGGCCTTGTCGGGGGTCCAGTCAGGGGTGTCGTACTCGGCCTTGATCGTGTAGCCGCTGTTGTCGAGGACGCTGTGGGCACCCGCCTTGAAGTCGGCTGCGTTGGCGTCGGTGGGTGCACCGTTGATCATGACGATGTCGCCCGAGGTCTTGCCGTTCGCCTTCATCGCGTCGACGAGACCCGTGCCCTGCAGCTCGCCGACCTTCTTGTTGTCGAAGGAGACGTAGTAGTCGGCGCCCTCGATGAAGCGGTCGTAGGCGATGACCGGGACGCCCTGGCTCTTGGCGTTCTGGACGATGGTCACGGCGGACTTGCCGTCGACGGCACTCATGACGATGACGTTCGCGCCCTGGGTGATGGCGGCCTCGGCCTGCTGCTGCTGCTTGGCGGCGTCCTGGTTGGCGTTGCTGTAGAGCACGGTGCAGTCCGGGCAGTCGGCCTTGACGGCGGCCTCGAACATCGGCTTGTCGAACGCCTCGTAGCGAGCGGTCTTGTTCTCCGGGAGGAGCAGCGCGATCTTCTTGGCGCCACCGCCGGAGGAGCTGGCGCTCGACGTGTCGCCGGAGCCGGAGTCGTCGCTCCCGCAGGCGGCCAGGCCCGAGATGGTGATGCCGAGCGCGAGGGCTGCGCCGGCGATGCGGAATGTGCGAGTGGTCATGCGGTTTCTCCTAGTGCCATGACGTCCGCAGCCTCTCTGGTGCGGTTCCTTCGGATTCAACTCGCTCCGCGCCTTGAGGTCAAGGCTTGAATACAAGGTGTTGACGCAACGATTCGGTCACGATGCCAGTCAGCCGACGGTCAGGGCGGCCCGATCGGCATCCTCCCGCACCTGGTCCGCGAGCGCCAGTGCTCCGAGCAGGTCCGCGTGCTCGGGCGGCAGGGCGCCCACGCGAACCCGCACCGAGGCGGCGGCGCTGGGGATCGCACACCGCTCGATCGCGTCGCGCATCGGCTGGAGGACGATCTCCCCGACCCGGGCCACCTGGCCGCCGAGCACCACGACCTCGGGGTTGAGCAGGTTGACGACGCCGGCCACCGCGACGCCGATGTGCCGCCCGGAGTCCTCGAGCACGCGGCGGCACCCCGGGTCACCCTGGAGCGCCCGGTGGATGACGTCACGGAGGGTGAGGTCACCGTGCGAGCCGCGCAGTGCCCCGAGGACGGCCTCCGCCCCGACGAACGTGTCGAGGCAGCCGCGGTTGCCGCAACGGCAGACCGGTCCGTCCTCGTCGATGGTGACGTGACCGATCTCGCCCGCGGTGCCCGCGCTGCCCCGGAAGAGCCCGCCCCCCAGGATGAGCCCGGCGCCCACGCCGTACGAGGCCTTGATGTAGATCCCGTTCGAAACCCCCTGTAGCGCACCGAACTTGAACTCGCCAAGCGCCGCAAGGTTCGCGGTGTTCTCGAGGAGCACCTTCGCGCGGAGGGCCTCCTCCATCACCGTCGCGACGGGGACGCCCCGCCACCCCGGCAGGATCCCCTCGGACCCGACCTGACCCGTGACGCGGTCGATCGGGGCCGGGAGGCCCACGCAGACCGCGCGCACGTCCGAGGGCACGTGACCGCTGTTGTGCACGAGCTCGTGGACCAGCCGCGCCCCGCGCGGCATCTCCTCGTCACCCTTGTGGTCGGCGGGCAGCGGCATCCTCTTCTGGCTGAGCACCGTGTCACCGCCGG
>DASSYJ010000015.1:0-6179 GCA_035703305.1 Ornithinibacter sp. | reverse complement strand
TCGTCGCCGGCCGACGCGTCTGCCCAGGGTTCCGCACCGGTCGGCCTGCGAGAACGGCGTCGGGGTAGGTTGGGCTCGTCCACGCCCGACGTCACGAGGAGGCCATCGTGGGTGACCGGCTCAGCCCCGGCGACACCGCGCCAGACTTCACGCTGCCCGACGACACCGGGTCGGAGGTGACGCTCGGGGACCTGCGCGGCGGCAAGGTCATCGTGTACTTCTACCCGGCTGCCATGACGCCCGGGTGCACCACGCAGGCGTGCGACTTCAGCGACTCGCTCGAGTCGCTCAAGGCCGACGGGTACACGGTGCTCGGCATCTCCCCGGACAGCCCCGCGAAGCTGGCGAAGTTCCGCGAGAAGGAGGGGCTCACCGTCGCGCTCCTGTCCGACGCCGACCGGTCGGTCATGCAGCGTTGGGGTGCCTTCGGGGAGAAGATGCTCTACGGCAAGAAGGTCGAGGGCGTCATCCGCAGCACCGTCGTGGTCGACGCGGACGGCACCGTCTCGCACGCGTGGTACAACGTCAAGGCCTCCGGCCACGTCGCCAAGCTCCGCCGCGACCTCGGACTCGAGTGAGGACCTCATGAGCCCAGCCCAGCCCACCGCCGACGCCTCGTCCGGAGCCGCGGCCACGGTCGGCACGGCCGAGTCGACCGGCGCAGCCGCGTCGACCGACGCAGCCGCGACGACCGGAGCTGCCGCCACCCCGGCACCCCCGCCCAGTATCCCGACCCTCGAGGCCGAGATCTCCGCGCGTCGTGACCGGCTCGCGCAGACGATCGACGAGCTGACCTACCGGGTGCACCCGAAGACGATCATCCACCGCCAGGCAGAGGCCGCGAAGGCCCGCTTCGCCGACGTCGCGACGACCCCGGAGGGTGAGCTGCGGGTCGAGAGGCTCGCTGCCGTCGTCGCGGTCGTGGCCGTCGTGGGCGGCTGGCTCGTCTACCGCCGGCTCCGCCGCGGCTGACGTGGCCCCCCGCGCCGGGGAGAGCAAGAGCCGTCTCCCGGTCAGGATGCTGCACGACCGCATCCTCGTCAGTGTCGAGGGCGAGGCGGGGGAGCGGCGCTCGGGGGGCGGCATCGTCATCCCGGCCACGGCGAGCGTCGGCCGGCGGCTGGCGTGGGGAGGGGTCGTCGCGACCGGGCCGAACGTGCGCCAGGTCGAGGTCGGCGACCGCGTGCTCTTCGACCCCGAGGACCGCGCCGAGGTCGAGATCGGGGCCAAGGGCTACCTCTTGCTGCGTGAGCGGGACCTCCACGCCGTTGCCGCGACCCGCGTCCCCGAGGGGAGCACCGGTCTCTACCTCTGATCCGGGCCACGGGTCGCGGGTCAGTGGGCCTGGCTCCTTTGCCTACCCGTCTGCCTAGCCGTCCGCGGAGTGGCCCAGGTGGCCGGCAGCGCGAGGAGGACCTGGAGCACAGGCTCGGCACCGATGGCAGGTATCTGCTCCGGGTCCACGGTGGCGCTCATGTCGGTCACCTGCGCTCGGGGCTCCTGCAGCTTCGGAGACCCCTGTGCCGTGCGAGCGACGCCCTCGATGACACTCCTGGAGACCGGAAGAGGCTCCCGGGTGGGGAGCCTCGCGCTCGGTGAGCGGTGGTGCGCCATCAGGGACTCGAACCCCGAACCCGCTGATTAAGAGTCAGCTGCTCTGCCAATTGAGCTAATGGCGCGCGATCGGAGACATTATCAGGAGCCCGGTGCCGCCGCGAAATCCTCAGGGGCCGTGCGGAGAGGCATCGCCTCCGCCGTCGTGCCGCCCGCGTCGGGACGCCCACGCCACCGCGCCACCCAGCGCCAACAGCACGGCCACGCCGAGCGCGACGAGCAGCAGCGAGGGCATGGTCGTCCCAGCTCCGGCGGGGTCGGATGCCGGCCCGCCGGGGCTGGGAGCCGAGCTTGTCGCGGTCGCCGTGGACGAGGGACTCACGGTCGGTGTGGTGGCGCTCGCCGAGGGGGCGGGCGTGGCCGCAGCGGTCTGCGTCGTCTCGAAGGTCACGGTGCCGGACACCGGGTGACCGTCGGCGCTGACGACCCTGAACGTCACCACGTGCTCACCGGCCGCGACGCCGGCGGCCAGTGCCTGGGTCACCTCGCGCCCCCGAACGGACGGCGTGCCCGACGCCTCCTGACCGGCGGGTCCCTCGACCGTCACCGCGACGAAGTCGGGGTTGACGTCCTCCGAGAACTCCAGCCTCACCTCGGAGACCGAGCCGACGGTGCTCCCGTCGGCCGGTGTCGACGACACGATCCGGGCGTGGAGCGGCAGCGCCCGGGGGACCTCGGCCGACACGGAGGCCGAGGACGCCGCGGACGCGGACGCCCCGGCCCACGCGGACGCCGCGCCCAGAGACGCGCCGACCCCGACGAGGATGGCCACCACCGCGGTCGGCAGTGCTCCGGCGACCGTGCCCTCGATCGCGGCCTCTAGCGCGGTGGCGAGGCGGGAGCGACGGCGGCGCGGCGGCATACCGGCATCCTCGCAAAGCGGTCGGGTGCCGACGGCTTCGGCCCGTCGACGGCCGAGCCCCTGACCGCGTCGCTGCAGGTCAGGGGCTCGGGTGACGTGGGGTGAGTGACGGGACTTGAACCCGCGGCCCCCTGGACCACAACCAGGTGCTCTACCAGCTGAGCTACACCCACCACGGCGGGCGCATCGCATCCGAGGATGCCGTGCGCCCGCAGCGCGGACCATCGTACCCGTTACTCCGGAGTGCTCCCGACCACGTCCGGGGTGGCTCGGCCGGCATCCGGAGCGGCGGCCTGGTGGTCGATGACGTGCCGTGCGGCCAGGCTGCGGGCCTGCTCGGTGGAGGGCCCGGGTGAGGGCACGAACACGGCCTCTCGGTAGTAGCGGAGCTCGGCGATCGACTCCCTGATGTCGGCGAGCGCGCGGTGGCCGCCGGACTTCTGCGGGGCCGCGAAGTAGGCCCGCGGGAACCACCGCCGGGACAGCTCCTTGATCGAGGAGACGTCGATGATCCGGTAGTGCAGGTGGGCCTCGAGCTCGGGCATGTCGCGGGCGAGGAACGCCCGGTCGGTGGCCACGGTGTTGCCGCCGAGGGGCGCCTTGCCGGCTTCGGGTGCCCAGGCGCGGACGTAGTCGAGGACCATCGCCTGGGCCCTCTCGAGGGTCGTCCCGGAGGCGAGCTCGTCGAGCAGGCCGGATGCCGTGTGCATCTCGCGGACGAACTCGCCCATCTGCGCGAGCGCCGCCTCCGGCGGGCGGATGACGACGTCGACGCCCTCGCCGAGCACGGTGAGCTCGTAGTCGGTGACGAGCGCTGCCACCTCGACGAGCGCGTCGCTCTCGAGGGACAGACCGGTCATCTCGCAGTCGATCCACACGATGCGGTCGGTCTGGGCGCGTTCGGTCGACGGGCTGGTCATGGGCACATGCTAGGTGGGGCGGGTGACGTCCTCGTTCCCGTCGCGGACTCGACTAGGGTTCCAGCCCATGAGCGGGGACCTCGTCACGCGCCGACCCGGCGTCGCGGCACGCCGTGACCCCACGAGGCGCTCCGCCCTACGGGGCTGGCTGCTCACCGGAGTGGCGGCAGTGGGCTTCCTCCTCGCGGCGCTCGTCGTCTCGGCGTACCTCGACGCGGCATTCGGGGTCCAGACGGCGCTGCTCGCCCTCGCCGTGGCGCTCGTCCCCCTCGGCATCGTCATCCCGACCTTCCTCTGGCTCGACCGCTTCGAGTCCGAGCCGACCCGCTACCTCGTCTCCGCGTTCCTGTGGGGTGCGCTCGTGGCCGCCGTCATCGCGGCAGTGCTCAACACGAGCGCGATCGCCGTGCTCCAGGAGGTCAGCGACCCGGATGCGGCCCTGGCGACCACGGCGGTCCTCGTCGCCCCCCTCGTCGAGGAGGCCGCCAAGGGTGCCTTCGTCCTCCTGGTGTGGCTCCTGCTGCGCCGGGAGTTCGACGGCATCACCGACGGGATGGTCTACGCGGGGATCTGCGCGGCCGGGTTCGCCTTCACCGAGAACATCCACTACCTCGCGCAGGCCTGGGCCGACGGCGGCGGAGAGGCGCTGACCGGCACGTTCGTGGCCCGGTGCCTGCTGTCGCCGTTCGCGCACCCCATGTTCACCATCCTGACCGGGGTGGGCATCGGCGTCGCGGCGACGAGCCGCACCCGGATGCCGCGCGTCGTCGCCCCGCTCGTCGGTTTCCTCCTCGCGGTGCTCGCGCACGCGCTCTGGAACCTCGGCGCCGTCGCCGGCGGCGAGGGCCTGCTCACGGTCTACCTCCTCGTCGAGGTGCCGGTGTTCCTCGCCTTCCTCGTCTTCGTCGCGTGGGCGCGCCGCCGTGAGGGGCGGCTCATCGGTCAGTACCTCCACCCCTACGTCGACGCCGGCTGGCTCTCGTCGGCCGAGCTCGCGATGCTCGCCTCGATGCCGCACCGGCGCGAGGCGCGGGCGTGGGCCCGGGCCAACACCGGTCGCGCCGGGCTGGCGTCGATGCGCGCCTTCCAGGACACGGCCAGCGAGCTCGCCCTCCTCCGGGTGCGCATGAGCCACTCCGCCGCCGACGACGAGGCGGTGACGCAGGAACGCGAGCTGCTCCTCGCCCTCGGTGCGCGTCGGGCCGAGTTCATCGGGATGCCGGTGACCTGAGTTCGCGCACGGAGGCGTGCCCCCGGCATCCGAGAAGCACCGATGCCGGGCCAGACTGTCTCCACCCGACCGTCATCCAGCGTCAGCCCTGACATCCCCGGATCGGGCCCGGATCAGGGCCTGACCAGCCCCGGACCGGCCCGGATCCGGTCGGGCCAAGCCTCGGACCACGCCCAAGAGAGGTTCCCGTGACCGACGCCCTCACCGACTCCCTCACCGTCTCCCGCCGCATCGGCCCGGAGCTGGTCGACCTGCGGCGCCGGCTGCACCGCATCCCGGAGCTCGGGCTGCAGCTGCCGGACACCCAGGCGGCGGTGCTCGAGGCGCTCGCCGGGCTCGACCTCGAGGTGACGACGGGGGAGGGCCTCAGCTCGGTGGTGGCGGTGCTGCGCGGGAGGGCGCCGGTCGCGGGGCCTCGCCCGGTCGTGCTGCTCCGGGGGGACATGGACGCGCTCCCGGTCACCGAGGAGGTCGAGGCCGACTACGCCTCCGAGCGCCCGGGTCTCATGCACGCCTGCGGACACGACCTGCACGTCGCGGCCCTCGTCGGGTCGGCCCGGGTGCTCCACGAGCTGCGTGACGAGCTCGTGGGTGACGTCGTGCTCATGTTCCAGCCGGGGGAGGAGGGTCCCGGCGGCGCGGAGCCGATGATTCGTGAGGGGTTGCTCGACGTGGCCGGCCGGCGGGTCGATGCGGCGTATGCCGTGCACGTCTACTCCGCGGACCACCCGCGCGGCGTCTGGTTCGGACGTCCCGGGCCGCTCATGGCGGCGGCGGACGAGGTGCACGTGACGATCCGCGGGCGGGGCGGCCACGGGTCGGCGCCGCACCGGACGAGGGACCCCGTGCCCGTGGCCTGCGAGGTGGTGCTCGCGCTCCAGACGGCGGTGACGCGGCGGTTCGACGTCTTCGACCCTGTCGTGCTGACGGTGGGCCGGGTTGCAGCAGGGACGAAGGACAACATCATCCCGGACGACGCCGTCATCGACGCGACCCTGCGGACGTTCTCGGTCGAGAGCCGCGCCCTCGCCCACGAGGTCGTCGCGCAGGTGTCCGAGGGCGTGTCCGCCGCGCACGGACTCACCGCGGAGGTCAGCATCGGGCACGGCTACCCGGTCACGGTGAACGACCCGGCCGAGTTCGAGTTCGCGCGCGGGGTCGTCACGGACCTCTTCGGCGAGGCGGCCTGGGCGGACATGCCGTTCCCGGAGGCCGGCTCGGAGGACATGGCCTTCGTGCTGGAGGAGGTGCCCGGCGCGTACCTCAACGTCAGCGCCTGCGCGCACGAGGACCACCGCACCGCCGAGGACAACCACTCACCGAGAGCCACGTTCGACGACTCGGTCGTGCCCGACGTCGCCGCCGCGCTGGCCGAGATGGCGCTCCGGAGGTCTCGCCAGCTGGCCGAGGGGTGACCCGTCGCGAGGGGTGCCCGGTCCTAGACTGTCGGCGGCGTCCGGGAGGCCGGGCACCGGGCCCCCGTAGCTCAGCTGGATAGAGCAAGAGCCTTCTAATCTCGAGGTCGCAGGTTCGAGTCCTGCCGGGGGCGCTC
>DASSYJ010000014.1:0-48754 GCA_035703305.1 Ornithinibacter sp. | reverse complement strand
CCGGCCGGATCGGATCGGTCGACCTCTCGGTCCTCGTCAACACCTGGCCGGGCGAGCTCTACAACGCGTTCGTCTTCCTCGAGGCCGAGACCCCGGCCACGGGCCCGCAGCTCACGAAGGTGCCCACGCCGCTCGGCGACGTCGGCGTGCGGTGGCGCAACGCGGCATACGCCGTGCAGTGGTGGGTCTTCGCCGCGTTCGCGCTGTGGCTGTGGTTGCGCATGGTGCGCGAGGAGGCCCGGCGACCGGAGGACGCGGGGGGACCCCACGCGGGAGAGCCGGTCGTCGCGGGTGACAATGGTGCGCGTGACGACGCCTGACCCCGCGACCAGTGCCCCGGCATCCGCGACTGCCGCGACTCCCGCACCCGACGCCCCACGAGCGATCGATGCGGAGGGCGTGCGCCCGCGGCTGACGTTCTTCAAGGTCATGGCGTTCGTCGTCGGCGTCGGCCTGCTCGTGCTCGTGGCCGAGATGGTCCTGTCGTACGGCTTCGGGATGAAGGGCGACGAGAACCCGCTCCACTGGTGGCCCCAGCCGCACGGCTTCATCTACATGCTCTACCTCGTCGCCACGGCCCTGCTCGGCTTCAGGGTGGGCTGGTCGCTGACGAAGATGGTGCTCGTCATGCTCGCCGGGTGCGTCCCGTTCCTCTCGTTCTGGGTCGAGCGGCGCGTCGCCCGCGAGGTGGAGGCCGGGTTGGCTGCCGGCCGCCAGTAGCCTTGGCCGCGTGAGCGACGCCCCCAGCACGGAGCCCGGTATGCCGCACCACCAGGACGTCGACCACGCCGTCGTCGAGGGTGGCGAACCGGTCCACCTCGCCGACCGCCCCGTGCTCGTGGTCGACTTCGGCGCCCAGTACGCCCAGCTCATCGCCCGGCGGGTCCGCGAGGCCAGCTGCTTCAGCGAGGTCGTGCCGCACTCGATGCCCGTGGCCGAGATGCTGGCCAAGGAGCCCGCCGCGGTGATCCTGTCGGGTGGCCCGTCGTCGGTCTACGAGGACGGAGCGCCCTCCCTCGACCCGGAGCTGCTCCGTGCCGGGGTTCCCGTGTTCGGGATGTGCTACGGGTTCCAGGCGATGGCGCAGGCCCTCGGCGGCACGGTGGAGAGGACGGGCCTGTCGGAGTTCGGGGCCACCCCCGCGCACGTCCTCGACACGTGCTCGACGCTCTTCAACGGCCAGCCGTCGGAGCAGTC
The DNA here is from genome assembly GCA_035703305.1 of Ornithinibacter sp. GTDB lineage: Bacteria > Actinomycetota > Actinomycetes > Actinomycetales > Dermatophilaceae > Fodinibacter. Next base: position 47,557 of record DASSYJ010000014.1, on the reverse strand, counting down.
GGTGTGGATGAGCCACGGCGACTCGGTGTCGCACGCTCCGGAGGGGATGCGGGTCACGGCGACGACCTCCGGCGCCCCGGTGGCCGGGTTCGAGGACGACGCCCGCCGGCTCTACGGCGTCCAGTGGCACCCCGAGGTGCTGCACTCGACGTTCGGGCAGCAGGTGCTCGAGAACTTCCTCATCCGCGGGGCCGGCCTCGCCGGCGAGTGGACGGCGGCGAACGTCGTCGAGGACCTCGTCTCGTCGGTGCGCGCCCAGGTCGGGGAGGCCCGCGTCATCTGCGGGCTCTCGGGCGGCGTGGACTCGTCGGTCGCGGCCGCGCTGGTCCAGAAGGCGGTGGGGGACCAGCTGACCTGCGTGTTCGTCGACCACGGGCTGCTGCGCTCGGGCGAGGCGGAGCAGGTCGAGAAGGACTTCGTGGCGGCCACCGGCGTCGACCTCGTCGTCGTCGACGCGAGGGAGCGGTTCCTCTCGGCGCTCGCAGGGGTGTCCGACCCCGAGGAGAAGCGCAAGATCATCGGCCGCGAGTTCATCCGGGTCTTCGAGCAGGCGGCGCGCGACGTCGTGGGGTCGCACGAGGGCGCCGGCGACCACCCGGTCGAGTTCCTCGTCCAGGGCACCCTGTACCCCGACGTCGTCGAGTCCGGAGGCGGGTCGGGCACGGCGAACATCAAGTCGCACCACAACGTCGGGGGGCTGCCCGACGACCTCCAGTTCAAGCTCGTCGAGCCGTTGCGGCTCCTCTTCAAGGACGAGGTCCGCCAGGTCGGCCTCGAGCTCGGCGTGCCCGAGGCCATCGTGTGGCGCCAGCCGTTCCCCGGCCCGGGGCTCGGCATCCGCATCGTCGGCGAGGTGACCGCCGACCGGCTCGACGTGCTGCGCGCCGCCGACGCGATCGCGCGCGAGGAGCTCACCGCGGCCGGCCTCGACCGCGACATCTGGCAGTGCCCGGTCGTGCTGCTGGCCGACATCCGGTCGGTCGGCGTCCAGGGCGACGGCCGCACCTACGGCCACCCCGTCGTGCTGCGGCCCGTGTCGTCCGAGGACGCGATGACGGCGGACTGGACCCGGGTCCCCTACGACGTCCTGGCGAGGATCTCGACCCGCATCACGAACGAGGTGCGCGAGGTCAACCGGGTCGTGCTCGACGTGACGAGCAAGCCGCCGGGCACCATCGAGTGGGAGTGACCCCGTCGGCCGTCGACGGGGGGAGAGCACGGCGGATGCCGTCACGCGCCGCCGTGGCGTGTCGCCTGGTCTCGGCGGGGGCTGGGGAGCTCAGCGGACGATGAACGACAGGGCGACGAGCAGGGGGACGGCGAGGAGCGCCAGGGCGGCCGGGGCGACGAACCAGCGGCCCGGCGTCCGCTGCGGCTCGCCGCGCATCGACCCCCGCATGGAGCGGCTCCACGTCGGCGCGTAGAACACCGGGACCACGGTTCCGGGCGGGACGTCGACTGCAGCCGCGCGTGCCCGTGGTCGGCGGCCGCGGTGACGTGGGCCTCGACCACGGTCGGCCCCGGCTGCACGACGAGGTCCTGGGCACCCCACCGCACCGTCACGAGCCGCCCGTTGACGTGCACCGTCGGCACGAACGGCCCGTGGCCGCGCAGGGTCAGGCGCACGACGGCCGGCGGCGGCGGACCCGGCTCGGACGGCGCCGTCACAGGCTGCCGAGCGCGATGAGGAGCACGAAGACCGCGACGGTGACCCCGACGACGGCGAGCATGCCGCCGACGCCGTTCCGCTTCTGCTTCTCGTGGCCGATCGAGCCCCGCGTGAACTGGTGGTAGGGCACGGCGTAGAAGACCGGGACGATCGCGCCGGGTCGCACGTCGACGTCGAGCGAGGCCTGGCCGTACTCCCGCATCCACCTCGTGTGGACCTCGACCCGGTTGGGGCCGGCCCACACCGGGATGTCCATCGTCCCGAAGTGGCTGTTGACCCGGTGCCCGCTGACGACGACGGTCGGCGTGACCATCCCCGCGGTCAGCTCGCTGCCCTGGATCGTGAGCCGGATCGTCCCCTGTGCGGGCTGGTCTGGCGCGGGGTCCCCCGATGGCAGCGTCATGACCGGCACCCTAGCGGCGGGTCGGAGCGGGGGGTAGGCGGGTCGCGGGTAGCCGTGCCACCGGCATACCACGACCATGCTACGGTCGTGGCATGACGAAGGTCCGGGTGAGCACCACCGTCGACGCGGCCCTGCTCGACCGGGCGAGGGAGGTCCACGGCCCGGGCACCGACGCGTCGTTGCTCGAGGCGGCGCTGACGGCCCTGCTCGACGCGCGCCGACGGGCCGAGGTGGACGCCGCCTACGAGCGCGCCTACTCGGAGAGCGCTGCCGGCCCCCCCGACGCGTGGGGAGACCTCGCGGCGTGGCGCGAGGCGGCCGGCGCATGAGCGTCCTACCCCTGCGGGGCGAGGTGTGGTGGGCGGAAGCGCCCCACGTCTCGCGTCGACCGGTCGTCGTCCTGTCCCGGGACGCCGCTGTCCGGGGCCTGCGTCGCGCCCTCGTCGCACCCTGCACGACGGTGGTGCGGCACCTGCCCAGCGAGGTGGGTCTCGACCCCGTCGGCGACCCGGTGCCGCGTGCGTGCGTGGTCGCCCTGGATGCCGTGGAGTCGCTGTCGGTCGGGCTGCTCACCGAGCGGCTCGGGAGGCTGTCCGACCACCGGCTGCGGGAGGTGTGCGCCGCGCTGGCGGTGTCCGTCGACTGCGGGTGAGCGGACCCGGCCGCGCCCGTGAGCGGCCCCCGGTCGGCGGCCCGGGGTGGGCGTGGCAGGCTGGTCCCCGGCATACCCACTGGTAACCGAAGGCGGCGACCATGCAGAGCACGACGACGACGGTGACGGCGAGCGACGGCACCGCCCTGCACACGCATCGCTGGCTGCCCGACGGGCCGCCCAAGGCGGTGCTCCAGATCTCCCACGGCATGGCCGAGCACTCGGCCCGGTACGCGCGGCTCGCGCAGGCCCTCACCGACGCCGGGTATGCCGTGTACGCGAACGACCACCGCGGGCACGGCGCGACCGCCCGCGAGGCCGACCACGGCTACTTCGCCGACCAGCACGGGTGGGACACGGTCGTCGAGGACGTCCGTGCGGTGACCCGGTTCGCCCAGGAGGAGCACCCCGGCCTGCCCGTCTTCCTCCTCGGGCACTCCATGGGGTCCTTCCTCGCGCGCAGCTACGTCATCGAGGACAGTCGCGACCTCACCGGCCTCGTCCTCTCCGGCACGGCGGGTGACCCGGGCCTGCTCGGGAAGGTCGGGCTCGGCGTCGCGCACGCCGAGGCGCGGCTCCGGGGCAAGCGGCACGTCAGCCCGCTGCTCGACAAGCTGACGTTCGGCCAGTACAACGCGGCGTTCAAGCCCAACCGCACGGACTTCGACTGGCTCTCCCGCGACGAGGCCGAGGTGGACCGCTACGTCGCCGACGAGAAGTGCGGACGGACGTTCACGTCGGGGTTCTTCGTCGACCTCGTCAGTGGCCTCGGCCGGGTCAACGACCGCAGGCAGGTGGCGCGGGTGCGGCGCGACCTGCCGATCCTGCTCCTCGCGGGCGACAAGGACCCCGTGGGTGACGCCGGGAAGGGCCCGCTCGCGGTGAAGGAGGCGTACGAGTCGGTCGGGGTCACGGACGTGACGTGCACGCTCTACCCGGGCGCGCGGCACGAGATCTTCAACGAGACCAACCGTGACGAGGTCACGTCCGACCTCCTCACCTGGCTCGACGCCCACCTCCCCGCCTGACCCTCCCGCCGGGGTCTCAACTTTCCCGCCCGATGCGGGAACCTTCAGGTTGGCCGGACTTCGGAACGGGTGCGAAGGTGAGGTTCCCCGCTCCGGGCGGGAAAGTTGAGACGGGCCGGGGCAGGCGCCGGGGCAGCGGACTCGGACCGGCGCGGCATCCGTGGCAGGCTGTGACGTCGGCATCCCCAGACGGATGCCGGGCGCACCACCCCCGAGGACGTAAGGACCCACCCACGCATGTGCGGCATCGCCGGCTACCACGGACTCCCGGTCGACACGGCGCTCCTGGAACGGATGAACGCGTGCCAGGTGCACCGCGGCCCCGACGGCGACGGCATCCTCACCGACGGCCCGTGCGGCCTCGCCCACCGTCGCCTCTCGATCATCGACGTCGCCCACGGCCAGCAGCCGATGGAGACTGCCGACGGGCGCCACGTCATCGCCTACAACGGCGAGGTCTACAACTACCTCGACCTGCGCGCCGAGCTCGAGGGCCTGGGTCGCACGTTCGCCACCGACTCCGACACCGAGGTCGTCCTCCAGGCGTTCGCGGAGTGGGGGGAGGACGCGTTTGACCGCTTCAACGGGATGTTCGGCCTCGCGATCTGGGACCGCGAGGCCCAGCGGCTGACCCTGGCCCGTGACCACTTCGGCATCAAGCCCCTCTACATCGCCCAGGTGCCGGCGCCGGGCGGCGACGGCGAGGTGCTCCTCTTCGCGAGCGAGATCAAGCCGATCCTCGCCAGCGGCCTGTACGAGAGGAGGGTCAACGAGCGCTCGGTCTACCGCTACCTCCGCTTCCGTGCGCACGAGGACGGCACCGAGACGTTCTTCGACGGGATCGAGCGGCTCGCCCCCGGCGAGCTGCTGACGGCCGACGCCAACGGCATCCAGCGACGCATGTTCACCCGTCTCAAGGAGGAGCTGCTCGAGCTCGCGACCGAGCAGCGGCCGTACGACGCGGCAGCGGCCGAGGAGTACCAGCGGCGCCTCGTCGAGTCGGTGCGGTTGCGCCTCCAGTCGGAGGTGCCTGTCGGGACGTCGCTGTCGGGCGGGCTCGACTCCAGCGCGGTCGCGGTCATCATCAACCAGCTCCTGGGCGAGGGTGACGAGCTCTCGACGCGGTCGGTCGGAACCCGCCAGAACACGTTCTCGGCGGTGTTCCCCGGGTCGATCAACGACGAGGAGCGCTACGTCGACGACGTCCTCGAGATCTGCACGGGCCACGTCGACGCGCACAAGATCCTCCCGACCGCCGACGAGTTCAAGGCGGACCTCCTCGACTTCGTCCGCACCCAGGAGGAGCCCCTCATCTCCTCGGGGCCGTACGCGCAGTACCAGGTCATGCGCGAGGCGACGAAGCACGTCACGGTCCTCCTCGACGGCCAGGGCGCCGACGAGATGATGGCCGGCTACATCCCCTACTACTTCGTCTACCTCCGCCAGCTGCGGGCGCAGGGGGCGACGGCGGCCGCCGCGGAGCTCGCGCGGAGCCTCGACGTCCTCTACCGCCTCGGTCGCTTCAAGCTCAGGGCGAAGCTGCGGCTGAAGAAGACCGTGCCCACGACCCAGCTGCTCGCGCCGGACTTCGTCGCCGCGCACCGCGGGGAGCGCTTCGAGGTCGAGCAGTCCAACCTCAAGAAGCGCCTCGTCCAGGACCTGTTCCACAACTCGCTGCCGAGCCTGCTCCGCTACGAGGACAAGAACACGATGCGGTTCTCCCTCGAGGGGCGCGTGCCGTTCCTCGACAAGGAGGTGCTCAAGTACGTCTTCAGCCTCTCGGACGAGGCGATCATCAAGGACGGCTGGAACAAGAGGGTCCTGCGAGACGCCACCCGGGGGCTGCTGCCCGAGTCGATCAACCGGCGCCGCAACAAGATCGGCTTCACGACGCCGCAGGTCGAGTGGTTCACGCGGCTGAAGAACCACTTCTACTCGATCTTCCTCAGCGAGTCCTTCGCCGGCCGTCCGTACGTCGACCAGACCGAGGTGCTCAACGCCTTCGAGGGGTGGATCAAGGGGGCGAACGACGTCGACACGATGACGTTCTGGCGGCTGCTCAACCTCGAGCTGTGGATGCGGGAGTTCATCGACGAGCACGACCCGGAGGCCGACGCGGCGGAGGCCGAGAAGGCCGCGCACGTCAAGACCGACTACGAGCCGAATGCCGGGCGCGAGCTCGACCTCGTGACCGCCCGCGGCGAGACGGTGCGGCGCTACCCCCTGCGCACCGAGCTGTTCAGCCGTGACGACGACCTCGACGCGCGCGTGCTGGAGCACGTCGACGCCTTCTTCAAGGGCCTCCCCGAGGCCGGTCCGGAGCACGCGGACGCCACCCGCGGCACGTGGTGGTTCTTCATCTCGGAGAAGATCGTCGCGATCACCCAGGGCCGGTCGTACTTCGTCTGGGACATCAAGGTCGGCCGCCCGGCGCGGGTCCTGTCCCGCTACGTCACCCGCACACCCGCCGGCATCGGCCTCGGCAGCCCGTTCACGATGCAGCTCGCCATCCAGGAGGCCGGGCTGCCGCGGGTCCTCTACGCCGCGGCAGGCGGCGCCGTCGGCCGGGTCACGGGTCGCAAGGGCCTCTTCTACGAGCTCGTCGGCAACGACATCAGCGCGATCGACGGCCCGACCGAGTACTCCGCGTACCCCTCGAACGTCTCGGCCAAGCTGGCGCCCAAGGACCCGGATGCCGTCGCGTCGCGGCTCAGCGCCGCCATCCGCGAGCGCGTGCCCGAGCCGTGGCGCGCGAGCTTCGGCGGGACCGTCGTCATGGACGCCAACGACATCGGCCGCACCGTGCTCGGCACCGACGTCCCCGGCGACAAGGGCCGGTTCGAGGAGATGTTCGCCGACAACCCCCTCGGCCAGGGCAGCCAGCAGACCCCGATGGCCATGGTCTTCCTCCGCAGCTGACCTCCCCAGCCCACTCCTCCTCCCCGGGCTCCCCGACCTTGTCTGTCAGATCGCTGCCGAACCGCCGATGGAAGCGCTTCCACACCGCGATCTGACAGACAAGGTCGGGGAGGACCCGGGCGGGGTCAGACGTAGGCGGGTTCCTCGCCCTCGACGGGCGGCTCGACCTTGGGGCTGATCGACCACAGCATCCAGCCGAGCGCGCCCAGGGGCACCTCCATGAGGTGGGTGAACACGGAGAACAGCACGAGCCCCGCGGCGGCGCCCGCGGGGTCGGCGCCCCACCCGACGAGCACGATCGAGGTGGCGGCCTCGGTGACGCCGATCCCGCCCGGCGTGATGCCGATCGCGGTGAGCAGCCGCCCGATCGCGAACGCCGCGAAGAGCAGGTTGAGCGGCATGTCGACCCCCGTGCCGCGCATGATGAGCACGAAGAGGGCGTAGTAGGCGCCGAAGAAGCCGATCATCCCGAGCGTCATCGACCACCAGCCGCTGGCGACGACGTCGTTGATCCGGGCCCGCAGGTCGGTGACCAGCTCGCGGATGCTCATGACGGAGTTCGGGTGCCGGCGACGGAGGAGCGGCCCGAGGAGGTGGTCGAGGCCGCGACCGATCGCCTGCGCGGCGCTCTCGCTCGCCATGATGGCGATGAACACGATGAGGATGCCGACGCCGGTCGCCAGGCCCGCGACGGCGAGGTCGGTCAGCGCGCCGGGGAGCGTCACGCCGCCGAACCACAGGGCCAGGATCGCGACGACCGGGAGCGCGATCCGCGCGAGGACGTTCCAGACCCCGGTCACGATGGCGCACGTCGAGGTCGCTCGCCGGGAGAACCCCCAGGAGCGGCAGATCGCGTACGTCGCCGCCAGCCCCATGGCCCCCCCGCCGGGCAGGAGGTTGGAGACCGACGAGCCGCAGAGGTTGACGATGAGCGCCTTGCTGTGGGTCAGCCCCCGCAACGCGCCGGTGATGGTGAACGTGTAGCACCACAGGCCGACGAGCATGAGCGCCTGGAACCCGAGGGCGTGGCTCCAGGGAACCGACCGGATGACCGACCAGATGTCGGTCCACGAGGTCTTCGCGAAGAACGGCAGGCCCCAGACGAGCAACACCGCCGCGAGCCCCAGCCCGACGACGAGCTGGGTCACCTTCTTGACGCGGCTGTTCACGCGTCCCCCTCGAAGACGTCAGTGCGGATCGGGCCGCCCGGCGGGAGCGAGGGGTCGCGGAACCACTCCCTCCCGAACACGAGATCGTAGAGCGGGCGCGGGATCCGGAGGAAGGCCGCGAGGGTGCGGTCCCCGGTCTGGCCACCGGCGCCGACGGATGCCGCGCCACCGCCGGTCGCCTGGGACGCGTGGGCCCGCATCGACTCGCGCTTGGCCCGCACCTGGCGCCGGACGTCGATGCGGTGCGTGATGTCCGCCCGTGCCGAGAAGGCGCGCTCGAACGACGAGGGGTCGAACTCCTCGGGGAACCGGTAGACCCGGCCGACCAGGCGCAGGGCCTTGACGATGGTGTCCCGTGGCACGGTCGCCTCGAGCACGCGAGGAGTGCCGGCGATCTCCGCCGCCCTGGCGCCCACCTCGTGGACCCGCACGTGGTCCCGGTGGCCGTACCCCCCGTTCGCGTCGTAGGAGAGGAGCAGGTCCGCCCGCTCCGTGCGCAGCACCGCCGCCAGCCGCTCGGCCGCCTCGTCGAGCGTGGCCCGGCAGAACCTCACGACCCCCGGGAGGTCCGGCTCGGGCTCGGGGCCGCTCCCGCTGTCGGCGTACCCGAGCCACTCGACGCGCTCCACACCGAGCGCCGCGGCCGACCGCCGCGCCTCCTCCAGCCGACGCTCGCCGAGGGCGCCGTCGCGGCGGAGCTCCTCGGCGGCGAGCCCCGCGCCCCCGTCGGTGGCGAGCACGAGCACGACCCGGTGACCTGCCGCCGCGGCTCGCGCCATCGTGCCGGCGGTGAGCAGGGCCTCGTCGTCGGGATGGGCGTGGAACGCCACGATCGTGGGGGTCATCGCCGTCCATCCTCCCGCATGGCAGGCTTCTGGCCTGTGAAGATCGCGATGGTCACCGACTGCTACCCACCGCGACTGGGCGGCATCGAGAGCCAGGTCCGCGACCTGTCCCGCCACCTCGTCGCGGGCGGTCACGACGTGGAGGTCTTCACCGCGACGGCCGGCCCCGACGGGGAGCGCGGAGGGGTGGTCTCGACCGGCCCCGACGGCGTGGTCGTCCACCGGTTCGCCATCCGGCTGCCTGGTGGCGCCCCGGTCAACCCCTTCGCGCGACGCGAGATCCGCCGCCGCATCGCCGCGGGAGGCTTCGACGTCGTTCACGCGCACCTTGGCATCGTGAGCCCCTTCGCGACGGAGCTCGTACCCGTGGCCCTCGCCCTCGGTATGCCGGTGACGGCCACCTTCCACTGCGTGTTCGACCGCGCGGCTCCGCTGTTCAGGGCGATCGGACACGTGGCCCGATGGGCCGCAGCCGGCGTCGCACTCAACGCCGTGTCGACGATGGCGGCCGCCCGGGTGAGCACCGTCGCCCGTGACGCCCAGGTGGACGTCGTGCCCAACGGGGTCGACGCGGCGTGGTGGCGCGCGTCGCCCACCGATGGCCCATCCGCCGACGCCCCGTCCACCGATGTCCCGTCCACCGATGTCCCGTCCGTCGACGCCCCGTCCACCGACCCCCCGTCCGCCGACGCACCCACCCGTCCGCCGGGCGTCCGCCACAGACCCGTCCACGTCGTCTCGGCGATGCGCCTCGTCTCCCGCAAGCGCCCGCTCGCGACCCTCGACGTCCTGGGCCGGGCCCGCGACCTCCTCGACCCGGCGGTCCCCCTGACGGCCACCATCGTGGGCGAGGGACCGCAGCGCCGCCGCATGGAGAGCCACCTGCGGTCGATGGACATGGCCTGGGTCTCGCTCCCGGGGCGGGTCGACCGGGAGCACCTGCGCCGGCTGCACCACGGCGCCGACGCCTACCTCACGGCCGCGCACCTCGAGGCGTTCGGCATCGCCGCCCTCGAGGCACGAGCCGCCGGGGTGCCCGTGCTCGCGGTGCGGGGCACCGGCGCCGACGACTTCGTGACCGACGGCGTCGACGGGCTGCTGGCGGACTCCGACGACATGCTGGCCCGCCAGCTCGCCCGGCTCGCGTCGGACGACGAGCTCCGTGAGGGGATCCGCGCTCACCTGCGGACCACCCCGCCCGCCCAGGACTGGCCCGGGGTCGTCGGGGCGACGTTCGCCCAGTACGTCCGGGCCGGGGCCTGCTGACCGTGATCACGGTGCTCGGGGTGCACCGGGGCGAGGCCGTCGTGTCGTTCGGGCTCGGCCACGGCGACGACCCGGTCGCCGGTCTGCTGGCCCGCGGGTGGGAGGGCTCCGTGGTCGCGTCCAGCGGGGCGCTCGGCGACCTCACCCTCAGGTATGCCGTCGAGCCCGCTCCGCGACCTGGTCCCCACGCGTCGTCGGGCCCGCACGGCCCGGGGCTCACCGGGGACGAGCGGCAGGACGTCGTCCCTCACCAGCGCGTCGCGGCATACGCCGTCGTCGTCTCCGACGAGCGGCTGCTGCTCACCCAGCTGGCGGACCGGACCGGGGCGGGAGGCCGCTGGAACCTGCCCGGCGGGGGCCTCGACCCGGGTGAGACCCCCACGGAGGGGGTGGTGCGGGAGGTGCTCGAGGAGACCGGCCAGGTGGTCGACGAGGTGCGCCTCGTCGACGTCATGACCCACCACTGGGTGGGCCGCTCGGCGAGGGGCATCGAGGACTACCACGCCGTGCGGCTCATCCACGTGGCCCGGTGCGAACGACCGACCCGCCCCGTCGTCCATGACGTGGGCGGGTCGACGTCCGATGCGCGCTGGGTGCCGCTGGCCGAGCTGTCCTCCGTGGCCGTCGTCGCGAGCGTCTCGGTTGCCCTGAGGGCGGTCGGGCTCGCAGGCGACGACCACGCAGCTCCTCAGCCCTGAGTCCGGCGGCTCGACCGCAGGCCGATGGCCCCGACGAGCACGATGACCAGGCCGGCAGCCACGACGGTCCAGGGGCCGAGGTCGGCCCACGGGAACGTCAGGTCGGTGAGCTCGCCGACGAGCACCGCGCCCGCGAGGAGCAGGCCGAGCAGGCCGAGCACGATCGCGAAGGGTGACGCTCCCGGGATCCACGGGCCGTCGTCGGGCGCGGTGGCGACCGGCGTCGCCGTGCTCGTGGCGGTGGCGGCGGATGCCGTGCCGACTGCCGTGGTGCCGACTGCCGTGGTGGCGGGCGCCGAGGTCACGGGCTGGGGTGACGGCGTGACGGGCAGCGCCGTCGTGGGTCGGGCCGACGCCTCGTCGGGCTCGCGGGTCGTGTCGGTGAAGACCTCGTCGGCGAGGGTGCCGGCATCCGGGGTGGTGTCGCGTGGTGCGGTGTCCCGAGGGGTGCCGTCATCGGGCGTGGTGGCGTTCGGGGTGTTGTCGGTGGTGCTCATCACTGCTCCTGGATGGTGATCTGGCCGATGCCGAGCTCGGCGTCGACGACGACCTGCACGGGCTCCTGGCCGATGACGGTCGAGGTGCTGCGGTCGGTGCCGGAGGACTCGTTGACGCCGACGACGCCGCTGCCGGTGTGTCGGATGCTGCCGAGGCCGACGTTGGCGTCGACCCGTGCGTCGAGGCCGGCGGGGACGAGGATCGTGAGGTCTCCCGCGCCCATGTCGACGGTGACCTTCTGTGGGGTCGTGCGCACGATGTCGGTGTCGAGCCGGGCGAGGTCGAGGGTGGCGTCACCCGCACCGAGCTCGAAGCTCGTCGCGCCCACGGCGGGCACCGGGGTCCACGTGCGGTCCCCGATGCCGTCCTGCACCTCGACCCGCGAGGCGGCCGACGAGGCGAGGAGCACGAGCCCCAGCGCGACGACGAGGAAGCCGCTGAAGCCGGAGGCGCGACCCTTGATGCCCAGCGCGAGGACGACGAGCGAGACGCCGGTAAGGGCGATGAGGAAGCCCAGGGTCGCTGAGCTGCCGGGGAAGCCCAGGGGGTCGTCGAGAGCGGCGCCCAGGCCCAGCCCGACGAGGACGATGCCGAGCGAGAGGAGGCCGACGAAGGCGCTGGGGCGGCGGCGACGCGGGCGGGGAGGGGGCGGTGGGGCGACCGGGCGAGGGGGTGCCGGCGGAGTGGGCCGGGCGCCGTAGGGGGCGGTGCCGCCGTAGGGGCCGGACGGGGGCCCGCCGTAGGGGGTGGGCGCGTAGGGACCGGGCTGCGAGCCGCCGTAGGGCTGGGTGGGGGCGTAGGGACCGGGCTGCGCACCGGCATACGGCGCGGTGGTCGGTGCGGCCTGTGGCGCACCGGTGCTGCCGGTCGGCGAGGTGGTGGTCGTCGGGGTTGTCATCGTGGTGCCTCCGGGTGGGGGTGGGGGCGGCGTGGTGCCGTACGGCGGGGGAGGGGGCTGGATGCCGCGGTGCCGGTCGCGGCTCAGGACGAACCAGGCGACGAGCGCGATCGGGATGAACCAGAACGGCGCGATCCAGCCGTCGCCGTGACCGATCGAGAAGACGCCGCCGACGAGGAGGATCGCGGCCAGCACGAGGAGGGCGATGGGGCCGGCGTCGCCCCGGCGCACGGCGCGCTCGGCGAGGATGTCGCCGCGGCGGTCGGGCATGAGGAGCCAGAGCACGACGTAGACCGTGAGGCCGAGCCCGCCGACGAAGGCCAGCACGACGGCAGCGGCCCGGATGAGCACCGGGTCGACGCCGAAGCGGCGGGCGAGCCCGGCGCAGACACCGCCGAACCAGCGGGCGTCGGTGTCGCGCTCGTAGCCGCTGGCCCTGAGGCGGGCGAAGCTGTCGTCGAGGAACGAGCCCTGCGGCGGAGGGCCGGGGGGAGGGGTCGTCTGGGTGGGGTTCTCTGTCATGCCTCCAGCGTCTCGCCGGCGCCGGTCCCTCGCCATGAGGGTCGACCCTGACGCCCCCCTGAGCGGACCCCGGGACCGGCCCCCGAGCACCCCGACGTGCGTCAGGATGGGGGTGTGCCCACCCCCTACGACCCCGCTGCGACCGCCGGGCACCCCGGCGTCGACGGAGCGCCCGGACTCCCCGGCGCCCCGGGCCTGCCCGGCGCATCTGGCCTTCCCGGCATACCGGCTGGGCAGGCGGGCGCCGTCCCGGGTGCCGTGGGCCGGATGCCGTATGCCGACCGCCCGCCCCGCCCGCCGCTCGTCCGCGCGCGGGGTCGCGGGTGGACGCCCGGGGTCAGCGGGGCCGTCGCCCGTCACCTCGGGGTCTCGGTGCGGGCGGTGCGCTGGACGTTCGTGCTGCTGACCCTCGCGGGCGGTGCCGGCCTCGCGGCCTACGTCTTCCTGTGGGCCCTCACCCCCGAGGGGGACGTCGACGCCGTGCCCGGCCAGGCCCCGGTGGGCGGGGAGCTGCTCGTCGAGCGTCGCCGGTGGGTCGTCGTCGTCGCGGTCGGTGCGGTGCTCGTCCTCACGGGTGCGGTGCTCCTCGTCCCCGTGCTCGGCGGCTCCGTGCGCGGCTCCGTGCTCTTCCCCCTCTTCGTCATCGCCGTCGGCGCCATCGTCGCGTGGTCCAACCTCGACGACGCCCAGCGCACCCGCTGGCTCGGTGCCGGGGCGACGCAAGGGGGGAGCCACTACGGCTGGCTCCGGGTCGCGCTCGGCTCGGGGCTGGCCGTGGCCGGCATCCTCGTCATCGTCACCCGCGGCCAGTCGATCACCGCGGTCTGGGATGCCCTGCTCGCCGCCGTCGCGGTGCTCGTCGGGGTGCTCATCATCGCCGCGCCGTGGGCACTGCGGCTCTGGGGCGACCTGCGGCGCGAACAGGTCGCCGCTGCGCGTGCCACCGAGCGTGCCGACATCGCCGCGCACCTGCACGACTCGGTGCTCCAGACCCTGGCCCTCATCCAGCGCCAGTCAGGTGACGCTGCCGCGGTGACCCGCCTCGCTCGGGCCCAGGAGCGCGAGCTGCGCTCGTGGCTGTATGCCGGGCCGCAGGGCTCCCAGTCGACGCTCGCCGCCGCGGTCACCGAGGTCGCGCACGACGTGGAGGACCTCCATGGCGTGCCGGTCGACCTCGTCGTGACCGGGGACCGTGCCTACGAGCCGCACGGTGCGGCGCTCGCCCAGGCCATGCGGGAGGCCCTGCTCAACGCGGTGCGGCACGGCAGCACGCCCGTCACGGCATACGTGGAGATCGGGCCGGAGGGTGTGGAGGCGTTCGTGCGCGACCGGGGCGACGGCTTCGACCTCGAGGCGGTGCCCACCGACCGCCTCGGCGTGCGGCAGTCGATCCTCGGGCGGATGGAGCGGCACGGGGGGACGGCGCGCGTGCGCCGCCGGGAGGACGGGACCGAGGTGGAGCTCCGGCTGCCACCGATCGAAGGAGACCAGCCATGAGCATGCAGACACCCACCGGAAGCGCCGCGGCCCGGACCCCGGTCCGCGTGGTGCTCGTCGACGACCACAGGATGTTCCGCACGGGGGTTCGGGCCGAGCTGTCCGACGCGATGGCCGCGGGCGGGGTCCCGGTGTGCGAGTTCGTCGGCGAGGCACCCGACGTCGACACGGCCATCGCGGTGATCCGCGAGGAGCGGCCCGATGTCGTGCTGCTCGACGTCCACCTCCCGGGCGGCTCCGGCCACGGGGGCGTCGACGTCATCCATGGCTGCTTCGGCGTCGAGACGGCCGACGGGCGCCCCGTCCGGTTCCTCGCGCTCTCGGTGTCGGACGCCGCCGAGGACGTCATCGCGGTGATCCGCGCCGGGGCCCGGGGTTACGTCACCAAGACGATCGGCGCGCGGGACCTCATCACGGCGATCCGCCGGGTGGCCGACGGGGATGCCGTGTTCTCGCCGCGGCTCGCGGGGTTCGTGCTCGACGCGTTCGGGGCGGCGGCGGGTGAGATCGCCGAGGTCGACGAGGAGCTCGACCGGCTCTCGGCGCGGGAGCGCGAGGTCATGCGCCTCATCGCGCGGGGCTACCAGTACAAGGAGGTCGCCAAGGAGCTCTTCATCTCGGTCAAGACGGTCGAGACCCACGTGTCGTCGGTGCTCCGCAAGCTGCAGCTGTCCTCGCGGCACGAGCTCACCGCCTGGGCGATGGGCCGCCGCCTCCTCTGACTGTGAGGATGGCGGCAGGCCGGTCCTGGCGGCTCCGCGGGCTGCCCCTATGGTGACCGCATGGAGATCCTCGAGCACCTCTTCGTCCTCGCCCACCTCCTCGGCATGGCCGCGATCGTCGGCAGCGCCGTCTTCGTCGCGCGCGGGGTCGTGACACCGGCCCTCGTGTGGGGTGCTCGGGCCCAGCTGGTCACCGGGCTCGTCCTCGTCGGCCTCGTGCAGGTGGGTGACGAGGAGGAGGTCGACAACGCCAAGATCGCGGTCAAGCTCGTCGTCGCGATCGCGGTCGTCGCCTGTGCCGAGATCGCCGCTGCCAGGGAGCGCAAGGGCGGGGACGCGCGCCCGCAGCTCGTCAACGCCGCCGGGGCGCTCGCACTCCTCAACGCCGCGATCGCCGTCCTCTGGCGCTGACCCCCCGGCCCGGGTGGCTCGGTGGCTCAGGGGAGGAGGAGGAGCTTGCCCTGGGTGCGTCGGCCCTCGAGGTCGGCGTATGCCGTGGCTGCCTCGGTGAGCGGGTAGCGCCCGCCGACCTCGACGTGCAGGCTCCCCTCCGCGACGGCGCCGAGGACCTCCGAGGCCCGCCACTCGAGCTCCTCACGGGTGGCCACGTGGTGGGCGATCGTCGGGCGCGTCACGAAGAGCGACCCGCCGGTGTTGAGTCGCTGGAGGTCGAACGGCGGCACCTGCCCGCTCGCCGCCCCGAACAGCACGAGGAGCCCGCGGCGCCGGAGCGAGGCGAGCGAGGCGTCGAAGGTGTCCTTCCCGACACCGTCGTAGACCACGTCGACTCCGCGCCCACCGGTGAGCGCCCGCACCTCCGCGGCGAGGTCGTCGACCTCCCCGTAGTCGATGACGTGCTCGGCCCCGAGGACCTGCGCCGTCGCGCACTTCTCGGGCGACCCCGCCGTGGCGATGACCGACCCGCCGCGCGAGCGCACCATCTGCACGAGTAGCTGGCCGACCCCCCCTGCCGCCGCGTGGACGAGCGCGACGTCACCCGGTGCCACCGGATGCGTGCTCGTCGTGAGGAAGTGGGCGGTCAGCCCCTGGAGCATGACGGCCGCCGCGGTCTCGAGGTCCACCCCGTCGGGCACGAGCACGACGACGGATGCCGGCAGCACGGCATACCGCGCAGCGCTCCCGAGACTCTGGGCCCACGCAACGCGGTCACCCGCGGCGATTCCCTCGACGCCGTCCCCGACGGAGACGACCGCGCCGGCGCCCTCGTTGCCCGCGACGAACGGCGGCGACCCGGGGTAGACGCCCTCGCGCTGGTAGACGTCGATGAAGTTGACCCCCGCGGCGGCGACCTCGACGAGCACCTCACCCACTCCGGGCTCGCCGGCCGGCCGGTCCTCCACGGCGAGGACGTCACGGCCTCCGTGGCGGGTGACGACGAGTGCGGGACCGGTGGGTTCGCTCATGCCGGCCAGCGTAGGACGGGGACGCGGCCGGACGGCCGGTCCGGTGCGCACGCCCCCGGCCCGAACGTCGGCCCGTCGTCCGGTGGCCAGGGGGTCGGGCTCAGCCCGTCGGCACCCAGTAGCGCCGCTGCGTGCCGCGCACGTCCTCGAACACCCCACCGTTGGTCTCGATGACCCTGGCGGACACGGCGTTCGACACGTGGCACGTGAGCAGCGCGGGGTCGATGCCCAACGCCGCCGCCTCGGGCAGCGCGAGGCGGAGAGCCCCCGTCGCGATGCCCCTCCGGCGGGCGCTCGGGCGCACCGAGTAGCCGATGTGGCCGCCGTACTCCAGGAGGAACGGCGTCAGGGAGTGGCGCACCGAGACGGAGGCGAGGTACGTGCTGGGCGCCGAGTCGTCGACGACCCAGAAGAAGGTGCACGGCACGTGGCCCGTGGGTCGCGGGGAGTCGTCCCGGGCCCGGTCGAGCTTCCACCGCACGAAGCGGGTGAACCCGGCCTCGGTCTCCAGCTCCTCGCGGGTGAACTCCGCTCCCGCGTACCCGCCGTCGTCCTGCGGCTCGACCCACTCGCCGTCACCGTCGCGGTGGGCGCCGTCGAACTCGTCGTGGGCCTCGAGGTAGCTTCGCCGGAGCCGGACGTCGGGTCGGATGAGTGTCAGCACCCGCAGACCTTAGGCCGGGACCCAGGCCTGCACCAACCGCTCAGGCGCCGCGCAGGGAGACCAGCACGTCGTCGAGCATGGCGGCCGTGAGCCGTCCTGTGAACGTGTTGTGGGGACTCACGTGGTAGCAGCCCACGAGGCGGATGCCGTGGCCCGACGGGGTCGTCAGGCGCACCTCACGGGCGTGCGCGAAGCGGGGCTTCGGCGTCGGGACGCTCCAGCCGAGCCCGCGGGCGGCGGCCAGCGCGGCATCCCAGCCGATCGCCCCGAGGCAGAGCACCGCCCTGAGGCGCGGAGCGGCGAGCTCCAGGTCGCGCCGGAGCCACGCCGAGCAGGTCTCCCTCTCGGTCGGTGTCGGCTTGTTCGCCGGTGGCGCGCAGCGCACCGCCGCGACGATGCGGATGCCGGTGAGCGCCTGGCCGTCCCCCGCGGCGACCGACGTCGGCAGGGCGGCGTACCCGGTGCGGTGCAGCGCGGCATACAGGAAGTCGCCGGAGGAGTCCCCGGTGAACATCCGGCCGGTGCGGTTGGTGCCGTTGGCGGCGGGCGCGAGCCCGACGACGAGCACCTCCGCCCCGGGGTCGCCGAACGACGGCCCGGGGCGACCCCAGTAGGGCTCTCCCGCGAAGGAGGCCCGGCGCCCGCTGCGGGCAACCTCCTCGCGCCACCGCACGAGCCGGGGGCAGGCCCGGCACACCGAGACCAGCGCCTGGAGCTCGGAGATGCCACCTGCTGATGCTGCGAGGCGTCGCACCGCGGCAGGCGTGCGGGCCACGGGTGTCTCGCCCGTCGCGGGGTCGGTCGGCCACCCCGTGCCCGGCGGCACCGGGGACGCGAAGAGGTCCCCCGTGACGGGGTGCGGGTGGAGGTGGTCCATGTCGCCCACGCTAGGGGAGGGGCTTCGGGAGGACGGCGGCCTGAGGTCGACCTGCTGCGCGAGCTGACCCACGTCCCGCGTCCCCATGCACGGGCTCAGGCTCCCGGCGGCGGCGGCATGCCGCGCACGAAGAACCCGCTGTCGCAGTCGACGACGACCCCCGTCGTGGCGGCGGCGTTCGTCCGTGACGCCAGCTGCACGTAGTGACCGGTGTAGTCAGCGGGATCCGGCAGGAACCGCAGGGGAAGCAGCAGGCGCGCGAGCTCGTCCAGGTCGGGCATCGAGGCCAGGGTGCGGTCGGCCTGCCCGAGCGCGCGGGGCCCACGGATGTCGGTGCGCATGAAGCCGGGTGCGACCCCGTTGACGCGCACCGCCGGTGCCAGCTCGAAGGCGAGCTGCTCCACGAGTCCGACGACGGCGTGCTTCGACGCGGTGTAGACCACGCCGCCCACGCCGGCATTGCGCGACGACAGGGATGCCGTCAGCACGACGCTCCCGGAGGACTCCACCAGGGCGGCCGAGGCGGCCTTGACGCCGAGGAGGTAGCCCTTGACGTTGACCGCGAACAGCTCGTCGAAGCCGCGGGCGAGGGCGTCGATGGGCGTATCGAGGACGCGCGCACCGTAGTCGAAGAGCCCGGCGTTCCCGATGAAGGTGTCGAGGCGGCCGAAGGTCGAGATCGCCTGCGCCACAGCGTTCTCGTTGTCCTCCGGCACGGTCACGTCGCCGGCGACACCGACGACGCTGCCCGAGTGGGCCGCCTCCACGGCAGCGACCCGTTCCGGGTTCCTGTCGAAGGCGATCACCTTGGCGCCCTCGGCCACGAAGCGGTCGACGAGGGCCCTGCCCAACCCCGACCCTGCGCCGGTGACCAGCGCGACGTCGTCCTCCAGCCAACCCATGAGCTCGTCCCTCTCTTCTCACCCGGCCGCCGAGACCTCGGCGTCCTCGACCGCCCGGAGTGCCTCGGTGGCCAGGCGCACCTCGGCATCGTGCCCTGTCCCGGCCGGCTCCGGTCCCGGCTCCGGCCCTGGTTCCGGCTCCGGCTCCGTCTCCGCGGGGCCTGCGTCGGCCCGGTCGGAGGAGCCCTCATCCCTCGCGCCGACGAGCGACCAGGCTGCCGACTCCTGGGCTGCCTGGCGCGGCGTCGGCACTGCCCCGCAGCCGACGCGCAGCGACAGGGCAGAGCGCGCCAGGCGCTGCGCGGTGGCCGGGTCCGTCGGCGCCACCAGCGAGGCAGCAGCCGCGAGCGACTCCGCCACCCCGAGCCGGTCGCCGATGGCGTGGCGGATCTCGAGTGCCTCGCGGTGCAGCCGGGCCGCCTCGCCCGGCCTCCCCGTCATGGCGTGGACGCAGGCGAGTCCCCAGCGGCTGTTGGCCTGGTGCCGTGGGGAGGTCTCGGTGGCGGTGTGCTCGATGCCGGCCCGGAACCGCCGCGCCGCCTCCTCGACGGCCCCACCGGACAGCGCCGCGACGCCCTGGACCCATTGCGGGAAGACGGGGCGCATGGCGTGCCCCAACCTCGTCCTGTCCAGCGCGGCCTCGGCCAGGCGCTGGGCCGCCGTGAGGTCCAGCCGCTCCAGGGCAGCGAAGGCCTGGGAGCAGACCACTCCCGCGATCTCGGCCGGCGCGGAGAGCCCTTCGGCGACCTCGAGGGCACGGTCGAGGTGGCTGCCGGCCCGGGCGAAGGCGCCGCGGCGCACGAGCACCTCGCCGCGGAGCCGGAGCGCGCTGGCCAGGGTCCGGCGGTTGCCGAGGTCCTCCGCGAGCTCGGCGGCCTCGGACGCGAGCCGCTCGCTGGTCTCGAGCTCGCCGGTGAGCAGGGCGACCCACCCCAGCTCGCAGAGCAGCAGGGGCCGAGCGGACAGGTCCCCCACCGCTGACGCGAGGTCCAGCGCCTGGCCGTACAGGTGCTGCGCCTCGGGGTAGCGGCCGGTCCAGAGGTCGATCTCGGCCCGGGACCCCAGCAGGAGTCGCAGGAGCTGGTCGTCGTGGGCGTGCTCCGCGGAGCGGATGCCGCGGTCGAGCAGGGCACCGGCGGCGACCTGGTCGCCCCGGCTGCCTGCCGCGATCGCGAGGCTGCGCAGGATCCCGGCGGTGACCCTTTCGTCGCCCGCCCGCTCGGAGTGATCGAGCGCCTCCCGCCAGCGCAGCTCGGCGGTGTCGAGGTCGGAGCGCCGGAAGGCGACGTAGCCCAGCCCGGACGTCGAGCGCGCCACGGTGGTCTCGTCGTGCTCCGCGTGGGCGAGCTGCCGCCCCTCGCTGAGGGCTGCCTCGGCATCGTCCATGTCGCCGCGCAGGATGAGGAGGTTGCCGAGGGCGGTCAGGGCGCGTCCGCGCGCGAGGTCCGACCCGCCGTCGAGCGCCAAGGCGTCCTGGAGGTGGTGGACGCCGGCGCTCCAGTCGCCGTGGGAGGTCCAGAACGGCCCCATCGCGGCGGCGAGGCGCAGGGTGACGTCGGCGTCCGCTGCGGCGGCGCCGCTGGCGAGGGCCTGACGGACGTTGTCGAGGTCGGCAGCCAGGTCGGCCATGACCCGACCGCGTCCGCTCAGGCCGATCTGGGGACCGAGCAGCTCCGCCCGCTGAGCGAACCAGCCGCGGTGCCGCGCCGCCAGGTCGGACGCCTCCCCGACCTTCCCCAGCTCGAGGACGGCGAGCTCGTGGACGGAGCCGAGCATGGTCCACCGGTCGTCGTCACCCATCGACAGCAGCGAGGAGCGTGCGAGGCGCCGGAGCAGGCGCTGGACGTCCGTCTCGTGCAGTGGCGGCCCCCCGCAGACCTCCCGGACGGCGTCGACGCCGCCCACGCGGGCGAACGAGCCGAGCCGGGCGAACAGCAGGCGCTCCTCCGGGGCGAGCAGGTCGAGGCTCCACTCCAACGCGGCCCGCAGGGTCTGGTGCCGCTCGGGCGCCGTCCGCCGCCCGTCGGTGAGCAGCGCGAACCGGTCGGACAGCCCCGCGACCACCCCGGCGAGCGACCGGTCCGCGAGGGCCGCCGCAGCGAGCTCGACGGCCAGCGGTATGCCGTCCAGCCGGCGCACGACCACGGCCACGTCGTGCGCGTTGTCGTGGGAGACCTCGAAGCCGGGGCGCGCGAGCCCTGCGCGCTCCTCGAACAACCGGACGGCGTCGGCCCGACGCAGCTCGTCGGCGTCCTCCACGCCCGCGTCGGGCACCGGCAGAGGATCCAGGCGGCAGACCACCTCGCCCTCGACGGCGAGGGGCTCACGGCTGGTGGCCACGACGACGACGTGGGGGCTGCGCCGGGTGAGCACCTCGGTGAAGGCCGCCACCGGCTCCAGCACCTGCTCGCAGTTGTCGAGCAGCACGAGGGCCGACTTGGCGGACAGCTCGGCGACGACCACGTCCTCGAGGTCGCGCCCCGGCACCTCGATGAGGCCCAGGACCGCGGCCACGGCGCCGGCGACGCCGTGCCGGTCCGTCGCAGAGGACAGCTCGACCAGCCACGCTCCGTCCTCGAAGTCGTCGATGAGGTCGAAGGCCACCTGGACGGCCAGCCGGGTCTTGCCGACGCCACCGACACCGACCACGGTGACCACTCCGGTGCGGCGCACCATCGAGGCCAGCAAGGCCCGCTCCGCGGTCCGGCCCACGAACGCGGACCGGTGGAACGGCAGGTTGTGGTGGACCACGCCCTGCACGCGCAGCGGCGGGAACTGCGCCTGGAGGTCGGGATGGTTCACCTGGAACAGCCGCGCCGGCTCGGCGAAGCCGCGCAGCTGGAACGAGCCGAGGAGGGCCAGGCCCACGTCCGCCGGGAGGCGGTTGCGCACCTCCCCCGCCGTCACCTCGGACAGCAGGATCTGGCCGCCGTGCCCCCCGGCACAGATGCGGGCCGCCTGGTGAAGCCCGAGCGAGACGTAGTTGTCACCCTTTGGCTCCGCCTCCGCGCTGTGCAGCCCCATCCGCACCCGGATGACGGCTCCGGCCGCCCAGGGGTGGGACTCCAGCGCGAGCTGGCCCTCCACGCACCCGGTCACCGCCTCGGCCGCGTCGTCGAAGGCCACCACGAGCGCATCCCCCTCGGTGTCGACCTGCACACCCCCGTGCCGGCCGAACGCCTCCGAGAGCAGGCGCGTGTGCGTCTCCAACAGCGCGACGTAGTCCTCGCCCAGCTCACGGAACAACCGCGTCGAGCCCTCGATGTCCGTCATCACGAACGTGACGAAGCCAGCAGGGAGACGGTGTTCCGCCCGCTGCGACTCCACCACCCGTGTCCTCCACTGACGGGCCGGCTGCGCGCCCCCCCGCACGGCGCGGTGCCGTGCGTGCATCCTGGCTGCAGTCGACGATAGTGCGCCCGTGGCACGTCCGTCAGGGCCTTGGACACCTCGGGGTGGGGGTCGAGACGGTCAGTGGCGTCCCCAGCCAGGGGAGCGGGTGGGGGAGGATGCCGGCATGGCACGCGTGACGGTCGTCGGTGGCGGTGTCGTCGGGCTCACGACCGCCCTGCGGCTCGCCGAGGCGGGCCACGCCGTGACCTGCGTCCGGGACCTGCCGGTCGGCGAGACGGTCTCCGCGGTGGCGGGCGGGCTCTGGTTCCCGTACCACGTCGAGCCGAAGGACCGGGTCGTGGCGTGGGGCCTGGTCGCGCTCGAGCGGTTCACGGCGCTCGCCCACGACCCGTCCGCCGGCGTGACCCTGCGCGAGGGGCTGCTCGTCGAGCGCGGGCCCGCCGACCGCTGGTGGACCGAGGGGCTGCCCTCGTGGCGACCGGCCAGCACGGGCGAGCTCCCGCCCGGGGCGACGGGTGGGGTCGTCGCGACGCTGCCGCTGGTGACGATGCCGGTCTTCCTCGCGTGGCTCGAGAGGCGTTGTAGCACGGCGGGAGTCGCGTTGGCCGAGGGCCGGGTCGACGACCTGGCGGCGGTGGAGGACGTGGGCACGGGCACGGACGTGGTCGTCGTGGCCGCCGGCCTGGCCTCGGCCGCGCTCATGGGCGACGACGCCGCGGTTCCGTCACGGGGGCAGGTCGCGCTCCTGGCCAACCCCGGCCTGTCCCGCTGGCTCGTGGACGACGAGCACCCCGACGGGATGGTCTACGCGCTGCCCCACCCGGACCGGGTCGTCTGCGGTGGCACCGACGTCGCGGCCTCGTGGGACACCGAGCCCGACGCCGCCGTCCACGAGGCGATCGTGGCGCGGGTGCGCGCCGCCGTGCCCGAGCTCGCGACCGCGGAGGTCCTCGGCAGCCGTGTCGGGCTGCGGCCCGTCGCGCCCGCGGTGCGGCTGGCCCGGCATCCGGTCGGCCGCCGCGAGGTCGTGACGAACTACGGCCACGGGGGAGCCGGGGTCACGCTCTCGTGGGGGTGCGCCGAGGAGGTCGTCCACCTCGTCGGCGAGGCGACGGCATCCTGACGACCACGACGTCGACCGGGTGGCGGTTCAGGCGTCGGATGCCGGGCGCGCCCGACCCGCCTTCGTCTCGCCCCGCCGCTTCTTCGCCGCGAGCCGGCGCTCGCGCGACCCGCGGGTCGGCCGGGTGGCTCGCCGTGGCGTCGGTGGGGGAGCCATCGCGTCGCGGAGCAGCTCGGCCATCCGCTCCCGAGCGGCCACCCGGTTGCGCCGCTGCTGGCGGTGCTCCGAGGCAGCCACGACGAGCAGGCGACCGCCGACGAGCCGCGGGTCGAGGGCGCGCAGCACCCGCCGTCGCTGGGTGTCCGTGAACCCGCTGAAGGCCGTCACGTCGAGCTCGAGCTCGACCCGGCTGTCGGCGGTGTTGACCCCCTGCCCACCCGGTCCGGACGAGCGCGAGAACCGCTCGACGAGGTCGCTTGCCGGCACCGTCAACCCCTGAGGCACACCGGGGCCCGGCGGCACGACGAGGTCCATCAGGGCTTTCCCGTGTCGTCCTCGGGCTCGGGTGGTGGCTCGGCACCGGCAGCCTCGTCACGCTCGGCCCACTCGAGGAGGGGCGTGATGTCGAAGACCGCGTCGTCGATGCGGGCGTGGAGGTCGCCCAGCTCGGCATACCGTGCCGGCACGGTCGCGATCGTGAGCTCCTGCGGGTCGACGTCGTCGACCTCGTCCCAGCGGATGGGGGTCGACACCGTGCCGATGTCGTTGCCGCGCACGGAGTATGCCGCGGCGATCGTGTGGTCGCGGGCGTTCTGGTTGTAGTCCACGAACACCGCCTCGGGGTCGCGGTCCTTGCGCCACCACGTCGTCGTCACGTCGTCGGGGAGGCGCCGCTCGACCTCGCGGGCGAAGGCCAGCGCTGCCCGCCGCACGTCGCCGAAGCCGTGGTCGGGCCGGATCCGCACGTAGACGTGCAGCCCCTTCCCGCCGCTCGTCTTCGGCCACCCGGTCGCGCCGAGCTCGTCGAGCACCTCGTGCGCCGTGTGTGCGGCCCGCCGCACCCGGGAGAACGGCGCATCCGGCATGGGGTCCAGGTCGATGCGCCACTCGTCGGGCTTCTCGGTGTCGGCGCGTCGGCTGTTCCACGGGTGGAACTCCACCGTGCTCATCTGCACGGCCCAGGCGACGTCGGCAAGCCGGGTCACGCAGAGCTCGTCGGCGTGCAGTCCGTAGCGCGGGAAGTGGAGCCGCACCGTCTCGACCCACGGCGGGGCCCCCCGCGGGAGCCGCTTCTGGTGGACCTTGGTGCCCGACACGCCGTCCGGGAAGCGGTGCAGCATGCAGGGCCGCTCCCGCAGTGCGTTGACGATCCCGTCGCCGACGGACAGGTAGTACTCCACGAGGTCGAGCTTGGTCTCGCCGCGCGCGGCGAAGTAGACCCGCTGCGGGCTCGACACGCGCACGTCGAAGCCGTCGACGTCGAGGACGACGGGCTCCCCGAACTCACCCTTGCGCGAGGCCATGCCAGACACCGTATGCCGTGGCCGCCGCCCCGGCGCGTGACCCGACCCGTCACACCTGGGCGGCGTGGGGTCGGGCCACGCGCCGGCTCAGGCGTCCTCGGGAACGTGCCGCCTCGCTCCCGGCGTGTGCCCGGACCGCCCGTCGCCTGCCGCACGGCATTCGACAAAGATGCGTCAAACCTTCGACAAAGACTGGACGACGGGGCAGGTCCGTTCCTAGGGTTCGAGGACCGACAGAGCGGCCGGCAGGGCCGCCCCGACTCCAGGAGGAACCCATGAGCACCACCCGCACCCGTGTCGCCGCCGCCGTCGCCGCGGCCGCCGGCATCGCCGCCCTCGCCGCCGCCCCGGCATCCGCAGCCCCGGCCGACGGCCGGTGCCAGGCTGCCGGCATCGCGACGCTGAAGGAGATCGGCGCCTTCAAGGACGTCCGCGACAACGGCGTCTCCGTCGCCACCGCGGTGTCCCTCGGCGTCGCGCCCCGAAACGGTCTCCCCGAGGGCTTCACCCTCGACACGGTCATCCCCTTCCACACCCTGCTGGCCGACCACCGCGCCGGCGGCGACAGTCTCTTCGTCTACCCCTGGTGCAGCTGACCTCCGGCAGCCGCGCCGCGGCGCTCAGCCGTCCCTGCACTGAGCGCCGTCGCCACGGGCGGTCGGGACATCGGTGGTGGTCCCGACCGCCCTCTCGTGTCCCGGGGCACCCGAGCCGCGAGCCGGCCGGGGAGGTCGGCCCCGGGACGTAGGGTTGTCCCGAGATGAGCACCCTCTTCGACGGCCTCGACTTCGGCGGCACGCCCCACGACCCGCACGTGGATGCCGCGACCCGTGCCAGCGCCCACGCCGCCCTCGTCAACGCGGTCGGCGTCCCCACGTGGGCCGAGGCGGCGGCAGCCGGCAGCGGGCCCGACGGTGGCCCGGGTGCGGCCCGCCCGGCGCCGGACCCCGAGGAGCTCCTCGCGGGGCTCAACCCCCAGCAGCGCGAGGCCGTCCTGCACGAGGGCGGCCCGCTCCTCATCGTCGCGGGGGCGGGGTCGGGCAAGACCCGGGTCCTGACCCAGCGCATCGCCTACCTCCTCGCCGCCCGCGGAGTCCAGCCGGGCCAGGTGCTGGCCATCACCTTCACCAACAAGGCCGCGGCCGAGATGCGCGAGCGGGTCCAGGGCCTCATCGGCCCCCGCGCCAAGGCCATGTGGGTCATGACCTTCCACAGCGCGTGCGTGCGCATCCTGCGCCGCGAGGCCGACAAGGTCGGCATGCGGTCGACGTTCTCGATCTACGACGCCGCCGACTCCCAGCGGCTCATGTCGATGGTCATCCGCGACATGGACCTCGACCCCAAGCGCTACAACCCCCGGTCCTTCAGCCACCAGGTCTCCACCCTCAAGAACGAGCTCGTCGACGAGGAGACGTATGCCGGTCGGGTCGGTGAGCACAGCCCGCACCAGGAGCAGGTGCTCGCCGAGGCCTACACGGCATACCAGCGTCGCCTTCGGCAGGCGAACGCCATGGACTTCGACGACCTCATCATGACGACCGTCCACATGTTCCAGGCCTTCCCCGACGTCGCGGAGCACTACCGGCGCCGGTTCCGGCACGTCATGGTCGACGAGTACCAGGACACCAACCACGCCCAGTACCAGCTCGTCCGCGAGCTCGTCGGGTCGGAGGAGACCCGCTCGGAGCACGGCGTCGCACCGAGCGAGCTCGTCGTCGTCGGTGACGCCGACCAGTCGATCTACGCCTTCCGCGGGGCCACGATCCGCAACATCGAGGAGTTCGAGCAGGACTACCCCGACGCTCGGACGATCCTCCTCGAGCAGAACTACCGGTCCACCCAGACGATCCTGCGCGCCGCCAACGCGGTCATCGCGCGCAACGAGGGGCGCCGCAAGAAGAACCTGTGGAGCGACACCGGCGACGGGTCGAGGATCGTCGGCTACGTCGGCGACAACGAGCACGACGAGGCGTCGTTCGTCGCGCGCGCCATCGACCGGCTCGGCGACGACCACGCGGTGCGGCCCCGCGACGTCGCGGTGTTCTACCGCACCAACGCCCAGTCCCGGGCGCTGGAGGAGGTGTTCGTTCGGGTCGGCATGCCCTACAAGGTTGTCGGCGGCACGCGCTTCTACGAGCGCCGCGAGGTCAAGGACGCCCTCGCCTACCTCCGCGTGCTGTCCAACCCGGCCGACACGGTCAACCTCCGCCGCATCATCAACGTGCCCAAGCGCGGGATAGGCGACCGGGCCGAGGCCGTCGTCGCCGCGCTCGCCGAGCGTGAGCGCATCCCGTTCGTCGCCGCCCTCGGTCGTCCCGAGGACGCGCCGGGCATCGCCACCCGCTCGGTCACGGCGATCAAGGGGTTCACCGCCCTGCTCGAGGACCTCGGCCGGGTGCGCGACGACGAGGATGCCGGCGTCTCCGACCTCCTCGAGGCGGTGCTCGACCGGTCGGGCTACCTCGCCGAGCTGCGTGCGAGCCAGGACCCCCAGGACGAGACGCGTGTCGAGAACCTCGCCGAGCTCGTCGCCGTCGCGCGGGAGTTCGACGACGCCCGGCGCGAGACCGGCGAGGTGGTGAGCCTCGAGGACTTCCTCGAGCAGGTCTCGCTCGTCGCGGACGCCGACGAGATCCCCGACACCGCCGAGGCCGAGGCGGCCGGCGTCGTGACGCTCATGACGTTGCACACGGCCAAGGGCCTGGAGTTCCCGGTGGTCTTCCTCACCGGCCTCGAGGACGGCACGTTCCCCCACCTGCGCAGCCTCGGTGACGCGAAGGAGCTCGAGGAGGAGCGACGGCTCGCGTACGTCGGCATCACCCGGGCTCGCGAGCGGCTCCACATCTCCCGTGCCGCGGTCCGGTCCGCTTGGGGGGCACCGCAGTACAACCCGCCGTCGCGGTTCCTCGACGAGATCCCCGAGGAGCTCGTGCAGTGGGAGCGCGAGCTGTCGGGAGCGGCGGCCGTGGGTCGCCGTGACCAGCGCCCGGCGGTGGCGACCCTCGCGGCGCGGCCCGGGGTGCGCTCACCGGGCAACCGGCCGATCATCCCCTTGTCACCCGGTGACCGGGTGACCCACGACAGCTACGGGCTGGGGACCGTCGTGCGCACCCTCGGCGAGGGCGACAAGACGCAGGCCGAGGTCGACTTCGGTGGGGAGCTGGGGGTCAAGCGCTTCGTGCTGCGGTTCGCGCCGCTCGAGAAGCTCTGAGCCGCCTCTGCGGGTGCAGGGCCGGCGGGGGCATCCTCGGCCGGGCCCGTGCGCCAGGTCAGCCGATGAGGCCCTTGTTCCTGAGCCACGGGTAGGGGTCGATCGGGTTGTCGCCGCCGTTGGGGTGGATCTCGATGTGCAGGTGCGACCCGAACGAGTGACCGGTGTTGCCCACGAGGCCGACCTGGTCACCCGGCATGACGGTGTCGCCGGTGTGCACGTCGCGACGGCTCATGTGGCCGTACCACGACACCGTGCCGTCCCAGTAGCGGATCTCGATCTTGTTGCCGAAGCTGTAGACGAAGTCGGAGAGGATGACGGTGCCCTTGGACATCGCGTAGAGCGGGGTGCCGGTGGGGGCGCCGATGTCGAGGCCGTCGTGCGTCTTGCCCCACCGCCAGCCGAAGCCGGAGGTGATGCTTCCGGTGCGGATGGCGCGGACCCAGCGCTTGCCCTCGCGCTCCGCCTTGGCGCGCGCGGCGGCCTTGCGCTGGGCGTCTCGTGCGGCCCGCTGCTTCGCCTCGGTGCGGCCCGCGAGGGCGGCGGTCTGCATCGAGGCGGCCTGACGGCGCGACGCGAGGTCGCTCACCATGGCCTCGTCGGCCACCTGCTCGGTGCGGGCGATCGCCGTCTGCTGCCCCGAGAGGTCGAGGGTGAGGGGGGAGGACTCGGCCACGGTCGCACCCGTCGCGGTCACCACGAGCGCCGCGGCTGCCGTCGTCGGCAGCACGAAGCTCGAGCTGAACGCTCTGGGGAGGCGCGCACGACGACCCGAGACGCGGTGGCGTCCGGCGTAGTGGCGCCCCTGGTACGGCGGAGAACTCACAGGGGGAGGACCTCAGGGGCTGGCGACGGGGCTGGTACACCGTACCGTGACCAATCCGTGACACAAACTCCCGTTTGAGAGTGTCTCAGGAATGTCCAGCGCTTTCTTGGCCGGTCACCCCGCTGACCTGCAACGGGCCCAGGAGGGATGACGGCAGCCACGGGCGCGACGCCAGCACTGCACCCGGGCGTGTCGCGGAGGCGCCTGGTGCGCCTGCGGTGCTTGGGGCGCTTGGGGTGCGGGAGGGCCGTCATTCGTCGCGCGCCAGCGGGGTGACCCCGGACGTCACCGTGGTCCCGTCGGTGTCGAGGTGGGCCAGGGCCGAGGAGATGCCGTGCACCACCTCGCGCAGCATGGGGAGGGTCAGGTGCCCCGCTCCGTGGAGGCGCACGTTGCGGGCGCCGAGGTCGGGGTGCCGGAGAGCGGCCGACTCGTGGGGAAGGATCGCCATGTCGTTGTCGGACCAGTAGGTGATGAACCTCGTGCGGCACCCGTGGACGGGTTGCGCCAGCTCGTGCATGAGCCCGCTGCCGGGGCGCATCTGCCTCATGAGGCGGGTGGGTGCGATGTACGCGGCATACGACCCGGAGTGCGGGGTCCCGAGGGTGACGAGGGTGTGCACCCGCGCGTCGCCGGCGAGCCGGGTCACGTAGTAGCGGGAGATCAGCCCCCCGAGGCTGTGCCCGATGATGTGGATCCGCTCGAAGCCGGTCTCCTCGACGATCTGCTCCACCTCCTCGGCGAGCCGAAGGGCCGCCGTGCGCACGTCGGTCGCGACCGTGGCGTAGTTCATCGCGAAGACGTTGGCGAAGCCGCGCCGGGTGAGACCCCGCCGCAGCAGGGTGAAGACCGACCGGTTGCTCACGATCCCGTGCACGAGCAGGATCGGCGTCCCGGCCGCCTCGATGTTGGAGACGAGGAGCCCGCGCTGCACCGGTGGCAGGTGCTCCAGCCGGTATGCCGGCTCGCCGCGCCGGGCGCCGCCGGTCACGAGGCCGACCGGCCAGGTCGTCAGGTGGGCGGTGAACCACACGGTCTCGACGGCGTTGCCGGCGATGACCGCCGGCTCCAGCAGCGTCAGCGCCGCGGACAGCACGCCCCGGGCACGCGTCGCCAGCGAGGCCTGCGTCGGTGCAGGGTCCTCGTCCGGTGGGACGGCCGCCGGCCGCGAGAGGGGCGCCATGGCGGCATCACTGTACGGCCTGGGTCGAGCGCCCGTCCGGCACCCGTGGGAATGGCCACGCTGCGGTCACCCGATCGTGGAGACGGCCCGGGAGGGGCCGCGGCCCGGCCGTGCGGCGCACTCCGGGGTTCCTCGGTTCCCGGGACACCAGCGGCCCGCGTGCACCACCATGGACCAGCCGTGGAGCGCTGCGGCACCTGGCACGAGGAGTCCCGATGTCGAAGCGTCACCTCACCGGAGCAGTTCTCGCCCTCGCCGTCGCCGCCGCGGTGGCCGGCATGCCGGGGGCCGCGGTGGCGGCCGGGTCCGGCTCCGGGAGCGCGGGCGACCGGGCCGCGGAGCAGCGGGCTGCGGCGGCCACCGGGAGGGCCCTCGGCCTCGCGGCCGACCAGACCCTCGTCGTGCGCAGCGTGCTCGAGGATGCCGACGGCACCCGGCACGTGCGGTACGACCGCCTCGTCGACGGGCTGCCCGTCGTCGGGGGCGACCTCGTCGTGGCGAAGGCGCCGGACGGGACGATCGCCGACCAGCACTGGAACGCGCGCAAGGACGTGTCCCCTGGGTCGGAGACAGCCACGGTGAGCGGTGCCTCGGCCGAGCAGACCGCCCGCAGCTCCGCCGGCTACCCCGTCGACGAGGCCACGAGCCGGCTCGTCGTCTTCGCCTCCTTCGGCACCCCGCGCCTCGCCTGGCAGGTGACGACGACCGGCATCCGCCCGAGCCAGACCCCGAGCCGGCTCAACACGTGGGTCGACGCCCGGAGTGGCGCCGTCATCGACTCGGCCGAGACCATCGCAGAGGGCACGGGCAACACGATGTACTCCGGCTCGGTGACGCTCGAGACCAGTGGGGCCAACGGGGCCTACAAGCTGCGCGACTCACACAACAACTACACGACCGACCTCAAGGGGGCGACGTCCGGCCCGGGCACCGAGTTCACCGACACGAACGACACGTGGGGCGATGGGACGAACGCAAGCCGCGAGACAGCGGGCGCGGACGCTCAGTGGGGCGCTCAGGAGACATTCGCGTACTACAAGAACGTCCGCGGCCGAAACGGCATCTGGGACAGCGGTGTCGGGGCACGCAGCCGGGTGCACTACGGCAACGCGTACGTCAACGCGTTCTGGGACGGGACCCAGATGACCTACGGCGACGGCGCGAGCAACCTGAAGCCGCTCACCGCGATCGACGTCGCCGGCCATGAGATGACCCACGGCGTCACCGAGAACACCGCCAACCTCACGTACAGCCGGGAGTCGGGCGGCCTCAACGAGGCGACGTCCGACATCTTCGGCACGGCCGTCGAGTGGTACGCCAACACGGCGGCCGACCCGGGCGACTACCTCATCGGCGAGAAGATCGACATCAACGGCAACGGCACGCCGCTGCGCTACATGGACAAGCCGAGCAGGGACGGCAGGAGCGCGGACTGCTGGAGCAAGCGAGTCGGCACCCTCAACGTGCACTACTCCTCGGGCCCCCTGAACCACTGGTTCTACCTCGTGTCCGAGGGCTCGGGCAAGAAGTCCATCTCCGGGGTCAACTACGACAGCCCGACCTGCAACGGCGCCTCGATGGCGGGGGTGGGGCACGCCGTCGCGGAGAGGGTCTGGTACCGCACGCTCACGACGAGGCTCACCTCGAGCAGCGGTTACGCGGCGGCACGTCAGGGCGCGATCGCCTCGGCCAAGGAGCTCTTTCCCCGGAGTGGTTCCTCGGCAACCCCCGAGTGCCTCGCGGTCGAGAACGCGTTCAACGCGATCGCCGTCCCCAAGGGCACCCAGACCTGCGTCAACTGACGCAACCGACCGCACGTGGTGACTCCAGCCGGTGGCCACTGCTTCAACGGCATACCGTCCGGGCGTTGGCGGGCTGCTGCACGTCGTCGAGGAGCGCCCGCGCCGCCTCGGACAGCGGGTCGCCGCCCTGCCCCTCCCCGAGGTCGACGACCCGCGCCCCCCTCCGCAGCACGACACGGATGACGTCGCTGCCCGTCCGCACCGAGGGGGTCGGAGCGGGCGCACCGGCGAGGGTGTGGGCCGTCGCCTGCGGCACCGTGCACGCGACCGCCGCCGACCGCGTCGTCCCGGTGACCTCGCCGGTCGAGGCCACCCACAGGCGGTCGGCGTACCCGGCGAGCCCGCCCGTGCGCACGAGCACGACCGGGTTTGTCGGGCCGTCGCCACCCGTCGGAGCTGCCGTCACGCTCGGGCTCACCGTCGCCGCGGGCGAGTCCACGGTCGCACCCGAGCTGCCGGCACCCGAGCCGCCCTCACCCGAGGTGGCGGACCCGCAGCCGGTGAGCGCCGAGGCCGCGAGGAGCCCCACGAGCGATGGGACGAGCACGGTGAGCCCCGTCCGCCGCCGGAGGCGCGGACCCAGCGGGAGGCGGGCTGACGGCATACGGGCATTCGACCACCGGTCGTCGACGCGGGCGACCGCTCACGGGTGAAATCGGTCCCACGAGGGGTCTCGGGGCCCAGCCGCTCCCCGCGCCCCGTTAGGCTCCCCAGCGGACCACCTCCCCAGCACCCCCGACAGTGAGGACGGATCGACTCGTGGATCTCTTCGAGTACCAGGCCCGTGACGTGTTCGAGAGGCACGGGGTGCCCGTGCTCGCAGGGGCCGTCGCGGCGACCCCCGAGGAGGCTCGCGCGGCCGCGGAGCGGATCGGCGGCTCGAGCGGTGGCGTGACCGTCGTCAAGGCGCAGGTCAAGGCCGGGGGCCGCGGCAAGGCGGGCGGGGTCAAGGTCGCGAGGACGGCCGACGAGGCCGAGGAGCACGCCCGCGCGATCCTCGGCATGGACATCAAGGGCCACACGGTGCACCAGGTGATGATCGCCCAGGGTGCCCAGATCGACGAGGAGTACTACTTCTCGATCCTCCTCGACCGCGCGCACCGCACCTACCTCGCGATGTGCTCGAAGGAGGGCGGGATGGACATCGAGCAGCTGGCCGTCGAGCGTCCCGAGGCCCTCGCCCGGGTCGCGGTCGACCCCAACGTCGGCATCGACGACGCCAAGGCCCGCGAGATCGTGGAGCAGGCCGGGTTCGAGGGGGAGACCGCCGCGCGGATCGAGCCCGTGCTCAAGACCCTGTGGGCCGTCTACCGCGACGAGGACGCCACGCTCGTCGAGGTCAACCCGCTCGTGAGGACCGCCGCCGGCGACATCGTCGCCCTGGACGGCAAGGTGTCGCTCGACGAGAACGCCTTCTTCCGCCAGCCGGGCCACGAGGCGCTCGAGGACTACTCCGAGACCGACCCGCTCGAGCTGGCCGCCAAGGAGAAGGACCTCAACTACGTCAAGCTCGACGGCTCGGTCGGCATCATCGGCAACGGCGCGGGCCTCGTCATGAGCACCCTCGACGTCGTCGCGTACGCCGGCGAGGAGTTCGGCGGCCAGAAGCCGGCCAACTTCCTCGACATCGGGGGCGGGGCCAGTGCCGAGGTGATGGCCGACGGCCTGCACATCATCCTGTCCGACCCGCAGGTCAAGAGCGTGTTCGTCAACGTCTTCGGCGGCATCACGGCGTGCGACGCCGTGGCCAACGGCATCGTCGGGGCGCTCGACGCCCTCGGCGACGAGGAGGACCGCCCGCTCGTCGTGCGCCTCGACGGCAACAACGTCGAGGAGGGCCGGCGCATCCTCGCCGAGCGCAACCACCCCCGCGTCATCATCGAAGAGACCATGGACGGCGCCGCCCGCAAGGCCGCCGAGCTGGCCGCGACCACCTGACCCCGAGCGCGAAGAGAGACACGAGACACCCATGGCCATCTTCCTCACCGCAGACTCCAAGGTCATCGTCCAGGGCATGACCGGTTCCGAGGGCATGAAGCACACGCAGCGGATGCTGCGCTCCGGCACCGCGATCGTCGGCGGGGTGAACCCCCGGAAGGCCGGCACGACCGTCGAGTTCGAGGGGGGCACGACCGTCCCCGTCTTCGGCACGGTCGAGGAGGCGATCGAGGCGACCGGCGCCGACGTCAGCGTCATCTTCGTGCCGGCGCAGTTCACCAAGGCCGCCGCCGTGGAGGCGATCGACGCCGGCATCCCCCTTGCGATCGTCATCACCGAGGGCGTCGCGGTCAAGGACACGGCGGAGTTCTACAACTACGCCAAGGACAGGGGGACGACCCGCATCATCGGCCCCAACTGCCCCGGCCTGATCAGCCCCGACGCCTCGAACGCCGGCATCATCCCCGCCACCATCTCCGGCGGTGGCCGCATCGGCCTGGTCTCGAAGTCCGGCACGCTGACCTACCAGATGATGTACGAGCTGCGGGACATCGGCTTCTCGTCGGCCGTCGGCATCGGCGGGGACCCGATCATCGGCACGACGCACATCGACTGCCTCGAGGCCTTCCAGAACGACCCCGACACCGACGCGATCGTCATGATCGGCGAGATCGGGGGCGACGCCGAGGAGCGGGCCGCGGCCTACATCCGGGACCACGTGACGAAGCCGGTCGTCGGCTACGTCGCGGGGTTCACCGCCCCCGAGGGCAAGACGATGGGCCATGCGGGGGCGATCGTGTCGGGGTCCTCCGGCACCGCCCAGGCGAAGCAGGAGGCCCTCGAGGCTGCCGGGGTCCGGGTCGGCAGGACGCCCTCGGAGACGGCCGCCCTCATGCGCGAGGTCATGCAGGGGCTCACCGCCTGAGCGACCCCCGGCCGAGCTCGACCTGTCGGTCCCATCGCCCGCCCGGGCCGCCGCCCTGGGTTTATCGGGTGACCCGACAAACCCCCACTCTCCCGGACAAGCGTTCCCTGGTGAGGTGAGGGTTTCTCGGGTCACCCGATAACCCTCGACTCGGGCGGATCGAGTGTTCTCGGGTGGGGTGAGGTTCTCGGGGGAGGCGGCGGGATCGCGGAGGGTCCGGCGTTGCTCGGACGGCTTCGGGCCGGCGTCGCGCACACTGGGACGCGATGACCGTCATCGACCGCTTCCGCGCCGCTCTGCCCGGCTCCGGCGACCCCGACGAGGGCGACGGGGCCGACGGGGCCGTCGAGCGGCTGCCGTCGGCGTGGCTGCGGGGTCTGGTCGTCGGGATCGTCACCGGGTTCGCCTCGCTCGCCGTCGTGCTCGCCCCCGTCGTGATGGCGTGGCTCGTCGAGCCGCTCGCCACCGGCACCGCCTGGGATGCCGTGGGCACCGGTGCCGCGCTGTGGCTGCTCACCTCGGGCGCCCAGCTCACGGCCGGGTCGGCCGTCATCTCGCTCGTCCCCCTCCTTGGCGTGGCCGTGCTCGTGCTCCTCGCCCGCTACGGGGCGCGCGAGGCGATGGTCGACGTCTCGACCGACGGCGACCACTGGTTGGGCCTCCTGCCGCGACCCCTCACCGCCGCGCTCGGTGCCTGGTGGACCGGGTATGCCGGTGTCGTCGGCCTCGCGCTCGCCCTCGCCTCGTCGGGACCCTTCGACGTCGGGCCGGTCACTCTCGTCGTGCCAGTGGCGCTCGTGCCCCTGGCGGCGATCGTGCTCGCTCTTCGGCCCGTGGTGCTCGAGGATCCCGAGGTCCTCGGCAGGCGAGCGGGGTTGCCGTGGGTCCCGGATGCCGTGCGCCGCGGCATCCGACCCGGTCTGGCCGGTGTGGCGATGCTGCTGGGCGTGGGCGCTCTCGTCGTCCTCGCGATGGTCGGCCTCGCCTGGGCGAAGGTCATGACGATCTTCGGGGCGATCGGAGCCGGCGGCCTCGGGGGAGTGCTGCTCGTCCTCGCGCAGGTGCTGTCGCTGCCGAACCTCGCGATCTGGGCCGTGTCGTTCCTCGCCGGTCCGGGGTTCCAGGTCGTCGAGGGGGGCGCCGTGACGTGGTCAGGGGCCGAGAGCGGGCTGCTCCCGATGGTCCCCGTCCTCGCGGCGATGCCGCAGCCGGGTGCCTTCCCGTGGGTCACGCGCCTCTCCGTCCTCGTCGTGGTCGTCGTCGGCGGGTTCGTCGCGCGACGGGCGCTCGCCGAGGTCGCCCGGCTCTCGCGCCTGCGCACCAAGCTCGCGGTCGCGGCGTCCGCGTGCGCCACGACCGCACTCGCCGTCGGTGCGCTCGACGTCCTCGCGGGCGGCTCGGTCGGTCAGTTCCGGCTGTCGTCGGTGGGCGTACCCGCCGGGTGGCTCGTGCTCGCGCTGCTCGGGGAGCTCCTCGTCGGGGCGGTGTTCGTCGTCCTGCGCGATGCCTGGCGGCTGCGCCGATGAGCGGGGCGACGGTGAGCCCTGCGGCGGTGAGCGCGTCCGGCGCTGACGAGTCGCCCCTGGGCCTCGTCGTCCTCGTGTCCGGCACGGGCAGCAACCTCCAGGCCCTCATCGACGCGGCCTCGGTGCCCGACACCCCCTTCCGCGTCCTCGCGGTCGGAGCCGACCGAGACGGAACGGGAGGGGTCGAGCGCGCGGCGCGGCACGGCATCCCGACGTTCGTGTGCCGCGTGCCCGACTACATGACTCGCGCCGACTGGGACCTCGACCTCGAGCGCCAGATCACGGCCATGCGCCCCGACCTCGTCGTCTCCGCCGGGTTCATGAAGGTGCTCGGGCCGGCCGTGCTCACCGCCCACCGGGTCGTCAACACCCACCCGGCCCTCCTGCCGAGCTTCCCGGGGGCGCACGGGGTGCACGACGCGATGGCCCACGGGGTCAGGGTCACGGGGTGCACGTGCCACTGGGTGGATGCCGGCGTCGACACCGGGCCGATCATCGACCAGCGCGCGGTGCGGGTCGAGGACGACGACACGGTCGAGTCGCTGCACGAGCGGATCAAGGTCGTCGAGCGCGAGATGCTCGTCGACGTCGTGCGTCGCCTCGCCGCCGACCGTTCCTGGCAGACCGCGGGGGCCTGACGGCATCCAGCGGCGGCTGACGGCCTACCGGGGTGGCGGGACGTCGCGGAGCCGTGCGGCGATCGCCTCCGGCCGGGCGTCGTTCACCCAACCCCCCACACCGCTCTCCGAGCCCGCGAGGTACTTCAGCGTCCCCGGCCTCCGCAGCACGGACATGACCTGCAGGTGCAGGCGTGAGACGTCACGGCCCTGGCGAGCCGGGGCCTGGTGCCACGCCGCGATGTAGGGCAGCGTGACCGGTCCGCCGTCGGGGCCCACGTGGTAGCGGTCGAGCCGCCCGAGCAGGTCGAGGTAGAGCACCGCGAGCTCGTCGCGCTCCTCGTCGGTGGTGGCGACGAGGTCCGGGACGTCGCGGTGCGGGGCGAGGTGCACCTCCACGGGCCACCGGGCGGCATAGGGCACGTATGCCGTCCAGTGCCGCCCGCTGAGCACCACCCGGGACCCGTCCGCGCGCTCGGCGGCCAGGATGTCGGCACCGAGGAGCCGACCGGTCCGGGCGTGGTGCTCCTCGGCGCTGGCGAGGATGTCGCGGGTGCGGGACGGGAGGTAGGGATAGGCGTAGATCTGGCCGTGCGGGTGGTGCAGCGTGACCCCGATCTCCTGTCCACGGTTCTCGAAGCAGTAGACGTGCTCGACGTCCTCGTGCTGCCCGAGCTCCGCCGTCCGGTCCGCCCAGACGTCGATGACCGTGCGGGCGCGACGCGGGTCGAGCGAGGAGAAGCTCGCGTCGTGGTCGCTCGTGAAGCACACGACCTCCGTGCGCCCGAGCGCGGGACGGTGCTCGAAGGGCGGGTCCCCCGGTGCGTCGTCGACTGCGACCGGGGCATACGACGGGAACCGGTTCTCGATGACGACGACGTCGTAGTCGGCGTCGGGGATCTCCGTCGCCTCGGAGCCGGGCCGTGTGGGGCACAGGGGGCACTCGTCGCGCGGCGGCAGGAGGGTGCGGTTCATCCGGTGCCCGGCCACCGCCACCCAGTCGCCCACGAGCGCGTCCCGCCGGAGCTGGCCGGCGACCTCCCGGGGACCGAGGTCCCGGGTGTCGGGGGCCGTCCGCGCCGAGGCGC
The DNA here is from genome assembly GCA_035703305.1 of Ornithinibacter sp. Lineage (GTDB taxonomy): Bacteria > Actinomycetota > Actinomycetes > Actinomycetales > Dermatophilaceae > Fodinibacter. Next base: position 9,848 of record DASSYJ010000014.1, on the reverse strand, counting down.
GGGGGGAGTCGTCGAAGTAGAGGATCTCGCGGCCGTCCGCCAGCCGCCCGGCGGTGCGACGGACGCCTGTCGTCAGGGTCATGCCTGGCCTCGCTCCTCGGTGCGGGCCACGAGGAACGGGCTCGGGTCGGCCAGGACGAGGTGGTCGACGGTGTCCTCGAGCACGGCGCGCGCACGGGAGGGGATGCCGGCGTCGGTGATGAGGGTGTCCACCGCATCGAGCTGCATGAACGTCGAGAGCCCGATGATGCCGACCTTGGTGTGGTCGGCGAGGACGCAGACCGAGCGGCTCGCCCGGACGAGCGCCCGGTTGGTCTCCGCCTCGACGAGGTTGGGCGTCGTAAGGCCGGCCGTGCGGTCGATCCCGTGGGCTCCCAGGAAGAGCCGGTCGACGTGGAGACCCTCGAGCGCCGTCACCGCGACCGGGCCGACGAGGGCGTCGGAAGGGGTGCGCACCCCGCCCGTGAGCACGACGAGGTGCCCCTGCGACGACTCGTGGAGGAGCTGGGCCACCGGCACCGAGTTGGTCACGACGGTGAGGTTGGGGACGTGGCGCACCGCCCGGGCGAGCTCGTACGTCGTCGTCCCCGCCGAGATGCCGATGGTGGCGCCGGGATCCACGAGGCGCGCGGCGGCAGCCGCGATCGCGCGCTTCTCGGCGGTCATGAGGGCGGACTTCGCGGAGAAGCCGGGCTCGTCCGTCGCGCGCGGTACGAGCGCCATCGCCCCTCCGTGCACGCGCTCGAGGAGCCCCTCGCTGTCGAGGCGTTCGATGTCGCGTCGCACGGTCATGTCCGAGACCCCGAGCTGCTCGACGAGCTCGGAGACGCGGGCGGCGCCCGACTCCTCGACGATCGCGAGGATCGCCGCGCGCCGCTGGCTCGCGAGCACCGGTCACACCTCCCGCACGACCGCGCAGGTGCCTGCGAGCACCCGCAGGGCTGGGCCGACGGAGGCGTCGGCCACGAGGTCGTGTCCCGTCACTGCGAGCTCGCAGTCGTCGTCGCTGTGGTTGAGCACGAAGAGCCACGTGCGGTCCCCGGAGCGACGGCGGACGACCTCGACCCCTGGCGGGACCTCGGCTGCCCGAGCGACCTGCGCAGCTCCGGTCACCTCGTCGAGCAGGGTGCCGAGGGTGTCGTCGTCGGGCAGCGTCCCGAGGTACCACGCGACCCCGTCGCCGACGTCACGTCGGGTGACCGCAGGTCGGCCGGCGAGCGGGCCCCCGGCATACGTCATGACGACGTCGGCGTCGGTGGCCCGGGCGTCCTCGCTCCACTCGGTGCCGCTGCCGCCACCGGAGAGGGCGACGGTCTCGCCCGGGCGCAGCGGGAAGAACTCCTCGACGCGGACCCCCAGGAGGTCGCGGAAGGCGCCCGGGTAGCCACCGAGCCGGACGTGGTCGTCGTGGTCGCTGATGCCGGAGAAGTAGGTGACGAGGACGTGGGCGCCGCCCTCCGCAGCGGCCCGGACCGCGGCGGCCTGGGCGTCGGAGACGAGGTAGAGGGTGGGCACCACGACCACCCGGTAGGGCGAGAGGTCGGCGTCGGGGTGCACGACGTCGCACGTGATCCCGCGGTCGCGCAGCACCCGGTGGACCCGGTGGGGGGCCGTGACGTAGTCGAGCGCACTCGACGGCATGCACGGGCCGGACACCGCCCACAGCGACTGGTAGTCCCAGAGGATCGCGACCTCGGCGTCCACCAGGGAGCCCCGCACCTCCCCGAGCCGGCCCGCGATGGCCCCGAGCTCGCAGACCTCGCGGAACCTGTCGCTGTCCTCACCCGCGTGGGGGACCAGGGCGGAGTGGAACTTCTCGGACCCGCCCCGGGACTGGCGCCACTGGAAGAACCCGAGGTCGTCGGCACCGCGGGCGACGTGGGCGAGCGAGTCACGGATCGTCTCACCGGTCCCCTTGGCGGGGTTCACGTGCTGCCAGTTGACGGCGCTCGTCGAGTGCTCCATGAGCATCCACGGGCGACCCCCCGCGAGCCCGCGGGTCAGGTCGCCGGCGAACGACAGCTCTGCCCTCGGGTGCCCGAGCGAGTCGACGACGTAGTGGTCCGTGCTGACGACGTCCTGGTGCGGGGCCCAGTCGTGGTAGTCGAGCATCCGGAAGCCGCTCAGCGTCATGAAGTTCGTCGTCACCGGCACGTCGGGTGAGTGGCGCCGGATGACCTCGTGCTCGGCCCGGTAGAAGTCGAGGAGGGTGTCGGAGCCGAAGCGGTGGTAGTCCAGCACGTGGGTGGGGTTGTTGAACGTCGTCGTGATCCGTGGTGGCAGCACGTCGTCCCACGCGGTGTACCCCTGGCTCCAGAAGGCCGTCGACCAGGCGTCGTTGAGGCGGTCGAGGCTCAGGTAGCGGCCCTGGAGCCACCGCCGGAAGGCCGCCGCGCAGGTGTCGCAGTAGCAGGGCAGGTTGTGGCACGCGTACTCGTTGGAGACGTGCCACATCGCGAGCGCCGGGTGGTCGTGGTAGCGGGCGGCGAGGCGGTCGGTGAGCGAGAGGGCGAGCTCGCGGTAGAGCGGTGACGAGGGGCACCACGCCTGGCGGCTGCCCGGCCACAGGGTGCGCCCTTCGCGGTCGACCGGCAGGATCTCCGGGTATGCCGTGGACAGCCAGGGTGGTGGGGTCGCCGTCGCGGTCGCGAGGTCGACGGCGATGCCGTGCTCGTGGAGGAGGTCCATGACCTCGTCGAGCCAGTCGAAGGTGTACTCGCCCTTGCTCGGCTCCAGCCACGACCACGAGAAGACCCCGAGGGTCACGAAGCTGACTCCGGCGGCCTCCATGAGGCGCATGTCGTCGTCCCAGACGGCGCGGGGCCACTGCTCGGGGTTGTAGTCGCCACCGAAGGCGATCCGGTCGCTCGGCCAGGGACGCATGTCGCCAGTCTGTTGACGCTTCGAACAAATGTCAACAGATTGCAACAGGAGGATGCGCATGGCCTCCAGCCGATGTCCAGCCACTGTCCAGTCCGGCGTCGGCGCGATGTTCGCCTGTGCCACACATCGAATGATGGTCAAACTGTGATCTTCGAGTCTCGACAAGACCCTTGACAGGTCCCGCGCCCGGGGACCACACTCGCCGTATCAGTGTGTGTTTCTGATCGAAAGTGTCAGGAACAGGACGTCAAAGGAGACAGCCCATGGCACGCCCGGCCCCCCGGAGTCAGCACCTCGCGAGCACCATTCCCGCCTCGGTCCGCGGTGTCGACCGCCGGTCCATCCTCCGAGGTTCGATCGGGGCGGCCGCCCTGCTCGGGGTGCCGACCCTCCTCAGCGCCTGCGGCGGCGACGAGCCCGCCACGTCGGGGTCGGGTGCGGCGTCGGCCAAGGCCGGGCCGGTGAAGTTCGGGATCAACGAGGCGAAGGGCTCCGGACCCGCCTACGAACGCCTCCAGGGAATGGCCGACGCCTACACCAAGAAGACGGGCGCGACGGTCTCGGTCAACGCGGTCGACCACAACACGTTCCAGGAGAGCATCAACACCTACCTGCAGGGCACCCCCGACGACGTCTTCACGTGGTTCGCCGGCTACCGCATGGCGCAGTTCGCCGACAACGGCCTCATCTCCGACGTCAGCGACGTGTGGCCCATCGACGGCATGAGCGACGCCTTCAAGAAGTCGGCGACGGCGCCCGACGGCAAGCAGTACTTCGTGCCGATCAGCTACTACCCCTGGGCGGTCTTCTACCGCAAGTCGGTCTTCGAGAAGAACGGCTGGGCCGTGCCGACGTCGCTGGACGAGCTGACCGTGCTCATGAAGGACATGCAGGGGAAGAAGATGGCCCCCTTCGCCTTCGCGGCCAAGGACGCCTGGGCCCCCATGGGCACCTTCGACATCCTCAACATGCGGCTCAACGGCTACGACTTCCACATGGAGCTGTGCCAGGGCAAGCAGAAGTGGGACAGCGCGGAGGTCAAGAACGTCTTCACGACGTGGAAGGACAAGCTCATCCCCTACCAGCAGGAGAACTCCCTCGGTCGCACCTGGCAGGAGGCCGCCACCTCCATGGCCAAGGGCGAGTCCGGGATGTACCTGCTCGGCACCTTCGTCGTCGACGGCGTGCCCACCGAGACCCAGGACGACCTCGACTTCTTCACCTTCCCCGCGCTCGACCAGACCATCGGCTCGGACGCGCTCGACGCGCCGATCGACGGATTCTGCGTCGCGGCAGCAGCCGAGGCCCAGGACGCCGCCAAGGCGTACATCGCCTGGCTCGGGACCCCGGAGGCCGCTGACGCCGGCAACAACGCCGGGTCGGCGCCGTTCATCGCCGCGAACTCCGGCGCGAGCACGGCGAAGTACGGGGAGCTGCAGAAGAAGTCGGTGGAGGTCGTGTCGAAGGCGAAGTCGATCGCCCAGTTCCTCGACCGCGACACGAACGCGGACCTCGCCAACACGGTGATCACGGCGTCCCTCCAGGACTTCCTCAAGAACCCCGACAACATCGACTCGATCACGGCATCGATCCAGCAGCAGGCCAGCTCGATCCTCGGCTGACCTGCGTGTCGGGAAGGAGCATCATGGCGACAGCTCCGGTCGAACCGCCGCCCGTTGCGCAGAGCACCGGGCGGCGGGTGGAGAGGCGCAGGGGTACGCGCGACCGCCTCGTCATCTGGGCGATGGTCCTCATTCCGACGGTGCTCGTGGTCTGGCTGGTCTGGCTGCCCGCGCTCGCGTCGGTCTACCTGTCCTTCACGAAGTGGAACGGCTTCAAGTTCAGCGGCATCCAGTGGGTCGGCACGAAGAACTACGTCGACATCGCCACGATCTACCCACCGTTCTGGCCGGCGATCCGGCACAACCTCATCTGGTTGGTGTTCCTCTTCGTGCTGCCCACGATCCTGGGGATGCTCCTCGCCGTGATCCTCGACCGGGAGATGTGGGGCAGCCGCTTCTACCAGACGGCGTTCTACCTCCCGGTCGTGCTGTCGCTGGCGCTCGTCGGGTTCATCTGGCAGCTCTTCTACTCCACGGACCAGGGCCTCATCAACGAGGTCTTCGGCACGAACATCGACTGGTACGGCGACCCCGACGTCAACCTGTGGGCGGTGCTCGTCGCCACCGCGTGGCGACACACCGGGTACATCATGCTCATCTACCTTGCCGGGCTGAAGGGCGTCGACGCGACCCTGCGCGAGGCAGCCGCGGTCGACGGCGCCAGTGAGGTGAAGACGTTCTTCCACGTCATCTTCCCGGTGATGCGGCCGATCAACCTCATCGTGCTGGTGATCGTCGTCATCGAGTCCCTGCGGGCCTTCGACCTCGTCTGGGTCATCAACAAGGGCCGCAACGGCCTCGAGCTCATCGCGGCCCTGCTGTCGCAGAACGTCATCGGCGAGGCCACCCGCTACGGGTTCGGCTCAGCCCTCGCGGTGATCATGATGGTCATCTCGTCGGTGTTCATCGCCATCTACCTTCGGATCGTGTTCCGGGAGGAGCGTCGATGACCACCACGACGGCACCACCGGCCCCGGCGAAGCGCCGCGTGCCCGAACGCGGCCCTGGCGGCGGCGTGCTCAACCGACGCCGCGGCAGGCTGGCCACGGTCGTCATGCTCTTCCTGGCGCTCCTCTGGCTGTTCCCGCTGGTGTGGTCCCTCTACAACTCCTTCCGCGAGTACTCGTACACCCAGACCAACGGCTACTTCTCCGTCGGCGGGTGGACGCTCGACAACTACCGGGAGGCGTGGAGCCGCGGCAACTTCGGGTTGCACCTGAAGAACTCCCTCCTGGTGACCGTCCCGGCGGTGGTGCTCACCTTGTTCCTGTCCTCCCTCGTCGCGTTCGTGCTCGCCCGGTTCTCGTACCGCTTCAACCTCACGCTGCTGGGCGTCTTCCTCGCAGCGAACCTCCTGCCGCCCCAGGCGCTCCTCATCCCGGTGTTCCGGATGTTCAAGGAGATCCCGCTCCCCGCCTTCATGAGCGAGAGCGGAACCATGCTCAACAGCTTCTGGGCCCTGATCCTCGTGAACACGGCCTTCCAGATGGGCTTCTGCGCCTTCGTGCTGAGCAACTACATGAAGACTCTTCCGCACGAGATCTACGAGTCCGCGGAGATGGACGGCGCAGGCGTCTGGCGTCAGTACTGGCAGCTGACCATGCCCCTCGTCAGGCCGGCCCTCGCCGCGCTGGCCACCCTCCAGGTGACGTGGATCTACAACGAGTTCTTCTGGGCGACGGTGCTGCTCTCCAGGGGAGACAAGTACCCCGTCACCAGTGCGCTGAACAACCTTCGTGGGCAGTTCTTCCAGGACACGAACCTCGTCGCCGCTGGGTCGATCATCGTCGCCCTTCCCGTCCTCATCGTCTTCTTCGTCCTCCAGAAGCAGTTCGTGTCCGGGCTGACCCTGGGGTCGACCAAGGGATGACCGACGACACCGTCACCCTGCGCGGTGGGGGCAGCGCCCTCGTCCTCGCACACGCAGACGGTGGGCTGCCCTCGGTGCTGCACTGGGGCCCGGACCTTCCGGACGGCGCCGTGTCGGACCTCGCCCTGCTCACGGGGCGCCCGGTGCCCCACAACCAGCTCGACGTCGCCTGGCCCCTCACGGTGCTCCCGACGTCCGGCGAGGGCTGGCTGGGCACCCCCGCGTATGCCGCGCACCGCGCCGGTGGGCGCTCCGCACCGCGCTGGGTGGCGACCCTGCACGGCGGCGGGGGCAGCGCGGAGGTGCGCGCGACGGCATCCGACGTCGGTGTCGATCTCCTGCTGCGCTACCGGATGGACCAGCAGGGGGTGCTCACCGTGGACACCACGGTCACGAACACGTCCGTCGACGGGGCGCCGCTCGACGTCGCCGCCCTCCGGGTGCTGCTGCCGCTGCCCGCCCGTGCCGACGAGGTCCTGGACCTCACCGGTCGGTGGCTCCGCGAGCGCTCACCACAGCGGCGACCGCTGAGCGATGGCACCTGGCTCCGCACCGGGCGGCGTGGTCGAACCGGTCACGACGCGACCCTGCTCATGGTCGTGGGCACGGCGTCGTTCGGGTTCGGCTCCGGCGAGGTGTGGGCTGCCCACGTCGCGTGGAGCGGCAACCACGAGCACCTCGTCGAGCGCCTGCCCGAAGGGGCCGGGCCGCACGCCTCGGTGCTCGGCGGGGGAGAGGCGCTCGCGCCCGGGGAGGTGCGGCTGGCGCCCGGCGAGACGTATGCCGGGCCCACTGTCGTGTTCGCCCACTCGACCACGGGTCTGGACGGCCTGACGAACGCCCTCGTGCGGCACCAGCGGGAGCAGCCGGCACACCGCTCCGGCCCGCGGCCGCTCGTGCTCAACACCTGGGAGGCGGTCTACTTCGACACCGACCTCGAGCACCTCAAGTCGCTCGCCGACACCGGCGCCGCGATCGGCGTGGAGCGGTTCGTCCTCGACGACGGGTGGTTCGGCGGCCGCCGCGACGACGACCGGGGGCTGGGGGACTGGCAGGTCTCGACGGACGCCTGGCCCGACGGGTTGGGCCCGCTGGTGGACCACGTCAAGGGGCTGGGGATGGAGTTCGGGCTCTGGTTCGAGCCCGAGATGGTCAACCTCGACTCCGACGTCGTGCGGGCCCACCCCGAGTGGGTCCTCGGACCGGTCGCCGGGCCGCCGCTGCCCTCGCGCCGCCAGCACGTCCTCGACCTCGCGAACCCCGACGCGTTCGCGTACATCCTGCAGGCGATGAGCGGCCTCGTGACGGAGTACGGCATCGACGCCATCAAGTGGGACCACAACCGGGACCTCCACGAGGCGGTGCGTCGCGACGCGTCCGGCACGGACCGGCCCGCCGTCCACGCGCAGACGGTGGCCACCTACGCCCTCCTCGACGAGCTGCGAGCCCGACATCCCGACCTCGAGATCGAGTCCTGCTCCAGCGGCGGTGCCCGCGTCGACCTCGGCGTCCTCACCCGGACCGACCGCATCTGGACCTCTGACTGCAACGACGCCCTCGAGCGGGTCGCCATCCAGCGCTGGACCGGGCTGCTCGTGCCGCCCGAGCGGATGGGAACCCACGTCGGGCCACCGCGAGCGCACACGACCCATCGTGAGCTCGACCTCTCGCTCCGCATGCTCGTGGCGCTCGGCGGGCACGCCGGGCTCGAGTGGGACCTCACGACCTGCACTGCCGGGGAGCTCGAGGCGCTGCGGGCCTGGGCCGCGCTGTACGGCGAGCTGCGTCCACTGCTGCACAGTGGCGACGTGGTGCGGTCCGACCATCCCGACGAGTCCCTCCTCGTCAGCGGCTCCGTGGCCCGGGACCGGTCGCAGGCGGTGCTCACCGTCGTCTCGACCGTGACCGGGCGGGGGGTGACCCCGGGCACCGTCCCCCTCCCGGGCCTCGACCCTGAGCGCACCTACCGGCTGCGCGTGCGCACCGAGGCCGGGCTGCCCGCCACCGTGCAGGCGGCGCCCCCGGCCTGGTGGGAGCGGGCCTGTGCTGACGGCATCATCGTGAGCGGGGCCGCCCTCGGGTCCGTGGGCCTCGCGATGCCTGTGCTCGCCCCGGCCCAGGGGTTCCTGCTGCACCTGGAGACGGTGGCGGGGGCGTGACCTCCGCCGGGTGACAGACTCGCGGGGTGGCCACCGACCCTGCCGAGCTGTCCCCGGCATCCGAGCAGTTCCTCGCCGAGCGGCACCTCGCGACGCTCACCACGCTTCGGGCCGACGGATCACCGCACGTCGTGCCGGTGGGGTTCACGTGGGACGCCGAGGCGCTCGTCGCCCGGGTCATCGCGAGCCGGGGGAGCGCGAAGGTGCGGCAGGCGCGCGCCGGAGGCCGAGCGGCCCTGTGCCAGGTCGACGGCCGGCGGTGGATCACGCTCGAGGGCGTGACGCGCGTGCTGGAGGACCCCGACGCGGTCCGTGAGGCCGAGCGGAGGTATGCCGTGCGCTACCGGGTGCCGCGGCCCAACCCCGAGCGCGTCGTCGTCGTCCTCGACGTCGACCGCGTCCTCGGCACCCCCCACCCCTGACCCCCGCCCCTCCCCTCCTCCCCGACCTTGTCTGTCGGACTGCGGCCGACACGCGTGCGGGCGGCGTGTCGGCGACGTCCTGACAGACGAGGTCGGGGAGGAGCGGGGAGGGCGGGGGCCGGCTGGGGCGGTCGGTAGACTTCCGGCCGAGACGACTGGCGCGGGTGGGTCACCACCGGGGAGTGTGGGTCGGGGCATCGCCCGCCTGGGTGCCCCGCGTGCGATCGACCGACCCGCGAGGAGCGCCATGTCCGCCGCCGTCTCTGCCCCCGGACCGTCGGAGGACGTCCGCCCCGTGCGCCGGGCGCTCGTCTCCGTCTACGACAAGACAGGCCTCGAGGACCTCGTGCGCGGACTCCACGACGCCGGGGTCTCCCTCGTCTCGACCGGCGGCTCGGCCGCGCTCATCGAGTCGCTCGGCCTCCCGGTGACCAGGGTCGAGGACCTCACGGGGTTCCCCGAGTGCCTCGAGGGCCGGGTCAAGACGCTCCACCCGCACGTCCACGCCGGCATCCTCGCCGACACCCGCAAGCCGGAGCACGTCGCCCAGCTGGCCGACCTCGGGGTCGAGGCGTTCGAGCTCGTCGTCGTCAACCTCTACCCCTTCGCCGACACCGTCGCCTCGGGCGCCACCCCCGACGAGTGCGTCGAGCAGATCGACATCGGGGGCCCCTCGATGGTCCGGGCGGCCGCGAAGAACCACCCGAGCGTCGCGGTCGTCACCGACCCCACGGCATACGGCGCGGTGCTTGATGCCGTGCGCGGCGGCGGCTTCACGCTCGCGCAGCGCAAGCGGCTCGCCGCCGAGGCCTTCGTCCACACCGCGACCTACGACGTGCACGTCGCCTCGTGGATGGGCAACGCCTACACCGACACCTCCGACGGCACGGGG
>DASSYJ010000074.1:0-6910 GCA_035703305.1 Ornithinibacter sp. | reverse complement strand
ACGTTGAGCAGGCCGTGGTTCTCCTCAGGGACGCCACCCACCTCGTAGGTGCCGCGCACGGCGTGGTGCAGCCCGCCGGTCAGCTTGAACGGCGTGCCGAGCGCGGCGGTGTCCACGAGGAAGCCGGCGAGCTCGTGCTCGTCGGGCCAGGGCCAGGCGGGGGTTGGTCCGGTGCGCAGCTTGGCGACGACCCGTAGCCCCTCTCGTGCGGCGGCGAGTACCTCGGCGAGGGCGACCTGATGGTCCGCCCCCCGCGGAACCTCGAGCGCCACCGAGAGGTCGTCGAGCCCGAGGTCGCGCCAGCCCTCCTCCCATGCCAGCTCGGCCCCGACGACGCGGACGGACTCCTCCTCGTGCAGCGCGTCGAGACCGGCGGTGAGGGTCGCCGGGTCGGCACCAGGACGCGCGATGAGGACGACCTCGAGTGGGCCTCGCTCGTGGACAGGCGTGCCGTGAGGCGGCGTGGCGTGCCGTGACGCTGCGTCGTGGTGGCTGTCGTGGCTGTCGTGGCTGTCGTGGCTGTCGTGGCTGGCGTGGCTGGCGTGGCTGCCGGGCATGCCGGAGGTGCCGGGCATACCGGACGTGCCGGAGGTGTGGGAGGTACCGGACGTGCTGTGCGTGCCGGGATGGGGCCCGTCGAGCGCCTCCAGCAGGTCGGCGACCGCGACGGCCGGCACGAGCAGCGGGCCGATGCACTCGGCATACCAGGACGTCCGATGGACGGCGTGGGCCCGCACGGCGTCGGCGAGCGGAGTCGCCGCCGGCGGGAAGACCGCCGCGTCGTCGACGAGCCCGCGGAACAGCACCGGAGTCGTCGACGACATGGGTGCAAACCTATCGCGGGGTCGCGCCGCCACCGGACCCCGAGGACGTGCGGGCCTCTCGAGGAACACCGGCCCGGCCCGGGCAGCCGTTCGGCGACGGTTCGGGGTGTGGCTCTCTGGGTCAGGGTCGGGGCGCCGGGCCCGCCACTCTCAAGGTGGCCCATGGAGCGACTCCTTGGCCGGCAGACCAAGGCCTCAGGACCCGCGCGCGTCCGCACCCGAGGGCTCGGCCACCGAGCAGCCGTCTGTTGGGCAGGTTGCCGCTCCGGACCCGTACCGCTCTGGTCAGATCTGGCACATCTGCCGTGCCGACCGCACAGGGATGCCAGTGGTGCGGTGCACGGCATACCCTGCTCGGGAGCATGGGGGCGACCCCGACCGACCACAGCGAGGTGGACACAGCCAGTGGCGCACTACCAGGCGATGGGCAGCATCCCCCCGAAGCGGCACACCCAGCACCGCCGCCCGGCGAGGCGGGGCAGGGCCGGTGAGCTCTACTACGAGGAGCTCATGGGCGAGGAGGGCTTCTCCTCCGACTCCTCGCTGCTCTACCACCGCAACATCCCGTCGACCGTCGCGGAGTACCGGAGCTGGAGCGTCGGCGACCTCAGCACGACGCCGAACCACCCGCTCCTGCCGCGTCACCTCAAGCCCCACGACCTCTTCCCGGCGAAGGTCGTCAAGGCGACCGACGTCGTCACCGGCCGGCGGCTCCTGCTCGGCAACGGCGACGTGCGCCTGTCGTACGCCGTGTCCGGCGCCCCGAGCCCGTGGTACCGCAACGGCATCGGCGACGAGTGCGTCTACGTCGAGCGAGGTCGGGCCCGGGTCGAGACGGTGTTCGGGGCGTTCGACGTCGGCGAGGGAGACTACGTCGTCATCCCTCGGGCCACGACCCACCGGTGGATTCCCAAGGCCTCGGCGAAGGACCCGCTCCGCACGATCTGCATCGAGTCGAGCAGCCACATCGCGCCGCCGAAGCGCTACCTCAGCAGGTACGGGCAGTTCCTCGAGCACAGCCCCTACTGCGAGCGCGACCTGCGGATGCCGGCCGGTCCCCTCCTCGCCGAGGACGTCGACGAGGACCCCGCGGCCGAGACCGAGGTGTTCATCAAGCACCGCGGCGGGGGAGGGTCGAGCAGCGGTGGCGTCGTCGGCACCGTGCACGTGCTGCCGTTCCACCCCCTCGACGTCGTGGGCTGGGACGGGTGCCTCTACCCGTACGTCTTCAACGTGAGGGACTACGAGCCGATCACGGGACGCATCCACCAACCGCCGCCGGCGCACCAGGTCTTCGAGGGCTGGAACTTCGTCATCTGCAACTTCGTCCCGCGCAAGGTCGACTACCACCCGCTGGCGATCCCTGTGCCGTACTACCACTCGAACGTCGACTCCGACGAGGTCATGTTCTACGTCGACGGCGACTACGAGGCGCGCAAGGGGTCGGGCATCGGCAAGGGCTCGATCTCGTTGCACCCCGGCGGCCACGCGCACGGCCCGCAGCCCGGAGCGGCGGAGGCGTCGATCGGCAAGGAGTACTTCGACGAGCTCGCCGTCATGGTCGACACCTTCCGCCCCCTGGAGCTCGGTGAGGCCGGGCACGCCTGCGACGACGGCGTGTATGCCGGGTCCTGGAACCGCGGTCGCGACTGACCGGTCGGGGCCGCCCTATCCTTGTCCGCGTGTCCATCGCGCCCGTCGAGGAGGAGGTCACCGTCACCGACGGTGTCGTCACCCCGGACACCCCGTGGATCACGATCGTGTGGAACGACCCCGTCAACCTCATGTCGTACGTGACCTACGTGCTCCAGCACCACTTCGGCTACCCGCGCCGGAAGGCCGAGAAGCTCATGATGGACGTGCACACCAAGGGTCGCGCCGTCGTCGCCAGCGGGACCCGGGAGGCGATGGAGGCGGACACCGAGGCGCTCCACGGCTACGGGCTCTGGGCGACCTTCCAGAAGGACGACTGATGGCCCGGGGGTTCAGGCGGCGGGGCCACGGTGCCCACGCCCGGTATGCCGCGCAGCTCGACCCGCTGGAGCGCGCCACGGTCGCCGGGCTCATGGACCAGGTCCACGACCTCCTCCACCCCGCACCGGTGGCCCGCGAGAGCGACGACGACTTCGCCTCCATCGTCGCGGGGCTCGGGATGGGGGTCACCGTGGCTGCGGAGGACCAGGCGGACCTCGACGCCTCCGCCGCCGAGCGCGACCCCGCCCTCGACCGCCTGCTCCCGACCGCGAACCGCACCGACGACGAGGCGGCGGCGGAGTTCCGCCGGCTCACCGAGACCGGGCTGCGCCAGCGCAAGGCAGCGGCCCTGACGCTGGCGGCCGAGCTCATGCGGGCCGAGGACAAGGTGCGCCTCGACGACGACCAGGCTCGCACCTTCCTCACCGCGCTGACCGACGTGCGCCTCGTCCTCGGAGAGCGGATGGGGCTGCGCGCCGACGACGACATCGACGTGCTGGAGTCGGCCGCCGCGGACCTCGACCCCGACGACCCGCTGGCCTACGCCCTGGCGGTGTACGACTTCCTCACCTGGCTCCAGGAGACCCTGGCGTCGGCGATGCTCCAGGGGTGAGCGGCCGGCCCTCGACGGTCGGTCCGGGGCCGCGCGGGGCCCCACCCACAGGGCACCGCAGACGACGTGACGCAGATGACCCCGTGCCGCTGTGGCACCGGCGCTCGATGGCCCTACCTTAAGACGATGGCAGATTCTCCGATCGGGGTCTTCGACTCCGGCTATGGCGGCCTCACCGTCATGCGGGCGATCCTCGACCAGCTGCCCCACGAGTCCGTGGCCTACTTCGGCGACACGGCGCGCGCGCCCTACGGACCCCGACCCATCGCGCAGACCCGCGAGTTCGCGATCCAGTGTCTCGACCGGCTCGTCGACCACGGCGTGAAGGTCCTCGTCATCGCGTGCAACACCGCCAGCGCCGCCGTGCTCCACGACGCACGGGAGCGCTACGACGTCCCGGTCGTCGAGGTGATCCGGCCCGCGGTCCGTCGCGCGGCCGCGGCGACGCACAGCGGTCGCATCGGCGTCATCTCCACCCTCGGCACGCACCAGTCGGGCGCCTACCTCGACGCCTTCGCCGCCGCGCCGCACCTGGACGTCGTGAGCACCCCGTGCCCGCGTTTCGTCGAGTTCGTCGAGCGCGGTGTCACCGGTGGCCCCGAGCTCGTCGGGGTGGCGCACGAGTACCTCGACCCGCTGCGGGACCGCGGTGTCGACACGGTCGTCCTCGGCTGCACCCACTACCCCCTGCTCACCGCCGTCATCTCCTACGTCCTGGGCGACGACGTCACGCTCGTCTCGTCGGCCGAGGAGACGGCCAAGGACGTCTACCGGGTGCTCGCCGACGGTGGCCTCCTGCGTCCCGACGACCTGCCGCCACCGGACCACGGGTTCACCACGACCGGCGACCCCGACGAGTTCCGGCGCCTCGCAAGCCGGTTCCTCGGCGTCGGGTCCCGCCTGGGACCCGTGTTCACCTCGCAGCCGAGCGTCGTGAAGGCGGGTATGCCATGAGACTCACCGTCATCGGCTGCTCCGGGTCGCTCGCCGGACCGGAGTCCCCGTCGTCGTCCTACCTCGTGCAGGAGGAGTCCGACGGGCGCACCTGGAACCTCCTGGTCGACCTCGGCAGCGGCGCCCTGGGTGCCCTGCAGCGACACCTCTCACCCGACGACATCGACGCGATCGTCGTCAGCCACCTGCACCCCGACCACTGCATCGACCTGTGCGGGCTCTACGTCTGGCGTCGGTACAACCCCGACGGTGCAGCGACCGAGCGGCTCCCTGTCCACGGACCGCCCGGCACCGCGGAGCGGCTCGCGCTGATGTACCACGGGCTGGAGGACGGCGGGATGACGACGCAGTACGACGTCTCCGTCGTCGCGGATGCCGTTCCCTTCGTGGTCGGACCGTTCACCGTGACGCCGTATGCCGTGAACCACCCCGTGGAGACCTTCGGCTACCGCGTCGAGTCGGGCGGCGCCGTCCTGGGCTTCACCGGCGACACCGACGACTGCGACAACCTCGACCTCCTCCTGCGCGGCGCCGACCTCGCGCTCATGGACTCGGCGTTCGTCGACGGGCGCGACGACGACGTGCCGAACATCCACCTCACCGGGTCGCGGGCCGCCGCGGCGGCCCTTCGTGCCGGTGGGGTCCGACGCCTCGTCCTCACCCACCTGCCGCCGTGGAACGACCGCGAGGTATGCCGGTCACAGGCCGCCGCGGTGTGGCCCGGTGAGGTCGAGGTCGCGACCGCAGGCACGGCATACGACCTCTGACGCCTCATCCTCGTGGCGCCTGCCGGGAGGCGAGCCGGGGGTCCGGGTGAGGGCTGGGGCCGGGCTAGCCTGTGCCGCATGCCCGACGACCTGCGCCACGACGGCCGCGCCCCCCACCAGCTCCGCGAGGTGCGCATCACGCGCAACTGGCTCGACCACGCCGAGGGGAGCGTCCTCGTCGAGTTCGGGCGAACCCGCGTGCTGTGCGCGGCCTCCTTCACCGAGGGGGTCCCGCGCTGGCTCAAGGGTCGCGGCACCGGCTGGGTGACTGCCGAGTACGAGATGCTGCCGCGCTCGACGAACACGCGGAGCGACCGGGAGTCGCGGCGCGGGAGGGTCGGTGGGCGAACCCACGAGATCTCCCGGCTCGTCGGGCGGAGCCTCCGGGCCGTCATCGACACGAAGGCGCTGGGCGAGAACACGATCGTCCTCGACTGCGACGTGCTCCAGGCCGATGGCGGCACCCGCACGGCTGCCATCACGGGCGCCTGGGTCGCGCTCGTCGACGCGATCGCCGACGCGCGGGCCAAAGGCCTCATCGCGCCCGGTGCCGAGCCGCTCACCGGCTCGATCGCGGCCGTCAGCGTGGGGCTCGTCGGCGGCCGCCCGGTGCTCGACCTCGACTACCCTGAGGACTCGACGGCGCAGACCGACATGAACGTCGTCATGACGGGCGACGGCAGGTTCGTCGAGGTGCAGGGCACCGCGGAGGGGGACCCGTTCGACCGGGCGGTGCTCGGTGAGCTGCTCGACCTCGCGACCGAGGGATGCGCCGAGCTGACCCGGCTCCAGCAGCGGTCGCTCGAGTCCCCCGCCAGGGAACGGCTCGGATGAGCCGCCGCCTCGTGCTGGCCACCCGCAACGAGCACAAGGTCCACGAGCTCCGACAGATCCTCGCAGCGCTCGTCGACGAGCTGGACCTCGACATCGTGGGTGCGGACGAGGTCGAGGGGACCCCGGACGTGCCGGAGACCGAGGTGACGTTCCTCGGCAACGCGCGGCTCAAGGCCGTCGCGCTCGCCCAGGCCACGGGGATGCCGGCCGTCGCCGACGACTCCGGGCTGGCCGTCGACGTGCTCGGTGGGGCGCCCGGCGTGTTCTCGGCGCGGTGGTCCGGCTCGACGGCCGGTCCCGACGCACCCCGTGCCGTCCGCGACCGGGCCAACCTCGAGCTCCTCCTCGAACAGGTCGCCGACGTGCCCGACGAGCACCGCGGCGCTGCCTTCGTGTGTGCCGCCGTCGTCGCGCTCCCGGACGGCCGGGTCGAGGGGGTCGAGGGCCGGGTGGAGGGCAGGCTGGGTCGATCGCCGCGCGGCACCAACGGGTTCGGCTACGACCCGGTGTTCGTGCCGACGGGCGACACCCGCACCCTTGCTGAGTACACCGACACGGAGAAGAACGCGATCTCGCACCGGGGGAACGCCTTCAGGGCCCTGGAACCGCTGTTGAGGCGGCTGCTGAGCACGTGAGCACGTGAGGGCGTGCATGGGTGAGGGGTCCTACGCTGTCCCTGCGCGCGAGTGGCGGAACTGGTAGACGCGCCAGATTTAGGTTCTGGTCCCTTCGGGGGTGCGGGTTCGAGTCCCGCCTTGCGCACCGTGTGCATCGGTCGGTGCTGCCGGGGCGCGTCGCGCGTGTCGTCGCCGGCCGACGCGTCTGCCCAGGGTTCCGCACCGGTCGGCCTGCGAGAACGGCGTCGGGGTAGGTTGGGCTCGTCCACGCCCGACGTCACGAGGAGGCCATCGTGGGTGACCGGCTCAGCCCCGGCGACACCGCGC
>DASSYJ010000072.1:0-25074 GCA_035703305.1 Ornithinibacter sp. | reverse complement strand
TACATCGCGGCCCGTGTCGTGCTCGCGGCCATCAACTCGTTCTTCAGCGGCATCGTCTTCGCCCTGGTCGGGCTGCCCTACTGGCTGCCCCTCGCGCTGTGGACGGGGCTCGTCGCCCAGTTCATCCCCAACGTCGGCACCTACATCTCGATCGCGCTTCCGGTCATCGTCGGGCTCACGTCCGGCGAACCGATCCTGGGTCTCTACGTGCTCATCTGGGGCATCGCCTACCAGCAGGTCGAGAACGTCACCCTCGAGCCGCGGATCTCGGCGCGCGCGGTCGACGTCCACCCGGCCGTCTCCTTCGGCTCGGCCCTGCTCGGCGCACAGCTCTTCGGGCTCTCCGGCGCGCTCCTGGCCGTCCCGATCGCGGCGACCGCCATGGCCATGCTCGAGATCTACAAGCGCCGCTACGAGCTGACCGCAGAGACCGAGGACCGGGTCGCCGCCCTCGTGGAGACCAGCGTGTCGGGCGACGACGAGGAGCCGCGCGAGGAGCACGAGCAGGCCGATGCGGATGCCGGGGAGCCGGCCGCCGCGGACGCGGCACCCACGGCTGTCACGGACACGGCCTCCACCGCTGTCGCCGACCGCCAGTCCCGAGAGGTCTGAAACACCCCACGACCCGGACCTCCAGGTGGAAGGATCGAGGCGGACGTCCAGCAGCGGGCGCGGGAAGGGTCGGACGCTCATGGGTTCTCGCACACGCAGGTGGGTCGGGGTCGTCCTCCTCGTCATCGCCGGGCTCCTCCTGCCCGTCGCCGTCGTCGCGACCTGGGCCGCGCGCACGGTCACCGACACGTCGGCCTTCGTCGACCGAGTGGGGCCCGTGGCCTCCGCACCCGAGGTGCAGACCTTCCTCGAGCAGCAGGCCGTCGACCAGGTGCGCGCGGCCGTCGAGGACCAGGTGGCCCCGCAGGTGAGCTCGAGCATCGACGGGCTGGCCCTGCCGGACCCCGTCAAGAACCTCCTGCGCAACGCGGCCGCCTCCCTCGGTGGCGCCGTCGACTCGGCCGTGCGGAACGTCGCGGAGCGGGTCGTCCGGGCCCCCGAGTTCCAGAGCGCCTTCGACTCGGCGCTCACGTCCGCCCACTCCGAGCTCGTGTCGGTCCTCGAGGGCGACTCGGACGCCGTCGTCACCCAGGACGGCACGGTCAGCATCAAGCTCGCCACCGTCGGCAACAGCGTGCGGGCCCAGCTCGTGGATGCCGGGTTCAGCTTCGTCGACCGGCTCCCCACCCTCCAGGCGTCGGTGCCGATCGCGAGCGTCGAGCAGCTGCAGGCGTGGCAGGGCTACTACGCGGCGCTCAAGGGCCTCGTCTGGCTCGGCCCCCTGCTCGTCCTGCTGTTCCTCGGCCTCGGGGCCTGGCTCGTCCGCGACCTCGCCGTGGCGGGGCTGTGGTTCGCCGGGACGGCCCTCCTGGCCCTCGTCGGCGTGACGGTCGGAGTGCGGGCGGCGGTGTCGTCGGCGACCTCCGGGCTCGCGGACCCGCTGGCGACCGACGCCGCGAGGGCGGTCGTCGACACGATGACCGACACGCTGTCCCGCAACGCCACCGTGGTCGGCATCGTCATGATCGTCCTGCTCGCGGCCTCCGCGTTCTTCGCGGCACGGCGTCGCCTCACTCCCGAGACCTGAGCGAGGGGTCCTCGGTCACCGGCGGGAGTGGCGTCGGTGCCCGGGTCGGCGCGTCGCCGGCATCCGCCACCGGTTCCCGCCCCACTGGAGCTGGCCCGGTCCACTCGCGGTCGTCCCAGTCCTCGGTGTCGACGTCGGCGTGCGCATCGACCTCGGCACCGGGTCCCTCGGCCCCGATCCAGCCGGCCGCACGGGCCACCTGGGCCCCGATGACCCCCACCCCGACGGGGATGGCGCTCATGACGATGAGCCACGTGACGATCGACAGGGCCACCCCGATGACGCCGTAGCGCATGGCGTCCTTCTCGATGATGGTGGGCAGGAAGGTCGAGGTCCACCAGCTGGCAGCGCTCTGGGCGATACCGCCGGCGAGGGCACCGGGCCAGAGGTACCTGCGCGGGATGCGACGGTGGGTCATGAGGTAGGTGATCTGCCACCAGAACACCGCGGCGATGGCCGTGCGGAGGAGCACCTGGCCGAGCACCTGCGTGGGCGACCGGTCGCCCACCACCCAGCCCGCCGCCGGCAGGACGGCGTGCATGACGAGGAGCAGGGCGACGGCGGTCAGTCCGGTGACCTGGCCCCGCCAGTTCGTCCGTGGCAGCCCCCACGGCCGGTCCATGCTCCGGCGCATCGTGCGGGTGAAGCTGTTGATGGACATCAGGAGGAGGACGACGCTGATGACCGACGGGGTCGTGGACTCGTACGGCGGCTTGCTGAAGAGCAGCAGGACCGTCTCGGAGGTCGGGGGCTGGAGGTCGAGGCGGTCGTTGATGAGGGCGGCCACGCTCTCGCCGTCGGACTCGGAGATGGCCGTCGACCCGAGGATGAGGATGGGGATGAGGGCGAGGAAGGACTGACCGGCGAGCCCGAAGACCCGGTCGCGCACGTCGACGCCCAGCAGCTCACGGACTGTCCGCACGACGACCCGGGGCACGGTGTAGCGGTCCGCCACCACCAGCGCGCGCTCGCCCTCGACGCGGGCCCGGTCGCTGAGGGCGTGGGCCTTCGCGGCCAGGCGGTGGGCGTCCTCCCGGAGCGGCATCGCGCCTCATCTCCTCGGTGCTGGGACAGGGTCTGCCTGGCGTCCGGCCACTGTAGCGACGGGCCCGGCGCGACACGGGTGCTTTCGGCCGCCCTCGGCGGCGGCAGCGTTCATTACTCGCGAGTCACCGCGAGATGGTGACAGGCTCGGACGGCGGCGGGAGCCAGACCTCGCCGGACGACGACGACACCGGACCCCCGGGAGGACCACCGATGTTCCAGCGGATCGCCATCGTCAACCGCGGCGAGGCCGCGATGCGGCTCATCCACGCCGTGCGTGACCTCAACGCGCAGGCCGGTCCCGGGGGCCACCGCATCGAGACCGTCGCCCTCCACACCGAGGCCGAGCGGTCGGCGATGTTCGTCCGCGAGGCCGACGCGGCATACGACATCGGGCCCGCGTCGCTGCGGCCCTACCTCGACCACGCCGTGCTCGAGCGTGCCCTGCGCGAGACCGGAGCGGATGCCGTGTGGGTCGGCTGGGGCTTCGTCGCCGAGGACCCGTCGTTCGCCGAGCTGTGCGAGCGCGTCGGCGTGACCTTCATCGGCCCCGGCCCCGAGGCCATGCGCCGCCTCGGCGACAAGATCGGCTCCAAGCTCATTGCCGAGGAGGTCGGCGTCCCCGTGGCGCCCTGGAGCCGAGGTGGCGTCGACACGCTCGAGGACGCGACGGCGGCAGCCGCGCGGATCGGCTACCCGCTCATGCTCAAGGCGACCGCCGGTGGTGGCGGTCGAGGCATCCGCAAGGTGACCTCCGACGCCGAGCTCGCCGACGCCTACGAGCGCACGCGCGACGAGGCGCAGCGCGCGTTCGGCTCCGGCGTCGTCTTCCTCGAGAAGCTCGTCACCGGTGCCCGCCACGTCGAGGTGCAGGTCATCGCCGACGGGCAGGGGTCGGCGTGGGCCATCGGCGTCCGCGACTGCTCCGTGCAGCGCCGCAACCAGAAGGTCATCGAGGAGTCGGCGTCGCCGGTGCTCGACGTCGCCCAGGTGGGGGAGCTCAAGGCCTCCGCCGAGCGGCTGGCGATCGCCGTGGGCTACTCCGGCGCCGGCACCGTCGAGTTCCTCTACCACCCGGGGGACCGGTTCTTCGCCTTCCTCGAGGTCAACACCCGGCTCCAGGTGGAGCACCCGATCACCGAGGTCGTCACCAGCACCGACCTCGTCCGCCTGCAGATCCATGTGGCCGCGGGCGGCCGGCTGGAGGGGCACCGCCCCGACGAGGTCGGCCACGCCGTGGAGGCCAGGCTCAACGCCGAGGACCCCGACCGCGACTTCGCCCCGGCGCCCGGTCGCATCGCCCACCTCGAGCTGCCCGCGGGTCCCGGCATCCGCGTCGACACCGGGGTGGCGGAAGGCGACTCGATCCCCGCCGACTTCGACTCGATGATCGCCAAGATCATCGCCCACGGGCGCGACCGCGCCGAGGCGCTCGCCCGGCTGCGGCGAGCGATGCGGGAGACCACCGTCGTCATCGAGGGCGGCTCCACGAACAAGTCCTTCATCCTCGACCTCCTCGACCAGCCGGAGGTGGTCGACGGCTCCGCCGACACCGGGTGGATCGACCGCGTCAGGGCGGAGGGTCGCCTCGTGGCCCGTGAGCACTCCGGCGTCGCGCTCGTCGTCGCGGGCATCGAGGCCTACGAGGAGGCCGAGTCCATCGAGCAGACCCGGCTCCTGGAGACCGCTCGCGGGGGCCGGCCCCAGGTGCAGCACGACGTGGGGCGCGCGGTCGACCTCAAGCTGCGCGGCACGGCATACAAGGTCAGGGTGTACCGCACCGGGCCGGCGCGGTTCCGGGTGGCCGTGGCGGACCCGACCGGTCTCACGGTCACGGTGGTTGCCGACCTCGAGCGCGTCGGGCCCTACGCGAGCCGCGTGCGGATCGGCGGACGCACGTACCGCCTCGTCACCGCCGCCTACGGGCCGGTGCAGCTCGTCGAGGTCGACGGCGTCACCCACCGGGTGACCCGTGACGAGGGTGGCGTGCTGCGTTCTCCCGCACCGGCTCTCGTCGTGGCGACCCCGCTGGCCGTCGGCGAGGAGGTGGCTGCGGGCGCTCCCGTGCTCGTGTTGGAGAGCATGAAGATGGAGACCGTGCTGCCGGCGCCGTTCGCCGGTCGCGTCAAGGAGCTGCTCGTGTCGGCCGGCAGCCAGGTCGAGACGGGTGCGGCGCTGGTGCGGCTCGAGCCGACGGGTGACCCCGACGGGGCCACCGCCGAGGTGGCTGCCGACGCCCCCGACCTCGACCTCCCCGAGGGCGACGGCGACACCGACGCGACGCAGCGCGCCGCCCGCGGTCGGGCGGACCTCGCCGCGCTCCTGCTCGGCTACGACCTCGACCCCGGTCACGAGCGCCACATGCTCGCCGACTACCTCCGGGCCCGCGACGAGCTCGCGACGGCCGGGCAGTCGCCGGTCTGCGACGAGATGGACCTGCTCGGCGTCTTCGCCGACCTCGCGGAGCTGAGCCGCAACCGACCCCTGGGGGAGGAGGCGCACGTCGAGAACCGCGTGCACAGCCCACGCGAGCACTTCCACACCTACCTCCAGACCCTCGACCCGGAGCGGGGTGGCCTGCCCGCGGACTTCGTCGGCCGGCTCCAGCGCGTGCTCGAGCACTACGGCGTCACCGACCTCGACCGCACTCCGGGCCTCCAGGGAGCCGTCTTCCGCGTCTTCCTCGCCCAGCAGCGGTCGGCGCCCGAGGTGACGATGGCGACGTCCATCCTCCAGCGCTGGCTCGCCGAGCCGGCGCCGGCGCCCCCGGCCGATGCCGCAGCCCGCGAGCTGCTCGACCGGCTCGTACGGGTGACCCAGCTGCGCTTCCCGATCGTCGGTGACCTGGCACGCAGCGTCCGGTTCCGCTGGTTCGACCAGCCGCTCGTCGACGCCGACCGCGCGTCGGTGCTGGGTTCGGTCGGCGACGAGCTCGAGCAGATCGACGCGCTGCCCGACGGCGAGGAGCGCACCCGCCGGCTCGACGCCCTCGCCGCGATCCCCGAGCGGATCGTGCGCTTCCTCGGGGAGCGGCTCCGGCGGGGCGTCCCGGCGCGCGAGCCGATGCTCGCCGTCCTCATCAAGCGCCACTACCGCGAGTACGCCCTGACCGACCTGAGGGAGGCCACGGTCGACGGCCGGGCGGTCGCGACGGCCGACTACACCCTCGACGAGCGGGACTCCCACCTGGTCAGCACCACGGGCTCCATCGAGGAGCTCGCCCCCGACACCCAGCTCTCCCGCACCCTCGGCGCCCTGGTCGCCGACCGCCCGGAGGGCCACGAGGCGGTCGTCGACCTCTACGTCCACTGGGGCGACGCGCCCGAGGACCCGGAGGAGGCCTCGGCGCTCCTCGCCGAGCGGTTGGCGCGGATGCCGTTTGCCGGCCAGGTGCGACGCGTCGCCGTCGGCGTCGTCGCCGACGACGCCCGCGAGGTCGGCTACTTCACGTTCCGACCCCGCGCCGACGGCTCGATGGACGAGGACCGCCCGGTCCGCGACGTCCACCCCATGGTCGGGCGCCGGCTGAACCTCTGGCGGCTGCGCGACTTCGAGCTGACCCGTCTCGAGGCACCCGAGGACGTCCTGCTCCTCCACGCCGTCGCGGAGGGGAACCCCCAGGACCAGCGCCTCGTCGCCCTGGCCCAGGTCCGCCAGCTCGTCGTGGTCCGCGACGAGGACGGGAGGGTGACGTCGATCCCGCACATCGAGCGCGCGCTGGCCAACTGCCTCGAGGCGATCCGGCGGGCCCGCACCTCCCTGGGTGGCGGCTCCCGCCTCGACACCAACCACGTGTGGCTGCACATCTGGCCACCCGTGGAGGCCGACCTCGACCAGCTCACGGCGCTCCAGGGCAAGGTCGCCCCGATGACCGCCGGCGCGGGTATCGAGGAGGTGCGCATCGAGGGCGCCATCGCCGGCGAGCACGGGCACACCGTCCCGGTCTGCGCGCGGTTCTCCTACCAGCCGGGGTCCGGGGTCACCTTCACGGTGGAGCAGCCGCCGACGACCCGCGTGGCCCCGCTCGACGGGTATGCCGAGAAGGTCGTCCGGGCGCGCCGCCGCGGCCTCGTCTACCCCTACGAGCTCGTCGCGATGGTGTCCGGGTCCGGTGGGTCGGCCGTCGAGCACGACCTCGACGAGTCGGGCCGGCTCGTGCCGGTCGACCGCCCCTACGGACAGAACTCGGCCGGACTCATCTGCGGCGTCGTCACGACGCCGACCCCGCTGCACCCCGACGGCGTGACCCGGGTGCTCCTGTGCGGGGACCCGTTGAGGGCCCTCGGGGCAGTCGCCGAGCCGGAGTGCGCCCGCGTCATCGCCGCCCTCGACCTCGCCGAGGAGCGCGGGCTCCCGGTGGAGTGGTTCGCCCTCTCGGCGGGTGCGCGCATCTCGATGGACTCGGGCACCGAGAACATGGACTGGGTGGCCAAGGCCCTCAAGCGGATCATCGAGTTCACCCAGGCGGGCGGCGAGATCAACGTCGTCGTCGCCGGCATCAACGTCGGCGCCCAGCCCTACTGGAACGCCGAGGCGACGATGCTCATGCACACCAAGGGCATCCTCGTCATGACCCCCGACTCGGCCATGGTCCTCACCGGCAAGCAGTCCCTCGACTTCTCGGGCGGCGTCTCGGCCGAGGACAACTTCGGCATCGGCGGGTACGACCGCGTCATGGGCCCGAACGGCCAGGCGCAGTACTGGGCCCAAGACCTCGTCGCGGCCTACGGCATCCTCCTCGCCCACTACGAGAACACCTGGGTGGCCCCCGGTGAGCAGGGGCCGCGACGCGCACCCACCGAGGACCCGCGCGACCGCGACGTCACGGCATACCCGCACGTCCTCGCGGGCAGCGACTTCACCACCGTCGGTGACATCTTCTCGCCGGCGACCAACCCCGACCGCAAGAAGGCCTTCGACATCCGCACCCTCATGCGGGCCGTCTCCGACCAGGACCACGGCACGCTGGAGCGCTGGGCCGGCATGGCAGATGCCGAGACGGCCGTCGTCCTCGACGCCCGCATCGGCGGGATCCCGGTCTGCCTGCTCGGCATCGAGTCCAGGACGGTGCCGAGGCGAGGCGTGCCGCCGACCGACGGGCCGGACGTCTACACGGCGGGCACCCTCTTCCCGCGGTCGTCGAAGAAGGCGGCGCGGGCTATCAACGCCGCGAGCGGCAACCGGCCGCTCGTCGTGCTCGCCAACCTCTCGGGCTTCGACGGGTCGCCCGACTCGATGCGGGCGCTCCAGCTGGAGTACGGCGCCGAGATCGGCCGGGCGGTCGTCAACTTCGACGGGCCCATCGTCTTCGTCGTCGTGTCCCGCTACCACGGTGGTGCGTTCGTCGTGTTCTCCAAGGCGCTCAACCCGCGGATGACGGTGCTCGCGGTCGAGGGGTCGTTCGCCTCGGTCATCGGTGGCGCGCCGGCCGCCGCGGTCGTCTTCGCGCGCGACGTCGACGCCCGCACCGCCGCGGACCCGCGGGTCGCGTCGCTGGAGGCGCTGCTGGGGGAGGCGAGCGGTGCCGAGCGGGCCGAGATCGCCACCGAGCTCGCGTCGACGCGCACCGCCGTGCGCGCCGAGATGCTCGGCAGGGTGGCGTCGGAGTTCGACACGGTGCACGACATCCACCGCGCGGTGCGGGTCGGCTCGGTGGATGCCGTCATCGCACCCCAGGAGATCCGCCCCCGGATCATCGAGGCGATCGAGACCCTCTCCCGCTGACCCCGTCTCAACTTTCCCGCCCGATCCCGCAACCTTCACCTGGGCACCACATCGGTTCCCGAGTGAGGCCGAAGGTCCTGATGTGAAGCGGACCCGCATGCTCGCCGTGGGAGCCTGACGTGGTGACCACCACCGTCGCGCTCGTCCTCGCCGCCGGAGCCGGTCGCCGGTTCGGGCGACCGAAGGCCCTCGTGCGTCCGGCCGACGAGGGGCCGACCCTCGTCGAGTCCGCCGTCGCGACGCTCCGGGCGAGCGGCATCGCCGTGGTCGTCGTCGTCGTGGGCGCCGACGCCGAGACGGTCTCGCCGCTCGCCGCGTCCACCGCTGCCGAGGTCGTCGTGGCCGCCGACTGGGCCGAGGGCATGGGCGCCTCGCTGCGCGCGGGGTTGCGCCACCTCACCGCCGACACCACCAGCCCGCCTCCCGACGTCGCCCTCGTGACCCTGGTCGACCTCCCCGACGTCACCGCCGAGGTCGTCACCCGCATCCTGGCCGCCGCGGGCGATGAGGGGTCCGCGACGCTGGTGCGCGCGGCATACGACGGCGTTCCCGGACACCCCGTGGCCATCGGTCGCGAGCACTGGGCGGGCGTCTCCGCGGCGGCCGCGGGGGACCGCGGCGCCCGGGACTACCTGCGGGTGACGGCGCACCACCTGGTCGAGTGCGGCGACCTCGCCACGGGACGCGATGTCGACACGCTGGAGGACCTCGGCCGTGGATGATGGCTCCGTGACGCCACCTCGAGACCGCTGGCCCTCGAGCGTCTACGGCCGCGGCGAGGAGCCCGACCCCCGTTTCACCCTCGCCAACGAGCGTACGTTCCTCGCGTGGGTGCGCACCGGGCTGGCGCTGCTCGCGGGTGCGGCCGCCGTCGACGCCCTCGACCTCCCCCTCACGGATGCCGTGCAGACGGCGCTCGCCGCCGGGCTCGCACTCGCCGCACTCGTCACGGCCGGGCTGGCGTGGCGGAGCTGGGTCCGCACCGAGCGGGCCATGCGCGAGGGTGAGGCGCTCCCCTCGAACCCCGCGATGGTCGTGGTCCTCGTGGCGGTGCTGGTGGCCGCCGTGGTCCTCGGCCTCGGGAGCCTCGGCGGTGGGTGACCGCACGGCACCCCAGGAGCGCACGGCCCTCGCCTGGCGGCGCACCGGCCTCGCCCTCGTCGTGGGCGCCCTGACGATCGGACGCCTCAGCCTCGACCACCTCGGGTCCGTCGTCCTCGTCCCGACCGTCGTGGCGGCCTCGCTCGCCGGCTGGGTGCTCGTCGCGGCCGTCCGGGAGCGTCGACCGGTGCCCGGCCCTGCAGACGGATCCGCCGACGGATCCGCACAGGCTTCCGCCGACGGATCCGCCGACGGGCCCCAGTTCTCGGTGCTGGCCGACGGGCGGCTCCCGGCCGTCGTCGCGACCCTCGTCGGGGGACTCGCCGCCGGGGAGCTGCTCGCCGCGCTCGCGTCCCTCGTGTGAGTGCGTCCGGGGTTGCGCTTCCGGATCCGGCGGCCGTCGGCGATGCTGGCGCCATGGACCCGCGGACCGCGTTCGACTCGGCGCACGACCTCGGGAGCGCGCTGGGCGAGACCGGGTACCTCGCCGACGACGCCCTGGCCACGGTCTCGTGGCTCGCGCTCCGGCTCGGCCGACCCCTCCTCGTCGAGGGGGAACCGGGCACGGGCAAGACCGCCCTCGCCGAGGCGCTCGCCGACGCGATGGACCTGCCCCTCATCCGCCTCCAGTGCTACGAGGGCATCGACGCCACCCAGGCGCTCTACGACTGGGACTTCCCCCGCCAGATCCTCCACGTCCGCGCGCTCGAGGCGGTGGAAGGTGCGGCCCGGGACGTCCGCGAGGTCGAGGACGGCCTCTTCGACGAGCGCTTCCTCCTGGCCCGTCCCGTCCTGCGCGCCCTCCGGGACGCCCCCTCCGTGCTGCTCATCGACGAGGTCGACCGGGCGGACGACGAGTTCGAGGCGTTCCTCCTCGAGGTGCTCTCGACCTGGCAGGTGACCATCCCCGAGCTCGGCACGGTGACGGCATCCGTCCCCCCGGTCGTCGTCCTCACCTCCAACCGCACCCGCGAGCTGCACGACGCCCTCAAGCGGCGCTGCCTCTACCACTGGCTGGAGCACCCCGGGATCGAGCGCGAGCTCGCGATCGTCGCCCGTCGCGCCCCGGAGGTGTCCGCCGCGCTCGCCGAGCAGGTGGTGCGCGCCGTGCACGGCATCCGCTCCGACCGCGAGGTGGTCAAGCCGCCCGGCGTCGCCGAGACCCTCGACTGGGCCCGTGCGCTCCACGAGCTCGGCACCCGCGAGCTCGACACCGAGGCGGCCGCCGCGACCCTTGGTGTCGCGGTGAAGTACCGCGAGGACGCCGAGCGGGTCCGGCGCGCGCTCGACACGATGCTCGCCCGATGACCGCCACACCGACCCGCCCACCCGAGGAGGTGCTCCTCGGGTTCGCCCGCGCGCTGCGGGCCGCCGGGGTCCCCGTGACGGCCGACCGCGAACGCACCTACCTCGAGGCCGTTGCCGAGGTCGGCCTCGGCGAGCAGCGCGCTGTCTACCTCGCCGGCCGCGCGACGCTCTGCGCCTCGCAGGCGGACCTCGAGCGCTACGACCACGTGTATGCCGCGTGGTTCAGCGCCGCGCACGCCGTCGCCGAGGACCGGGCGCTTGTGCCGCGGCTCGTCACCCAGGCCGGGCTCACGGCATCCGACAGCTGGCCAGGCGGCACAGATGAGGACGCCGATGTCGTTCCGGCGCAGGCGAGCTCGACCGAGATCCTGCGCCACCGCGACGTCGCCACCCTGGACCCCCGGGAGCGAGAGGCCCTCGCGGCGCTGTTCGGGTCGCTGCGGCCGCGCGCTCCGCGTCGGAGGGCCCACCGGTACTCACCGACAACCACCGGGGCCGTCGACTCCCGCCGCACCCTCCGCTCGACCCTCCGACGGATGGGGGAACCCGGCGAGGTGCACCGGCGCCGCCGCGGCACTCGCCCCCGCACCGTCGTGCTCCTCGTCGACGTGTCGGGGTCGATGAGCGCCTACGCCGACGCGCTCATCCGGCTCGCCCACGCGTACTGCGTGTCCGGCGTCCCCACCGAGGTCTTCACGCTCGGCACGAGGCTGACCCACGTCACCCGGCCGCTCCACCAGCGCGACCCCGACCGGGCCATCGTCGCGGCGGGGGAGGCGATCCCCGACTGGTCCGGTGGCACGCGGCTCGCCGAGGGCGTCAAGGTCTTCCTCGACCGCTGGGGTCGGCGCGGGCTGGCGCGGGGTGCGGTCGTCGTCGTCTTCAGCGACGGGTGGGAACGCGACCAGCCCGAGGCACTGGGGGAGCAGGTGCGCCGGCTCGCGGCCGTCGCCCACCGCGTCGTCTGGGTGAACCCGCACCGCGGCAGGACCGGTTACGAGCCGGTCCAGGGGGGCATCGTGGCGGTGCTGCCGCACGTCGACGACTTCGTCGCCGGCCACTCGATGGCGGCGTTCGAGGAGCTCACCGAGGTGGTGGCCCGTGCGTGACGTGCTGCCCGAGCTCCTCCACTGGTGGCGGGCCGGGGAGCCGGTCGGTGTCGGGACCGTCGTCGCGACGTTCCGGTCGGCGCCGCGGCCCCCCGGGGCCTCGATGCTCGTCGGCCCCGGTGGGGACGCCGTCGGGTCGGTCTCCGGCGGGTGCGTCGAGGGGGCGGTCTACGCGGTGGCGCAGGAGGTCGTGGCCTCCGGGGTCCCCGTGCTCCAGCGCTACGGCGTCTCCGACGACGACGCGTTCGCCGTGGGCCTCACCTGCGGCGGGGTCCTCGACGTGTTCGTCGAGGTCGTCTCGCTCGAGACGTTCCCCGAGCTGGGTGCGGTCGCCGACGACGTCGACCACGGGCGCCCGGTCGCCGTCGCCACCGTCATCGAGCACCCGGATGCCGCCTGGCTGGGGCGACGGATCGTCGTGCGCCCGGAGGATGCCGACGAGACGGATGCCGGGCCACCGGCGCGCACGCTCGGCAGCGAGCGCGTCGATGCCGCCGTCACCGACGACGCGCGGGGCCTGCTCGCTGCCGGCCGGACCGAGACGCTGACCTACGGTCCCGACGGGGAGCGGCGCGGTGAGGGGATGCGGGTGTTCGTGTCGGCGTTCGCGCCCCGCCCGCGGATGCTCGTGTTCGGGGCCATCGACTTCGCGGCGGCCGTCGCCCACGTCGGGTCCTTCCTCGGCTACCGGGTCACGGTGTGCGACGCGCGCCCGGTGTTCGCGACGGAGGGCCGGTTCCCCGCCGCCGACGAGGTCGTCGTGCAGTGGCCCCACCGCTACCTCGAGGCGGAGGTCGAGGCGGGTCGCGTCGACGGGCGCACCGTCGTGTGCGTGCTCACGCACGACCCGAAGTTCGACGTCCCACTCCTCGAGGTGGCCCTGCGGTTGCCCGACGTGGCGTACGTCGGCGCCATGGGGTCACGGCGCACCCACGAGGACAGGGTGCTCAGGCTGCGGGATGCCGGACTCACCGACGCCGAGCTGGGGCGGCTGTCCTCCCCGATCGGCCTGGACCTGGGTGCCCGCACCCCCGAGGAGACCGCCGTCTCCATCGTCGCGGAGATCGTCGCCCTCCAGTGGGGCGGGCAGGGCGGCCGGCTGCAGGAGGCGGCGGGGCCGATCCACCACCCCGCCCCCGGACCGGGACGCCCCTGAGGGCCGTCCCGGTGCTCGGGGACAGGGTCAGGCGTGGCGACCCCCGCCCAGGGCGGCGAGCTCGTCGGCGATCCGGCGGGCGTCGGCGTCGTGGGGGGCGATGGTCCAGGACGTGCGACGACCGTGCTCACGGCGGTCGCGGCGGTTGGTGCGCTCGAGGAGGTAGGCGATCGGGAGCGCGAGGCCGCCGATGGCGGCGATGGCAACGATGATGTCGGAGGCGCTTGTCGTGTTCATGGCACAAGTTTGATGGTCAGCCAATATCTGCCACCAGTGGCAGATATGCCGATGTTGCGCAATTTTCTGCCATACTGGTGCGCGTGGCCCTTCGTTCCATCGCGGTGATCCTCCAGGAGCCCGTGTCCCTCTTCGAGTTCGGCGTGCTCGCCGAGGTGTTCGGCATCGACCGCTCCGACGAGGGCATCGCCCCCTTCGACTACCGCGTCTGCGCCGAGACGCCCGGCCCGATGGACTCCCGGAACGGCACGTTCGTCCAGGCCCCCCTCGGCCTCGAGGCCGCGGCGGACGCCGACCTCGTCGCGGTGCCGGCCTCCACCTCGGCGAAGACCCCCTCGGCGGGAGTCGTCGACGTCCTGCGCGCCGCGGTGGACCGCGGCGCGTGGGTCATGTCCGTGTGTTCCGGAGCGTTCACCCTCGGCGCCGCCGGCATCCTCGACGGCCGCGAGTGCACGACGCACTGGCGCTACGCCCAGGAGCTCGCCGACCTCACGCCCCTGGCGCGCGTCGACCCGAACGTCCTCTACGTTCGCGACGGCACGGTCATCACGAGCGCCGGCACCGCGGCCGGCATCGACGCGGCCCTCTACCTCGTGCGCACCGAGCTCGGCGCCACGGTGGCCAACACCATCGCCCGGAGGATGGTCGTCCCCCCGCACCGCGACGGCGGCCAGCGCCAGTTCATCGACCGCCCGGTGCCGCCGACGACGGCCGAGAGCCTCGGCCCGGTGCTGGCCTGGATGCTCGAGAACCTCGACGAGCCGCACACCGTGGACGACCTGGCCCGCCGGGCCGCCATGTCACCCCGCACCTTCGCGCGCCGGTTCGTCGCCGAGACGGGCACGACGCCGCACCAGTGGGTCACCGACCAGCGCGTCCTGCGGGCGCGGCAGCTGCTCGAGGAGACCGACCTGCCCGTCGAGGCGGTCGCCCGCGACGCGGGCTTCGGGTCGGCCGCGCTGCTGCGCCACCACTTCCAGCGGTGCACCGGCATCACCCCGACGGTCTTCCGGAGCCAGCACCGAACCCCGGCCTGACCTGCGGATCTTCACACGTTCTCCACACGTCGCCCCCGCGGGCCACACGAGCCCCCTCCTACGCTCGGGGCATGACCCAGCAGATCAACGGCTCCCGCGTCCTCGTGGTGGAGGACGAGCCGATGATCAACCAGGCCGTCAGCGACCGCCTGCGGGCCGAGGGCTTCGTCGTCGAGCAGGCCCACGACGGCCCGGGTGCCGTCGCGGCGTTCGAGCGGCAGCACGCCGACCTCGTCGTGCTCGACGTCATGCTCCCCGGCTTCGACGGCCTCGAGGTGTGCCGCCGCATCCAGGCCGTGAGCCCCGTGCCCGTCCTCATGCTCACGGCGCGCACCGACGAGACCGACG
This sequence comes from Ornithinibacter sp., assembly GCA_035703305.1. Lineage (GTDB taxonomy): Bacteria > Actinomycetota > Actinomycetes > Actinomycetales > Dermatophilaceae > Fodinibacter. The sequence goes on along the minus strand of DASSYJ010000072.1, from coordinate 10,371 downwards.
TCCTCGTCGGGCTCGGCGTCGGCGCCGACGACTACCTCACCAAGCCCTTCTCGATGCGCGAGGTCGTCGCCCGGGTGCAGGCCCTCCTCCGACGGGTGGACCGGGCCAGGGCACTCGCCTCCTCGGGGGCCGACCGCATCGACGTCGCCGGCCTGGGCATCGACCGCGCATCCCGGCGGGTGACGGTCGACGGCGCCGAGGTGCACCTGACGCCGCTGGAGTTCGACCTCCTCAACGCGCTCGCGGCCGAGCCGGGTGCCGTGCGACCCCGCGAGGCGCTGATGCGCGAGGTCTGGGGGTGGTCCGACGCCACCGGGACGCGCACCCTCGACAGCCACGTCAAGGCGCTCCGGTCCAAGATCGGGGCCACCCGGGTCCGCACGGTGCACGGGATCGGCTACGCCCTCGAGGTCGGCCCGTGAACAGCCAGCGGCCCCTCGACGGGATCACCTCGATCCGGGTCAAGCTCGGGCTCCTCGTGGGTGTCAGTGTCGTCGTGGCGGTGCTCGTCGCCGAGGTCGGCGACGCGGCGCAGGTGCCGTGGTGGATGAGCGTGCCCGTCACGGTCGCCGCCGCCCTGGCCGTGACGCAGTGGCTGGCCCGGGGCATGACGTCCCCGTTGCGCGAGATGACCGCGGCGGCCGGGGCCATGGCCGGCGGCGACTACGGCCAGCGGGTGACGGCATCCTCGTCCGACGAGGTCGGCACGCTGGCGCGCGCCTTCAACGCGATGGCGGCCGACCTCGCCTCGGCCGACCAGGAGCGTCGCCGCCTCGTGGCGACGGTGTCGCACGAGCTGCGCACCCCGCTCACCGCCCAGCGAGCCCTTCTCGAGAACCTCGTCGACGGCGTCGTGCAGCCCGACGACGAGGCGCTGAGGGGAGCCCTCCACCAGTCCGAGCGGCTCAGCGCCCTGGTCGGTGACCTGCTCGACCTCTCCCGCATCGACGCCGGCGTCGCGCCGCTGGCCCTGACCGAGGTCCGGGTCGACGACCTCCTCGGCGCGGCAGCGTCCGAGGCCGCGGTCGACGCCCGCACGGTGCGGGTGCACCACGACGTGCACCCCGCCGACCTCACCGTCGTCGCGGACCCCGCGCGCCTCGCCCAGCTCGTCGCGAACCTCGTCGACAACGCCGTGCGCCACAGCCCGGCGCAGGGCGAGGTGGTCGTCACCGCTCGTGCGGTCGACGGCGAGACGTGGTGGCTCCAGGTCCGCGACGAGGGACCCGGCATCCCGGCGGACCGCGCCGAGCGGGTCTTCGACCGCTTCGGCTCGGGTGAGGACTCGGCGGGCGGCACCGGCCTCGGGCTCGCCATCGCGAGCTGGGTCTGCGAGCTCCACGGCGGCACCATCACCGCGCTGCCCACCCGACCCGGTACCACCGGCGCGCTGCTGCGTGCCGTCCTGCCCCGGCATCCCCGTGCCGGGCGACCCGCCCACCTCCTGGAGGAGAAGACCGTGCCCGCACCGACGAGCCCGACCGACCCCACTCCCGCCGCCGCGGTGGCGAGCGACCCGGAGTCCGGGGCCGCACCTCCACCGACCGCACCCACCGCACCCCCAGCACCCACCGCAAGGGCCGCCCCCGGCGGGCCCTCCCTCGCCGGCTACTGGCCGGAGGAGGGGGTGGCCCCGCAGGCCGCGGCAGTGCTCGGTGCCCTCGGCGTCGGCGCCTGGGCGGCCCTGACCTGGCCGGAGCGCAACGTCGGCGTCGCCGTCACCCTCACCATGCTCGCGGCGGGGCTGCTCATGTGGCGGGTCGCGAGGTTCCGCCGCCACCCGTGGACCATGGCGTGCGCCCTCCTCGCCGCGCTCCTCGTCCTGCCGACCATGCTGCGCGACACCGGCGGGGTGGTCGCGCTCGGCGTGCTCGTCGCGGTCGTCGTCGCCGCCGCAGGGACGACCTTGGCGCGCACGCTCCTCGCGGTCCCGCTGAGCGTGGCCGCCTGGCCACTCTCCGCACTCCGCGGGCTACCCCTCCTCGGCCGCACGATCACCGCGACGGGCCGGCTGTCCCACGTCTGGCCGGTGCTGCGGACCATCGGGATCTCGCTCGTCGCCCTGGCACTCTTCGGCGGCCTCTTCGCGACGGGTGACGCGGTGTTCGGGTCCTGGGCCGAGGCCGTCGTGCCCGACCTCGGCTGGGACACCATCATCCAGCGCACGTTCGTCCTCGTCCTCATCGCGGGAGTCGTGCTCACCGGGTGCTACCTGGCGCTCAACCCCCCGCTGGTCGCAGATGCCGCCCTCCCCGAGGGCCGCCGCGCCGCGCGTCCGTGGGAGTGGGCCGTGCCCGTCGGCCTCGTCGTCGCGCTCTTCGCCGGGTTCCTCGTCGCGCAGGCCACCGCCATGTGGGGCGGGCACGCCTACCTCGAGCGCACGACCGGCCTGACGTATGCCGAGTACGTCCACCAGGGCTTCGGCCAGCTCACCGTCGCGACCTTCCTCACCGTCGTCGTCGTGGCCCTCACGATGCGGGTGGCGCCACGGGAGACCCCGCGCGACCGACTCCTGCTGCGCGTGCTCCTGGGTGCCCTCTGCGTGCTCACCCTCGCCGTCGTCGCGAGCGCGCTCTACCGGATGTCGCTCTACCAGGACGCCTTCGGCTACACCGTCCTGCGGGTCTTCGTCGACGGCTTCGAGCTGTGGCTGGGCCTCGTCGTCGTCATGCTCCTCGTCGCCGGCATCCGGCTCTCGGGGTCGTGGGTGCCGCGGGCGGTGCTCGTCTCAGGTGCCGTCTTCGCCCTCGGCTTCGCGGCCATGAACCCCGCCGCCTGGGTGGCCTCGCGCAACATCGACCGGTTCGAGGCGGGCAGCTCCCTCGACACGGCATACCTCTCGACGCTCAGTGCCGACGCGACGCCCGTCCTCGTCGACCGGCTCCCCCCGGAGATGGCCGCCTGCGTCACGGCCGGCACGAACGGCCCTCCGTTCCGGACGGACGACCTCCTCGCGTGGAACCTCGGTCGAGCTCGGGCGAGCGATGCCCGAGCCGAGCTGGCCGCGAACGGCGTGAACCCGTCGGGCGCCACCTGCTCCACCTACGTGTCCGACGACTACCGGCCGTAGGACCTCTATCCTCGGCCGGTATGGACGACCGCACGGTGCTCGTGCTCAACGGCCCCAACCTCAACCTCCTCGGGGAGCGCGAGCCCGAGGTCTACGGAAGCGCCACCCTCGCCGACGTCGAGGCCCTGTGCCGCGAGACCGCGGAGGCGCGCGGGCTGACGGTCGACTTCCGCCAGACCAACCACGAGGGGACCCTCGTCGACTGGGTCCAGGAGGGGCGGGCAGGCACCGCGGGGATCGTCGTCAACGCGGCCGGCTACACGCACACGTCGGTCGCGCTGCGGGACGCCCTCTCGGCCTGCCGGGTGCCCCGCGTCGAGGTGCACATCAGCGACATCCACGCGCGCGAGGAGTTCCGTCGCCACTCCTACCTCACCGACGTGTGCGACCACCACGTCGTCGGCCACGGCGTCCGGGGCTACGCCGAGGCCGTGGACTGGCTGGCGGAGCACCGCGCCGGCCTCTGACCTCCTCGGGCCTCCGAAGACTCGCCAGTAGGTACTAGGACGTCCTACTATCTTGGGACCGCCTTCGAAGGGACCTCCCATGGCCGCGCAGCCGACCGCCACGACGCCCGAGCCCGACGCACCCGAGCCGCAAGCCCCCCACCTGCACGTCCCCGAGCACCCGGTCCGCATCGTCACGGCATCCAGCCTGTTCGACGGCCACGACGCCTCGATCAACATCATGCGGCGGATCATGCAGAGCCAGGGCGCCGAGGTCATCCACCTCGGGCACAACCGCAGCGTCCGCGAGGTCGTCGACGCCGCCATCGAGGAGGACGTGCAGGGCGTTGCGGTGTCCTCCTACCAGGGCGGCCACGTCGAGTACTTCGAGTACCTCGTGCAGCTGCTCCGGGAGTCGGGCGCGGACCACGTCAAGGTCGTCGGAGGTGGTGGCGGGGTCATCGTGCCCAGCGAGATCGCCCGGCTGCGCGAGGCCGGTGTCACCATCTTCAGCCCCGAGGACGGCCAGCGGCTCGGCCTCCCGGGCATGGTCAACCAGGTCATCAGCGCGTGCGACACCGACCTCTGGGACGCGCAGCCCACGACAGTCGCCGCCGTGCTCGCCGGCGAGCGCCCCGCGGTGGCCAGGGCGCTGACCGCGGCCGAGACCGGCCACCTCACCGACGACATGCGAGCCCAGCTGGAGCGCGCGGCATCCGGTCGCCGCACCCCGGTGCTCGGCATCACCGGCACCGGAGGGTCCGGCAAGTCGAGCCTCACCGACGAGCTCGTCCGGCGGCTCCGGGTCGACCAGCAGGACAAGCTGCGGGTCGCCTGCGTCGCGATCGACCCGACGCGCCGCCGCGGCGGGGGCGCCCTCCTCGGGGACCGCATCCGGATGAATGCCCTCGACGGGGACCGGATCTTCTTCCGCTCGCTCGCCACCCGTGGCAGGCACGAGGTGCCGGAGGCCCTGGGCGACGTGCTGACCATCCTCAAGGCCGCGGGCTACGACCTCGTGGTCGTCGAGACACCGGGTATCGGCCAGGGCGACGCCGCGATCACGTCGTTCGCCGACGTCAACCTCTACGTCATGACCCCGGAGTTCGGGGCCGCGAGCCAGCTCGAGAAGATCGACATGCTCGACTTCGCCGACGTCGTCGCGATCAACAAGTTCGAGCGCCGGGGCGCCATGGACGCCCTGCGCGACGTCGGCCGCCAGCTGGCGCGCAACCGCGGTGCCTTCGGCAAGAAGCCCGAGGACATGCCGGTCTTCGGCACCTCGGCCGCGACCTTCAACGACGACGGCGTCACCGCCCTGTACCAGGAGCTGCGCGGACTCCTCGCCGAGGCCGGTCTCGACGTCGCCGAGGGCGCGCTGCCGGAGGTGCACGTCCGCCACTCCTCGGTGCTGCGCCAGGTCGTGCCGCCCCAGCGCGTGCGCTACCTCGCCGAGATCGCCGAGACGGTGCGTGGGTACCACGAGGCCACCACCCGGTATGCCGACGCCGCTCGCCGGGTGCAGCGCCTCACCGAGGTCGCCGGTGACCTCGCGCACGCAGGCTCCGACCGGTCGGGCGTCGACGCGCTCCTGTCCGAGGCCCAGGGGGACCTGCCGCTCGAGGTGGCCCGCCAGCTCGCCGGCTGGTCGTCGGTCGTGGAGGCGTACTCGGGCGACGAGCAGGTCGTGACGGTGCGCGACCGGGAGATCCACACCCCGTTGGTGCGGGAGTCCCTCTCCGGCAACCGGATCCGTCGGGTCTCGCTGCCGAGGTACGCCGACGACGGCGACCTCGTGTCGTTCCTCCGGCGCGAGAACCTGCCGGGCCACTTCCCGTTCACGGCCGGTGTGTTCCTCTTCAAGCGGGACAACGAGGACCCGGCGCGGATGTTCGCGGGGGAGGGCGACCCGTTCCGGACCAACCGCCGGTTCACCCTCCTCTCGGAGGGCCAGCCGGCGACCCGGCTCTCGACCGCCTTCGACTCGGTGACGCTCTACGGCCGCGACCCCGACAAGCGCCCCGACATCTACGGCAAGGTCGGCACCTCCGGCGTCTCCGTGGCGACCCTCGACGACATGCGCGAGCTGTATGCCGGGTTCGACCTCACCTCCCCGACGACCAGCGTCTCGATGACGATCAACGGCCCCGCCCCGACGATCCTCGCCTTCTTCCTCAACACCGTCATGGACCGCGAGGTCGAGAAGTGGGCGGCGGAGCAGGGCCGCGAGCCGAGCGCAGAGGAGGCGGACGGCATCCGCGCGTCTGCCCTGGCCAACGTCCGCGGCACCGTGCAGGCCGACATCCTCAAGGAGGACCAGGGCCAGAACACCTGCCTGTTCTCGACGGAGTTCTCGCTGCGGATGATGGCCGACATCCAGGAGTGGTTCATCGAGCACCGGGTCCGCAACTTCTACTCGGTGTCGATCAGCGGCTACCACATCGCCGAGGCCGGGGCGAACCCCATCAGCCAGCTCGCCTTCACCCTCGCCAACGGGTTCACCTACGTCGAGGCCTACCTCGCCCGTGGCATGGCGATCGACGACTTCGCCCCCAACCTGTCGTTCTTCTTCTCGAACGGGATGGACCCCGAGTACACCGTCATCGGGCGGGTCGCCCGGCGGATCTGGGCCGTCGCGATGCGCGAGAAGTACGGCGCCAACGAGCGCAGCCAGAAGCTGAAGTACCACGTGCAGACGTCGGGCCGCTCCCTCCATGCGCAGGAGATGGACTTCAACGACATCCGCACGACGCTCCAGGCGCTCACCGCGATCTACGACAACGCCAACAGCCTCCACACCAACGCCTACGACGAGGCCGTGACGACCCCGTCCGAGGAGTCGGTGAGGCGGGCGCTCGCGATCCAGATGATCATCACGAAGGAGTGGGGGCTCGCGATGAACGAGAACCCCCTCCAGGGAAGCTTCGTCGTGGACGAGCTCACGGACCTCGTCGAGGCGGCCGTGCTGGCGGAGTTCGACCGGATCTCGGAGCGCGGCGGCGTGCTCGGCGCGATGGAGACCGGCTACCAGCGGGGGAAGATCCAGGACGAGTCGATGCTCTACGAGCACCGGAAGCACGACGGGTCGCTGCCCATCGTCGGTGTCAACACCTTCCGCAACCCCCACGCGGGTGAGGAACCGAGGAAGGTCGTGCTCGCCCGGGCCTCGGAGGCCGAGAAGGAGAGCCAGCTGGCCCGGGTGACGGCGTTCCGCTCCGAGCACCGTGACGAGGCCGAGGCGGCGCTCGCGCGTCTCAAGGCGTCGGCGACGGCGGGCGAGAACGTCTTCGCCGTCCTCATGGATGCCGCGCGCGTCTGCTCGCTCCAGCAGGTCACCGAGGCCTTCTTCGAGGTCGGTGGGCAGTACCGCCGGAACGTCTGACGGCCCGACCACCGGCCCCGACGTCCTCACCCGGCGAGCGGCCGACCGGGCGGCCGCCAGGGGCTTCTTCCCAAACGCCGGGAGGGCGTCGGGCGCTGCCGATAGGTTGGTGGTCGGCAGCGAGGGTGTCCCATGAGGAGGCGGACCGGGTGACCGAGGCGTCAGGCTCCCCAGCAACGCCGGCCGCGATCGACCCGGTCGCCGTCATCCGGTCCAGGGCCTATCTCTCCGCGCTGGTGCTCGCGGCACTGCTCGGCATCCCGATCTCGGCGGTCGCCTACGGGTTCCTCGCGCTCGTCTCGGCCCTGCAGGGCTACCTCTTCGAGGACCTCCCCGCCGACCTGTTCGCCGACGGAGCGCCGGCCTGGTGGCCGGTGCCCTGGCTGGCCCTGTGCGGGCTGCTCGTCGGGCTGACGATCCGGCACCTCCCCGGCAACGCCGGGCACTCGCCCGCGCTGGGCTTCAAGGCCGGTGGTGGGCCGCCCCAGAACCGCGAGCTGCCCGGCATCGTGCTCGCCTCCCTCGCGACGCTGAGCCTGGGCGCCGTGCTGGGGCCCGAGGCGCCCCTCATCGCCATCGGCGGCGGCCTGGCGGCCCTCACGGTGCGCCTGGCCCGCAAGGACGCCGCTCCGATGGCCGTCACCGTGATGGCCTCCGCGGGCAGCTTCGCGGCGGTCAGCACCCTGCTCGGCTCCCCGCTGCTCGGTGCCTTCCTCATCATGGAGGCGGCGGGCATCGCGGGCGCGACCCTCACCCTCGTGGCGCTCCCCGGCCTCCTCGCCTCCGGCGTCGGCGCCCTGGTGTTCCTCGGCCTGGACTCGTGGACGGGGCTCGGTACCTTCTCGCTGGCCCTCGGCACCGTCCCACCCGAGGTGAACCCCACGCTCGCCACGCTGGCGTGGGCGATCCCGATGGGGGTGGCGGGCGCGCTGCTCGGCTGGGTCGTCCGGCGCATCGGTCTGTCCCTCAGGCCCGTGGTGCACCGGAGCCGGGTCCTCGTGACCGTCGGCCTCGGGCTGCTCGTCGGCCTTGTCGCGGCCGCCTACCAGGTCGTCAGCGGCAACAGCTTCACGCAGGTGCTGTTCTCGGGCCAGGACGCCCTCCCCGACCTCGTCGCCCACGCGGCCGACTACTCGGTCTGGGTCCTCGTCCTGCTGGGTGTGTGCAAGATGCTGGCCTACGGCCTGTCGCTGAGCGCGTTCCGCGGTGGCCCCGTCTTCCCGGCGATCTTCGTGGGTGCCGTGCTCGGGATCGCCGTGACCGGCCTCCCCGGCATGGAGGCCGCCCCGGCGCTCGGCATGGGCATCGGGGCCCTCTGCTGCGCCATGCTGCGGCTGCCCCTGACCTCGACGCTCCTCGCGACCCTCCTCCTCGGCGCCGACGGGCTGTCGGTCACCCCCGAGGTCGTCGTGGCGGTGGCCGTGGCCTTCGTCGTCACGGCCATGCTCCCGGTGGCGGCTGCGACGGAGCCCGGGCCGCCAGCGGCGGAGTCCGAGCCCGCTCCGGCGACCCCCGCGCCCGCCGCCGCTGCTCCATCGGACCCCGCACGTCCCGAGGGGGTTCACCCGACGGGGTGATCCGCTCCGTACGGGGTCACCGGACAGTGGTGGCAGGGACTCGTCGAGGGGAGCCATCGTGACGGTGCGGCCCGTGCGCCTCAACGCCGTGATCGCCTGGCTGTTCATCCTGGGGTCCGCGTGCTTCGTCCTCGGCTCGGTCCCCGCCTACGTCAGCGCCGTGGGAGGGCCGGTGGACGGGGTGACGTACGTCGTGGGCTCGGTCTTCTTCACCTCCGCCTCGTTCGCCCAGCTCCTCCAGGCGCAGAGCCCGGAGACCACGGGCGTCGACGAGGTCGGGCAGCACCAGCCCGCGCGGGTGAGGTTCTGGAACCGGCAGCCGCACGACCGTGCCTGGCTCGCGGCTGCGACGCAGTTCCCCGGCACCCTGTTCTTCAACATCAGCACGGTAGCGGCGCTCACGCACAACGCCACCGCCGCGGAGGCCGACCGCTACGTCTGGCGCCCGGACCTCTACGGCTCGACCCTCTTCCTCGTGGCGAGCGCCTTCGGCATCCTCGCCGTGTCCCCGCACGTCCTCCGCCTCGAGCCGGCATCGGTCCCGTGGCGGATCGCCTGGCTCAACATGGTCGGCTCGGTCCTCTTCATGGCCTCGGCGCTGGCGAGCTACGTCGTGCCGAGCACCGACGAGGTCCTCAGCACGCGGGTCTCCGTGGCGGGGACGTTCCTCGGCGCCGTCTGCTTCCTCGTCGGTGCTGCGCTGATGTTCCCCGCCTGGCGACGCACCCTCGTCCCCGTCCCGGCCGCTGGGGGTGGCCGACACCCGTGAACCACCCGTGAACCACCCGGGTGCCCGGCCGGGTGCCCACACCACCGCGAAGGAGAAGCAGATGACGACGACCCGCCCCGACCTGACCGCGGAGGAGGCCCTCTTCGGCAACCGCTTCGTGACGAGGGAGGTCCCCAGCCGGGAGTTCCCGGACACGGGGATGCCGGCCGTCGAGGCCATGCGCCTGGTCGCCGAGGACCTCGCCCTCGAGGGGGACCCGGCGCGCAACCTGGCGACGTTCGTCACGACCTGGATGGAGCCGGAGGCGCAGCGGATCATCGCGGCGAACCTCCACCGCAACTTCATCGACCACGCCGAGTACCCGCAGACGGCCGAGATCGAGCAGCGCTGCATCCGGATGCTCGCGCACCTCTACAACGCGCCCGGCGAGACGACCGGCGCCCGAACGCAGGGCTCCTCCGAGGCGATCATGCTCGGTGCGCTGTCGCTCAAGTGGAAGTGGCGCCGGCGCCGCGAGGCGGCCGGCAAGGCGACCGACCGGCCCAACCTCGTCTTCGGCGGCGACGTCCACGTCGTCTGGGAGAAGTTCTGCCGCTACTTCGACGTCGAGCCGCGGATCGTCCCGCTCCAGCCCGGCAAGTACACGATCGGACCCGAGGACGTCGAGCCGCACGTCGACGAGAACACGATCGGGGTGGCGGCCGTCCTCGGCACGACGTTCACGGGCCACTCCGACGACATCCGGGGGATCAACGACTTCCTCGTCGGTTTCAAGCACGACCGCGGGGTGGACGTCCCGCTGCACATCGACGCCGCCAGCGGCGGGTTCGTGTGGCCGTTCCTCTACCCGCACTCCGAGTGGGACTTCCGGCTGGAGCAGGTGCGGTCTATCAACGCCTCGGGTCATAAGTTCGGGCTCGTCTTCCCAGGGATCGGTTGGCTGATCTTCCGGGAGAAGTCCGACCTCGCCGAGGACCTCGTCTTCTACGAGAACTATCTCGGCAAGACCGACGCGACCTTCACCCTCAACTTCACGACCGGCTCCTCGATGATCGTCGCGCAGTACTACAACTTCGTCCGCTTCGGCAAGGCGGGCTATCGCAAGATCATGGAGGTCATGCAGGAGAACGCGGAGTCGCTGGCCAAGGACATCGAGGCTATCGGCA
>DASSYJ010000117.1:0-39538 GCA_035703305.1 Ornithinibacter sp. | reverse complement strand
GGTCGCTTCGCCAGCACGGTGTCGCCGGACGAGCGGCCCTGGACCCGGCGCTGGACCCAGGGCGCGGCGTGGGTGCGGGCCCACGCGGCGTGGCCCCGGAGCTCCTCCCGTCGGGTGGCTCGCTCGGCGGGTGGCAAGGGGGAGGTCCAGTCCGCCTGGTCGGTGTCGTGCCCGAGCGCGGTGAGCGCGGCGAGGGCGACCCGGCGGTGGCCCTCGCTCGTGAGGTGGATGCGGTCCTCCGCCCACATCCGCCAGTCCCGGAGCGCCGCCATGCCCCAGAGGTTGAGCACGTGGGCGCCGTGCCGCTGGGCAATGGTGAAGATGTTGGCCGTGTGCACCGCGTGCCGGCCGCGCAGCGGCTTGAACACGCCGGCGTCCCGGGTGTCGGTCGGCGTGGCGAGGAGGACGTCGGCGCCGGAGTGGCGGATCCGGACCACCGCCTCCTCCAGCCGCGCCGCGAGGTGGTCGAGGTCGACGGCCGGGCGGAGGAGGTCGTTCCCCCCGCCGACCATCGACACGAGGTCGGGCGACATCGACATCGCCGCGTCGAGCTGGGTGCCGACGACGTCCTCGAGCTTGCGCCCGCGGACGGCGAGGTTCGCGTACCCGAACGGCAGGTGCGCTCGCTCGGCGACGGCATCCAGGTGGTGCGCGAGCCGGTCGGCCCACCCGACGTACGCGTCGGGCAGGGTCGGGTCCGGGTCGGACATCCCCTCGGTGAAGGAGTCGCCGATCGCGACGTAGCGAGTCCACACCGGGCGGGCAGTCGTCACGGGAGCCTCCAGTCCACGGGGTCGGCGCCCTGTCGGGCGAGCAGGTCGTTGGCGCGGCTGAAGGGGCGCGACCCGAAGAACCCCGCGTGCGCCGACAGCGGGCTCGGGTGGGGCGACTCGATGCACGGGATGCCGGGCAGCTGGGGGCCGAGGCCGCGCGCGTCCCTGCCCCACAGCACGGCGACGAGTGGCCCGCCGCGCTCGACGAGGGCGTCGATGGCGCGAGCGGTGACCTCCTCCCAGCCCCTGCCGCGGTGGCTCGCGGGCTTGCCCGGGGCCACCGTGAGGACGCGGTTGAGGAGCAGGACGCCCTGGTCCGCCCAGGGGGTGAGGTCCCCGGTGGTCGGCAGGGGGAGCCCGAGGTCGGTCTGCAGCTCGCGGAAGATGTTGACCAGGCTCTTGGGGACGGGCCGCACGTCCGGCGCCACGGAGAACGAGAGGCCGACGGCGTGCCCGGGGGTCGGGTAGGGGTCCTGGCCCACGATGAGGATGCGCACGGCATCCAGCGGGCGGTCGAAGGCGCGGAGGACGTGGGGGCCGCCCGGTAGGTAGCCGCGGCCCGCGGCGACCTCCCCGCGCAGGAACTCACCGAGCCGGGCCACGGTCGGTTCGACGGGGGCCAGCGCGTCAGCCCAGGAGGGGTGCACGAGGTCCCGGAGGGGGCGCGCCGGGGATGTCGTGCTCATCCCGCCCACCGTATCCGGTGAGTCGAGAGTTCCGGTTCCGGGTGCCTCCTCCGACCTCCACGACCTTGTCTGTCGAAGTGCCGGTTCTGCGGCCGGTCCGCGGCGTGTCGCGGCAGGCTGACAGACAAGGTCGGGGAGGTCGGAGAGGTCGGGGGCGGAAGGACGGGCCGGGTTCAGCGGAAGATGGCGGCGACGTCGGCGAGGCGGGAAGGGACGAGGCGGAACCAGGCCCAGGTGCCGCGCTTCTCGCGCTCGAGGAGGCCCGCCTCGACGAGGACCTTGAGGTGGTGCGACACGGTCGGCTGGGCCAGGCCGACGAGGGGGGTGAGGTCGCAGACGCACGCCTCCCCGGCCTCCGCGGCCCTGATCGCGCTGAGCAGCCGCAGCCGCACGGGGTCGGCGACCGCCTTGAGCAGGGTGGCGCTGCGCTCGGCCTGCTCGCGGGTCAGCCCGCCGTCGATGCCGATCCCGCAGCAGGTCGACACGTCGCTGATCGGGAGGGTGCGGGTCGAAAGGGTGCGGGTCGGCATACCGGCTCCTGGAGGACATTGACGACTGTCGATGTTTGTGGTCGACTGGGACTACACATCGATGATAGTCGATATTCAGGAGGTATGCCGTGAGCGCACCCATCGCTCCCACCCCGTCCACCGGCCGCGTCCAGCTGGCCCTCAACGTCAGCGACCTGGAGGCGAGCGTGGCCTTCTACTCGGCGATGTTCGGCGTGGAGCCGCACAAGCGCCGGCCCGGGTACGCCAACTTCGCGGTCGCAGAACCGCCGCTCAAGCTCGTCCTCATCGAGACGAGCGAGGGCTCCCGGGGCACCGGGACCACGGGCGCCCTCAACCACCTCGGCGTCGAGGTGTCCTCGGTCGACGACGTCACGGCCGCCCGGGCCCGCTTCACGGAGGCCGGGCTCGCGTCGTTCGACGAGAACGACACGACGTGCTGCTACGCCCTCCAGGACAAGGTGTGGGTCCACGACCCCGCCGGTGCCCCGTGGGAGGTCTACACGGTCAAGGACGACGACCCGCCAGGCGCCCGCCCGGCCACCGCGAGCCTCGAGATCCTCGGTGACGGCGCGTGCTGCACGTCCACGTCGGCGGCCACCTCGGCAGCCACGTCGGTGTCCGCGACCGCGACTGCGACCGCGTCCGCCGAGCCGCGCGCGGAGGCCTGCTGCTCGTGACTCACGCTCCCGGCACCCCGCGCGCGCCGGTCACCGCCACCGCCCCGGCACCTCCGACCGACCACGTCGCGACCCGCCTCTCGACCCTCGACCGCTTCCTGCCGGTCTGGATCGGGTTGGCGATGGTCGCGGGGCTGGTGCTGGGCCGGCTCGTGCCGGGGCTCGGGGACGGCCTGTCGGCGGTGGAGGTTCGCGGGGTCTCGCTTCCGATCGCCGTCGGGCTCCTCGTCATGATGTACCCGGTGCTGGCGAAGGTCCGCTACGACCGGCTCGACACGGTGACGGGCGACCGCGGGATGCTCGGAGCCAGCCTCCTCCTCAACTGGGTCGTCGGCCCGGCCCTGATGTTCACCCTCGCCTGGCTCCTGCTCCCGGACCTGCCGGAGTACCGCACCGGACTCATCATCGTGGGCCTCGCCAGGTGCATCGCCATGGTCATCATCTGGAACGACCTCGCGTGCGGTGACCGCGAGGCCGCAGCAGTCCTCGTCGCGCTCAACTCCCTCTTCCAGGTCGTCGCCTTCGGGGCGCTCGGCTGGTTCTACCTCTCGGTGCTCCCCGGGTGGCTCGGCCTCGAGCAGGAGTCGCTCGACGTCTCGCCCTGGCAGATCGCCGCCTCCGTGCTCGTCTTCCTCGGGGTGCCGCTGCTGCTCGGTTACCTCTCGCGCACGGTGGGCGAACGACGCTGGGGGAGAACGGCATACGAGCAGTCGTTCCTCCCACGCATCGGTCCCTGGGCCCTCTACGGGCTGCTCTTCACGATCGTCGTGCTCTTCGCACTGCAGGGCGAGCAGATCACGAACAACCCCCTCGACGTCGCACGGATCGCCCTCCCGTTGCTGGCGTACTTCGCGATCATGTGGAGCAGCGGGTTCGCGCTCGGACGCGGGCTCGGCATGTCGTACGAGCGCACGACGACGCTCGCCTTCACCGCCGCGGGCAACAACTTCGAGCTGGCCATCGCCGTCTCGATCGCGACGTTCGGGGCGATGTCGGGGCAGGCCCTCGCCGGCGTCGTCGGTCCCCTCATCGAGGTGCCCGTGCTCGTCGGTCTCGTCTACGTCTCGCTCGCCCTGCGACGGAGGTTCTTCCATGGCTGAGAGGCCGTCCGTGCTCTTCGTGTGCGTCCACAACGCCGGCCGCTCGCAGATGGCAGCCGCGTGGCTGCAGCACCTCTCGGGGGGTGCCGTCGAGGTGCGCTCGGCCGGCAGTGCACCAGCGGATGCCGTCAACCCGGCTGCCGTCGCCGCGATGCTCGAAGAGGGCATCGACATGGGCGCCGAGGTGCCGAAGGTGCTCACGACGGATGCCGTGCGCGAGTCCGACGTCGTCATCACCATGGGCTGCGGCGACACCTGCCCGATCTTCCCCGGGAAGCGCTACGAGGACTGGGAGCTCGACGACCCGGCCGGCCAGGGCGTCGATGCCGTGCGCCCGATCCGCGACGAGATCCGCCGGCGGGTCGTGGCGCTCCTGGACAGCCTCGGGGTCGCGCCCGCCTCCTGACCGGCCGACCCGGCCGCGCCGGGGGTTGTGCGACGGCAAAACGCGATATATCGTGAAAGGCAAACACGACATATCGCGAAAGGACAGGACCATGTCGGAACAACCCGAGATCCGGTCGGAGCAGCCGGGCGTCACGTCCGAGCAGCCGCAGGGCAGGTCGCAGGAGTCCTGGGTCGTCAGCGGCCCCCAGGTCATCGACGTCGACGAGGTGCGCTCGTTGCGCGTCCAGCTCGTCGGCGGCCGCGTCGACGTCGTCGTCCACGACGAGCCGGGCGCCCGCATCGAGGTGCACTCGGTCGACGGCAGGCCCCTGGAGGTGTCGCTCATCGACGACGAGCTGCGCGTCGGCTACAGCTTCACCCTCGGCGGGTGGGAGGGCTTCCTCGAGAAGTTCCTCAACTTCCGCGACAAGGACCGCGCCGACGTCAGCATCGCCGTGCCGCGCGACCTCCCCACGAAGGTCGGCACGGTGAGCGCCGACGGGCTCCTTGCCGGCGTCGAGGCGCAGGCGTCGGTGTCGACCGTGTCCGGGTCCCTCGTCGTCGACGGCACCCGGGGCCGCCTCTCCGCGAACACGGTCTCGGGCGAGGTCGTCGTCCGGGACCACAGCGGCGACCTCACCCTCAACACCGTCTCGGGGGACCTCGCCGCCTCCGGTGCGCTCGCCCGGGTCCAGGCGAACTCGGTCTCCGGAGCGCTCGCCCTCGACGTCACCTCGGGCACCTCGTCGATCGAGGCCACCTCCGTGTCGGGCGACGTCACGGTGCGGGTCCCCCGGGGCGAGGGCGTGCACGTGCAGGCCAACGCCGTGACCGGCCGGCTCGTCGTCGACGGCCAGGACCACACGGGGGGCATGCCGGGCCACCGTGTCGACATCCGCACGGGCGAGGGCAACAGCCACCTCTCCGCGACCACGGTCTCGGGCCACGTGACCCTCCTTCGCGGCACCCCGGCGGGGGTGGCCTGACCATGCCTCCGGTCTTCGCCCACGGCCAGCTGCGCCTCTACCTCCTGGCCCTCCTCGCCCAGCGGCCGATGCACGGCTACGAGGTGATCACCGCCCTGTCCGACCGCTTCGGCGGCACCTACCGCCCGAGCGCAGGCACGGTCTACCCCCGGCTGGCCCGCCTCGAGGAGGAGGGTCTCGTGCACCGCACCGACGACGACCGCCGCAGCACCTACGAGCTCACGGATGCCGGCCGGGTCGAGCTGGAGGACCGCAGCGGCGAGCTCGCCGCCCTCGAGGAGGGCATCGCCGAGACAGTCCGCGACCGCGCGGCTCGGGTGCGCGACGACGTCCGCGGCACGATGAGCGGGCTGCGTGCCGAGCTCGCCGCCGCTGCCCAGGAGGCCCGGGCCAGTGCCCCCCGGAGCACGGGTGCCCCACGCGACGCGCGCTCGGCCTCGCACATGAGGTTCACCGACGCCGACGCCCTGCTCCGGAGGTTCCGTGACGACGTCCGCACCGAGCTGCGGCGCGCCGACGCCGCCGGCCGGATCGAGGACCTCACCGTCGAGACGCTGCGCACCGTGCTCGACTCGGCTCTGTCCGCCGTGCGCCAGACCCTGCGCTGACGACTCCACCGGACCCTGGACCGGGAGGACCGGGCCACCGGGCCACCGGGCCACCGGGCAGACTGTCCCGGTGACCTCAGCCTCCACGACGCCCCCCGGGACCGCTGCGCGGCTCCGGTGGGGCGTCGTCCTGTTCGACCTCGACGGGACCCTCGCCGACACGATCCCGCTCATCGTCGCCTCCTACCAGCACGCGTTCCGCACGGTCCTGGCCGAGGAGGTCGAGGAGTCCCGGGCGCGCGCCTGGATCGGTCGCCCGCTCCTCCCGGCACTCCTCGAGGAGCGGCCCGACCACGGCGAGGAGCTCGACCGCGTCTACCGCGAGTGGAACCTCGCCAACACCGCGCGCCTCATCCAGCGGTATGCCGGGGTGCCCGAGATGCTCACGGCCCTCACCTCCGCCGGGATCCGGTGCGCCGTCGCGACGTCGAAGCGGCGGGAGACCGCGCGACTGGCCCTCGATGGCGTGGGCATCGACGGCCTCGTCGACGTCGTCGCGGCACTCGAGGACACCACCCGCCACAAGCCGGACCCGGACCCGCTGCTGTACGCGGCATCCGTCCTCGGCGTCCCGCCGGCGGACTGCGTCTACGTCGGCGACGCGGTCGTCGACGTCCTCGCCGCGCAGGCTGCGGGGATGGCGGCCGTCGCGGTCACGTGGGGCGCGGGTGAGCCCGCGGCCCTCGAGGCGACCCACCCGGTTGCCGTCATCGACAGCGTCGGTGCCCTCACGGCATACCTGTTGGGCGACCCGGCCACCTAGACTCGCCGCCGTGCACGGGAAGACCTACGAGGAGAACAAGCACGTCGAGCTCACCGCCCTCGCCGAGGCGGTGGTGACGTACGCCGAGGAACGGGTGCGGCTCTCTCCGCCCCTCGACCAGCCGATGAGCGAGGAGCAGCTCGACCAGCTCGTCGGGCAGACCATCACCGCCGAGGGCTTCGGCGGGGTCGCGGCGATGCGGATGTTCGCCGAGGACCTGGCGCCGACCTGCCTCTCGACCGACCACCCCCGCTACCTGTCGTTCATCCCGTGCGCCCCGAGCGACGCGGCGGTGATGTTCGACCTCGTCGTCGGCGCCTCGTCGATCTACGCCGGGTCGTGGCTCGAGGGGTCGGGCGCGGTCTACGCCGAGAACCAGGCCCTGCGCTGGGTGGCCGACCTCGTGGGGATGCCGGCCGGCGCCGGTGGCGTCTTCACCCCCGGCGGGACGATCGGGAACCTGTCGGCGCTCGTGGCCGCCCGGCACACCGCCCGCCGGACCGCTCCCGACGGCGTGCGGCCCAACCGGGTCGCAGCGACGGCCGGGGCGCACTCCTCGATATCCTCGGCCTGCGACGTCATGGACGCCGAGCTGGTGGGGGTGGAGGTCGACGAGCACTGGCGGCTCACGGGACCGAGGTTGCGGGCCGCCATCGAGGCGCACGGGCCGGAGACGTTCTTCGCGGTGGTCGCGACCTGCGGCACGACGAACTTCGGGATCATCGACGACCTCGCCTCGGTGGCCGAGGTGTGCCGCGAGTTCGGCATCTGGTTCCACGTCGACGGGGCCTACGGCGGCGCCGGCCTCGCCGCGCCGTCCGTGCGCGACCTGTACGCCGGCATCGAGCACTGCGACTCGTTCATCGTCGACCCGCACAAGTGGCTGTTCGCGCCGTTCGACTGCTGCGCGCTGCTCTACCGCGAGCCGGCGGAGGCACGGGCGGCGCACACCCAGAAGGCGGGCTACCTCGACGTGCTGACCGAGGCGTCCGAGTGGAACCCCACGGACTACTCCGTCGGCCTCACCCGCCGGGCCCGTGGGCTGCCGTTCTGGTTCTCGCTCGCGGTCAACGGCACCGACGCCTACACCGCCGCGATCGAGCACACCCTCGACATCGCGCGCTTCGCCGAGGCCGAGGTGCAGCGGCGTCCTCACCTCGAGCTCGTCCGGGAGCGGGACCTGTCGGTCGTCGTGTTCCGCCGACTGGGCTGGTCACCGACGGACTACCAGGCCTGGTCGGACCGGATGCTGGCCGAGGAGTTCGCGTTCGTCGTGCCCACGACCCACGACGGGGAGACGCTCGCCCGGTTCGCGATCGTCAACCCGGAGACCGGGGAGGCCGACATCTCCGCGATCCTCGACACGATGCAGTGAGGCGGGAGGGCGCCGCGAGGGCGGCTGGTGGGGGTCGTGAGACCTCTGTGACGGGTGTTCCGGGGCAGTCGTCCGACGCGCCGACCGACACGCCAAGGGCCCCGCAGCGGGAATGACACTCGTGTCGTTTCCCCGTTACAGTGGACGTTCAGCACGGTCATGGATGAAGGGGTCGAGGTACACGTGAGCGCCGCCTCCGAACAGGTCAGCACGGCTCTCCCCACGACGGGGCTGTCCGAGCGCGACCGCGAGATCATCGCCTTCGAGCGGCAGTGGTGGAAGTACGCCGGCTCCAAGGAGACCGCGATCAAGGAGCTCTTCGACATGAGCTCGACGCGCTACTACCAGGTGCTCAACGCGCTCATCGACCACCCCGGCGCGCTGGCCCACGACCCCATGCTCATCAAGCGGCTCCGTCGGCTCCGCGCCAGCCGTCAGCGGGCCCGTTCCGCCCGTCGCCTCGGTCTGGACGCCTGACCCTGCCGAACCCCCGAGCCAGTGACGCCCGTCCGTGAGGGAAGCCGGACGGGCGTTTCTGTGCCCACCGGAGGTCGGGCCGTCGGGCGGTCCCACGGGAGGTCGGGCCGTCGGGCGGCCCTACGGGAGGTCGGGGTCGGGGAACTCGACCGGCCAGCCCTTCTTCGCGAGCTGGTCGCGCACCCGGCGCAGGTCGTTCTCGCTCGGCTCGGTGTGGGTGTACGAGCTGATCGCCGCGGCGATCTCCGTCGGGCCGGCGGGGCTGACGTCCGCGTGGCGCAGGGCCTTGGCGACCTTCTTGACCTCGGCGCGGGTGAGCCGGCGCTCGAGGAGGGCGAGGAGCGGGACGTAGTCGTGGTCCGGCACCCCACCGGGGTACCCCTCACGCAGCCACGCGACGATCCGGGCGAGCGGGCTGCCCTCCCGGGGCGGGCTCTCGTCGTCCTCCTCGCCGGCCAGGGGCCAGCCGGCCATGACGAGCTTGGCCGCGACGCTTCGCATCTGGGTGTCGTCGGGCACGAGGGCGGCGGCTGCGGAGTCGGACAGCATTCCCTCCCCGTGCAGCCGGCGGAGCACGTCGAACGCCCGCTCGGCCCCGAGGCGCTGCTGCAGCACGGCGCCCAGGGATGCCACCTCGTCGTCGGCGACGCCGTTGGGGTAGGCCTCGCGGATCCACTGGAGGACGGGCCCGGTGAGCTGGGTCATGGGGGGTCGTACTCCTACTTGTCGACGATCGTCGGGTAGATGCTGTCGAAGCTGACTTCCTTGCCGAAGCCGGTCGCCACGATGAGGACCAGGCCGAGGATGATGCCGGCGACGACGACCGCGATGAGCAGGCCGGCGAACAGGCGGCTGGAGATCCGCGGGGTGGTGTGGATGGTGCCGTCGGCGTCGGCGGAGGTCGTCGAGCCGATGGTCAGCACGCGCAGGGCGAGCGCGTAGACCACCGGGAGGCCGGCACCGAAGACGAGTCCGGCGACGAGCACCGAGCCGGCGCCTTCGAGGACGAGCTGGAGGTTGTTCACGGCATCCGTCCTCAGTGGGTCTTGGTCTCGGTGGACGCGGGCTGGTCGGCCCTGGCGGCCCCGTTGGGCTGGGCGGAGGGGTCGGCCCCGTTGGGCGACGGGGGAGGGACGGACCCGGTGGACGAGGCGGACGGGTCGGGCGGGCCGCCTGATTCGGCCTCGTGGGACGGGTCGGCCGGGTCGGCCGGTTCGGCCGGTTCGGGGTGCTCGGGTCGGGCGTGCTCGTAGGCCGGTGAGGTGATCTCGGCCGCCCTCTCCCACGTGTCGTTGACGTTGTGGGCGCCCACGTGCTCGCGCCGGGAGCTGCGGAAGATCCAGGTCGACACGCCCACGAGGACGAGGAACACGACGGCGGCGCCGGCCGCCCCGCCGACGCTGTCGCCGACCCACCACATGAGCGCCCCGACGAACGCCGCGATCGGGAACGTCGTGGCCCAGGCGATGACCATGCGGCCCGCGGTCGACCAACGCACCGGGGTGCCACGGCCGAGGCCGCCACCGAGCACGGAGCCCGTGGCCACGTGCGTCGTCGAGAGGGCGAAGCCCAGGTGGCTGGCCGAGAGGAGGACGGCGGCCGTGGACCCGTCGCTCGACATGCCCTGGCGGGGGGTGATGTCGACCAGGCCCTTGCCGAGCGTGCGGATGATCCGCCAGCCGCCGAGGTAGGTGCCGAGGGCGATCGCCATCGCGGCGCTGACCTTCACCCAGACCGGGATGGACGTCGTGCTCGTCCAGTGCCCGCTCGCGATGAGGGCGAGGGTCATGACGCCCATCGTCTTCTGGGCGTCGTTGGTGCCGTGGGCGATCGACACGAGCGAGGCGCTACCCACCTGGCCGTAGCGGAAGTACCGCTCCTCGAGGCGCTGCATGACGCTCTGGGTCACCTTGTGCACGAGCCAGCAGCCGGTGAAGGCGACGACGATGGCGATGATCGGGGAGATCAGGGAGGGCAGCAGGATCTTGCCGACGACCCCGTCGAGCTTCGTGCCGTCACCGTTCCACTTCACCCCCGCCCAGCCCAGGCCCGCGGCGCCCGCGCCCGTGAGCCCACCGAGCAGCGCGTGCGACGAGCTCGAGGGCAGGCCGAGCAGCCAGGTGAACAGGTTCCAGAGGATGCCGCCGGCGAGGCCGGCCAGGATGATGAGCAGCACCGCCTCGCCGCCGTCCGCCAGCAGCTCGGGATTGGGGGCACCGTCCTTGGTCTGCAGGTTGATGACCGCGTTGGTCACGGTGAGGGCCACCTGCACCGAGAGGAAGGCGCCGACGAGGTTGAGGATGGCCGACAGCCCGACCGCCACCTTGGGCTTGAGAGCCCCCGTCGAGATCGACGCAGCCATGGCGTTGGCGGTGTCGTGGAAGCCGTTGGTGAAGTCGAAGGCCAGCGCCGTCACGATGACGAGCACAAGGGTGATGTTCGCTGCGTCCACGAGGCCCAAGTGTGAGGGCGTCGACTGCACTTCACCAACACAAGTGCTCCTGTTCACCCTCTGTTCACCTAGGCCGAGCGTGTGGCCGCTCGGAAAGGCTGCCACGATGCGCCGATGAGTGACCTCGACTGGAGCACGCCTGAGGGCCTCGCGGCCATCCGCGACCACCTCGCCGCGCGCATCCCGGGGTGGCGCCAGCCGGTCGCGTATGCCGTCGCCATCAGTCCCGCGTCCTCCTCACCCGAGTGGGAGTTCGCGCACGTCAACGCGCCGGGCAGCCGGCACCGGCTCCCCGCCGTCGTGCTCGCGAGCGTGCTGCACCACGACGGGTCGACGGCCTCGCTGCCGCTGTCCCGGGGAGCGCTGGCGGCATCCATCGAGTCCCTCGCGCCGGCGGAGGCGTGCACGGAGCTGCCCCACCCCAACCTCGCCGCCTGGCGGCAGGTCCTCGCCGAGCTCGACGGCAACCCGGCACGCGAGGCGGTCGCCGTGTTCGTCGCCGACCTCGACGACCCGGTGACCTCCGAGGCCGACGGCTCGATGCGAGCCACCTTCGAGGGCCACACCCCCGAGATCTGACCCTCCCCGAGCTCCCCGACCTTGTCTGTCGGACCGCTTCCGACACGCCCTCCCGCGGCGTGTCAGCCGCAGTCCGACAGACAAGGTCGGGGAGGCGGGGGGTGGGGGCGTTTGCACTCTCCACCTGAGAGTGCCAATAATGGCGTTAGCACTCTCCCCCGGAGAGTGACAATCCTGACCGGCCCGGTGAGGGTCTGGTGCCCCGGCGACGTGAGCCGACGGCATCCGTCCCGTCCGTCGCGGGCGCCGACCGGTCTCACCTTCGATTCGCGTGGGAGGAACCACCCGAATGGCCAAGATCATCGCTTTCGATGAAGAGGCTCGCCGCGGTCTCGAGCGGGGCATGAACGTGCTCGCCGATGCCGTGCGGGTCACCCTCGGTCCCAAGGGCCGCAACGTCGTCCTCGAGAAGAAGTGGGGAGCCCCCACGATCACGAACGACGGCGTCTCGATCGCCAAGGAGATCGAGCTCGACGACCCGTACGAGAAGATTGGCGCCGAGCTCGTCAAGGAGGTCGCCAAGAAGACCGACGACGTCGCCGGCGACGGCACGACGACGGCGACGGTGCTCGCCCAGGCGCTCGTCCGCGAGGGCCTGCGCAACGTCGCCGCAGGTGCGAACCCGATGGCGCTCAAGCGCGGCATCGAGAAGGCCGTCGAGGCCGTCTCGGCCGAGCTGCTCGCCAACGCCAAGGACGTCGAGACCAAGGAGCAGATCGCCGCAACCGCGTCGATCAGCGCCGCCGACCCGCAGATCGGCGAGATGATCGCCGAGGCCATGGACAAGGTCGGCAAGGAAGGCGTCATCACCGTCGAGGAGAGCAACACCTTCGGCCTCGAGCTCGAGCTCACCGAGGGCATGCGCTTCGACAAGGGCTACATCAGCCACTACTTCGTCACCGACGCCGAGCGCATGGAGGCCGTGCTCGAGGATGCCTACGTCCTCATCGCGAACTCCAAGATCGGCTCGATCAAGGACCTGCTGCCGCTGCTCGAGAAGGTCATGCAGTCCGGCAAGCCGCTCCTCATCATCTCCGAGGACGTCGAGGGCGAGGCCCTGTCCACGCTCGTCGTGAACAAGATCCGCGGCACCTTCAAGTCGATCGCCGTCAAGGCGCCCGGCTTCGGTGACCGCCGCAAGGCCATGCTCGCGGACATCGCCATCCTCACCGGCGGCCAGGTCATCTCCGAGGAGGTCGGCCTCAAGCTCGACACCGCGGACCTCGACCTCCTGGGTCGGGCCCGCAAGGTCGTCGTCACCAAGGACGAGACGACGATCGTCGAGGGCGCCGGTGACCAGGACCAGATCACCGGCCGGGTCAACCAGATCCGCGCCGAGATCGAGAAGTCGGACTCCGACTACGACCGCGAGAAGCTCCAGGAGCGCCTCGCCAAGCTCGCCGGCGGCGTGGCCGTCATCAAGGCGGGCGCGGCCACCGAGGTCGAGCTCAAGGAGCGCAAGCACCGCATCGAGGACGCCGTGCGCAACGCCAAGGCGGCCGTCGAGGAGGGCATCGTCGCCGGTGGCGGCGTCGCGCTCATCCAGGCCGGCGCGAAGGCGTTCGCCAACCTCTCGCTCGAGGGCGAGGAGGCGACGGGCGCCAACATCGTCAAGGTCGCCATCGAGGCGCCGCTCAAGCAGATCGCGATCAACGCGGGTCTCGAGGGTGGCGTCGTCGCGGAGAAGGTCCAGCACCTCGAGCCGGGCTGGGGCCTCAACGCCGCGACCGGCGAGTACGTCGACCTCATCGCCGCGGGCATCATCGACCCGGCGAAGGTCACGCGCTCCGCGCTGCAGAATGCCGCGTCGATCGCCGCGCTGTTCCTCACCACCGAGGCCGTCATCGCCGACAAGCCGGAGAAGGCCGCCCCGGCCATGCCCGGCGGCGACGACATGGGTGGCATGGGCTTCTGACCCAGCCTCCGGCCGAGACGCCACGAGGGCGGTTCCCCGACGGGGGACCGCCCTCGTCGCGTCGGCGGGCCGGCGGGCCGGAGCCCTCCCAGCCGGGCGGGCCGGGCCGGTGAGAGCGCGGTGCGTGCTCAGGTCATCCGCAGACCACGGCCCTCGTCGCGCGGCGCGTGTGCCCGGCGGAGCAGCACGATCGCCGAGCCGACCCACAGGGCGACGAGCACGAGGCCGGCGACGATGCTCGCCGGCCGCGGCAGCTCGTCGCGGCCGAGCAGGACGAACGGCACCCCCATCACCCCGAACGCGAACACCGCGAGGCCCTTGTCGGCGGGCCCCCAGCGCCTCGAGAGCAGCACGAGGATCGTGCCGACGAACCAGGGCAGCGGCGCGAAGGCCTCGGTCGCGGGCACCAGGGCCAGGACGACCGAGGCCAGGAGCAGCGCCACGACCCCTGCCTCGAGCCACGGTTGGCCACCGGCATCCGACTCGGCCGCGTCACCGTCCGCGACGGCCAGGGCGTCGACGGGAGGCACGGCATACCCGCCCGCCTCGGCGACGAGCACCTCCGGTGGGCCGAGCTCGGCCAGCACCCGTTGGTATGCCGTGTGGTCACCGTCCGCGTCCGCGGCCGCCGCGGCGAGGAGCTCCTCGACGTCGGCCCGGAGCTCCGCGCGGCGGTCCTCGGGCAGGACGGCCGACTCGGTCTCGAGGCGCGCGAGCCAGGCACGGACGGCGGGGTCTTCGGGGCCGCTCATCCGACTGCCCGACGTGTCATGGCCGCCACCGTAGCCGGGGTGTGAGGACGCGGCCATGACGACGCGGTCATGACGACGCGGTCATGACACGTCGGGGAGGGGGCGGTCCCACGAGACGACGACATGGTCCGGCGCGGGTGGCCGGCACGTTCCGGCTCTCGCTCGGCGGACCTCCGCGCAGGTTCGGCGTGGGTTACCGCCTGGTACTCGCGGTCAGGACAGCCGCTACCGAGCGGTAACCCGTGCCGAACCGCGCTGTCGCCTCGCGTCGGTCGGAGCGACGGCGCCGCGGAGTGCCACGAGCTGAACGCACGACCCCGGCCCCGACGAACCTGGAGCCCCACACGTGGCCTCCCGACCCGCACAGGGAACGCCGAGCCCCTCCACAGCCACGGCCCGCCTCTCGGAGGCAGGATGGGTCCATGACGCGTCCTGCACCGCGTGACGAGCCCCGAGAGCGAGAGCCCGACGAGCCCGAGGCCCTCCGGGAGTCCCGGGACCCCTTGGTCCTCGGCCCGATGCTCCGCTACGTCGACGAGACGTCGGCAACGGTCTGGGTGCGTACCAGGGCGGCTGCCACGGTGACGGTGGCACGGGCCGGGAGGGAGTGGAGCGCGCCCACGTTCTCGGTGCACGAGTCCCACTTCGCGCTCGTCGTCCTCGACGACCTCGCCCCAGGCAGCGACGACGCCTACACCGTGCACGTCGACGACACCCCGGTGTGGCCCCGGCCCGGCACGCCTCCGAGCCGGATCCGGACCCTCGACCCGAGGCGCCTGCCGAGGTTCGCCTTCGGCACCTGCCGGACGACCGGGTCGCACGACAAGGAGGGAAACCGGGCGCACGGGGTCGACGCCCTGCGCAGCCTCGCCGTCGCCCTCCGCGACGACCCGCGCGCGGAGTGGCCCGACCTGCTCCTCCTCCTCGGAGACCAGGTCTACGCCGACACGACGCCGCACCCCGAGCTCGAGGAGTTCATGGCGTCCCGGCGCGACCTCGACGAGCCGCCCGGCGAGGAGATCAAGGACTTCGTCGAGTACGCCGAGCTCTACCGGCTCGCGTGGAGCGACGACGTCATCCGCTGGGTGCTCTCCACTCTGCCGTCGGCGATGATCTTCGACGACCACGACATCCGCGACGACTGGAACACCTCGTGGTCGTGGCGCCGCGAGATCCGCACGACGACGTGGTGGCAGGAGCGCATCGTCTCCGGCCTCGCGTCCTACTGGGTGCACCAGCACATCGGCAACCTCTCGCCCGCCGAGCTCGCGGACGAGGAGGTGTGGCGCGTCGTCGCCGCGCACGCGGCCTCCGGGGCGCCGGAGGAGCTCGACCTCACCGACCACCTCGACACCGTCGCTGCTCGCGCCGACGCGGAGCCGACGAGCTACCGGTGGAGCTACACCCGGGCGCTCGGCGACTGCGCCCTCGTCGTCATCGACTCGCGGGCCGCCCGCGAGCTGCGGCCCGACGGCCGGTCGATGCTCGACGCGGAGGAGATGCGCTGGGTGGACGGCGTGCTGTCGGGCGGCGTCCGGCACCTCTTCATCGGCACCTCGCTGCCGTTCCTCCTGCCGCCCGGCCTGCACGACTTCGAGGCGATGGACGAGGCCATGGCGCAGGGGGCCTACGGACGGACGCTCGCGCGCACTGCGGAACGCCTGAGGCGGGCGATCGACCTCGAGCACTGGGCCGCCTTCAACGAGGGGTTCGACGAGCTCTTCGAGCTGGTCATGGAGGTCGCGCGCGGCAGGCGGGGCCCGGCGCCCGAGACGGTCACCTTCCTCTCCGGGGACGTGCACAACTCCTACCTCGCCGAGGTGACCGACCCGGCGGGCCTCGGCGCCGCGTCGCGAATCGTCCAGGCCGTCTGCTCGCCGATCCGCAACCCGATGCCCCGCGCCGTGCGCGTCGTCATGTCCCTCTTCGCGAAGTCGCTCGTGAGACCGATGCGCTTCGTCGCCTCGCGCTCGCGGCGGGTGCCCGACCCGGCATACCCGTGGACGGTCACCGACGGCCCCTGGTTCGACAACAACATCGCGCTCTGCCGGGTGGACCAGGACGCGCTCGAGCTCTCCTGGGTCTCGGGCGTGGTCGAGGGCGACCCCGACCGCCCGCGCCTGAGGCAGGTGTATGCCGCGCGCCTCGAACCGCTCGCCGGCACCGTGGGCGCCGGTCGCCGGGCCGTGGCCGGGGGTGCCGCTGCCGCGGGTCGGGCCGGATCCGCGGAACACTGAGACCACTGCCCGACGTTGGCCGGGCAGATGGCAGCGCCGGCTCACGGCGTCGCCGACGTCCGCCCGCCGGCCCCGCCGGCGCCACCTGAAGGACCTCCCATGACGCTCGCGAACGCGACCGCCTCCGAGACCGGGGAGCGCCTCGCGGCCGCCCGCGTCGAGGGCCTGACGAAGGTCTACGGCTCGGGGGAGACCCGGGTCGTCGCGCTCGACGACGTCACCCTCGACCTGTATGCCGGTGAGTTCACCGCGATCATGGGCAAGTCCGGGTCGGGCAAGTCGACGCTCATGCACTGCGCCGCCGGGCTGGACTCGGCCACGGAGGGCCACGTGTTCCTCGGCGACCAGGACCTCACCGTGCTCAAGGAGCGGCACCTCACCGAGCTCCGGCGGGACCGGATCGGGTTTGTGTTCCAGGCCTTCAACCTCGTCCCGACGCTGACCGCGGAGGAGAACATCGTGCTGCCGGCCGCGATCGCCGGCCGGCGCCCCGACCAGGCGTGGTTCGACGAGGTCGTCGACACCGTCGGGCTCCGTGACCGGCTCGGGCACCGCCCGAGCGAGCTGTCGGGGGGCCAGCAACAGCGCGTGGCGTGCGCCCGGGCGCTCATCAGCCGCCCCGAGGTCGTCTTCGCCGACGAGCCGACCGGCAACCTCGACTCCACGTCGGGGGCCGAGGTCCTCGGGTTCCTGCGACGGGTCGTCGACACCCACGGCCAGACCGTCGTCATGGTGACGCACGACCCCGGGGCGGCGAGCTGGACCGACCGCGTCGTCTTCCTCGCCGACGGCACGGTCGTCGACGAGCTCCGTGACCCGAGCCCCGAGCGCGTGCTCGAGCGGATGGCCCGGCTCGACCACCACGTCGGGGGCTGAGCGTGCTGCGTGCCACGTGGCGCAGCGTCTTCGCTCGGAAGCTGCGGCTCTTCCTCAGTGCCTTCGCGGTCATCCTGGGCGTGGCGTTCGTCGCCGGGTCCTACATCTTCACCGACACCCTCGACCGTGCGTTCACCGGCCTGACGAGCGGTGCCGTCGGGGACGTCATCGTCCGACCCGCAGGCGCGGCCGGCTCCGGAGGGGGCGGTCTCTCGAGCACCCGCACCGTCCCCGGCCCCCTCGTCGAGGAGCTCTCGTCCGTGCAGGGCGCGGCCAGGGCCGACGGCCGCATCACGAACTTCGGGACGCTCGTCGTGGCGAAGAACGGCAAGCTGATCGGCGGACAGGGCCCGCCCGGGATCGCCGTCAACTACAGCGAGGGTCCCGCGGCGCACGGCACGCCGCTGGCGACCCTCGAGACGGGCCGGTTCCCCGCGGCCGCGGGCGAGGTCGTGCTCGACGAGTCCACGGCTCGCAAGTCGGGCTACCTGCTCGGGGACGAGATCACGCTCATCACGTCGACGGAACGGCCACGCCTCACCGAGACCCTCGTCGGGACCGCCACGTTCGGGGGGTCGGCGCTCGTGGGGACCAGCGTGGTCATGTTCGACACCTCGGAGGCACAGTCGCTGTACCTCGGTGGCAAGGACGCCTACTCCGCGATCTGGGTGACCGCCGCCCCGGGCACCTCGCAGGAGGAGCTGAGGACCGCGGTGACCGCCGCGCTCCCCGACGGCTTCGAGGCGACGACGGGGGATGCCGCGGCCGCGCGGGCGGCGACCCGGATCGACGAGGCGCTCTCGTTCGTCAACACCTTCCTCCTGGTCTTCGCGGGGGTCGCCCTGACCGTCGGGGCCTTCCTCATCGTCAACACCTTCTCGATCCTCGTCGCCCAGCGCAGTCGCGAGCTGGCCCTGCTGCGCGCGATCGGTGCGAGCCGCCGGCAGGTCGCGCGCTCGGTGCTCCTCGAGGCGTCCGTCGTCGGCCTCCTCGGGTCGGCGATCGGCATCGTGCTCGGGTTCGCGCTTGCGCTCGGCATCAGGATGCTGTTCGGGCGGGTCGGCCTGGACCTCGGGGCCAGCGAGCTCGTGCTGAGGCCGCGCACGGTGGTCGTCGCCCTCGTCGTCGGGCTGGTCGTCACGCTGGCCGCCGCCTATCTGCCCGCGCGGCGCGCCGGCCGGGTGCCACCCGTCGCGGCGATGCGTGACGACGCCGCCCTGGCCGAGAGCGGCCTGCGCTGGCGGGTCGCGGTCGGTGCGCTGCTGCTCGTGGCCGGCGCCGTCGCCATGGGGCTGGGTCTCGCCGGCGTGGGGTCCGAGCCGACGTACGTCCTCGGCGGAGGGGCCTTCGGAGTGCTCGTCGGCACGGCCCTGCTGAGCCCGGTGCTCGGGCGACCGGTGCTCGCCGGGCTCGGATGGGTCTACCGGAGGGCCTTCGGGGCGGTGGGCCTCATGGCCGAGCAGAACTCGCGCCGCAACCCCAGGCGCACCGCGGCCACGGCATCCGCGCTCATGATCGGGGTCGCCCTCGTGACGATGATGGCGGTGCTCGGGGCCTCGGCGAAGGCGAGCCTCGACAAGACCCTCGCGGAGGACATCGTCGCCGACTACGTCGTGTCGAACGTCGTGGGCCAGACGTTCTCGGCGTCCATCGCGTCGGACATCGAGGGGCTCCCGGGGGTCGGCGAGGTGGCGCGCGTGCGCGGTGCCGTGGTCGAGGTCGACGGCGACCGCGACTTCGCGACGGCGGTCGACCCCGCCCGGGTCACGAGCGTGGCGCGGCCGGAGGTCGTGACCGGCTCGCTCGCCGACCTCGACGAGTCCTCGGTGGCCATCTCGAGCCAGATGGCCACCGACCAGGGCCTGGCCGTCGGGTCGTCGGTCACGGTGGGCTTCGCCGGGGAGGAGCAGCCCAGGAAGGTCGTCGCGACGTACACGCCGAACGCCGTGCTCCAGTCCGACGTCACCCTCTCGCTCGACGGCTTCGACGCCCTCGGGGTGCCCCCGACGGACCGTGCCGTCTACGTCGTCGCGCAGCCCGGGGCGGACCGGGCCGCGCTGCGTCGCGCGCTCGACGCCGTCGTCGCGGACCTGCCGACGGTGAGCGTCAACGACCAGGCCGAGTTCGCGGCAGAGCAGCGCAAGCCGATCGACCAGCTTCTCTTCATCGTCTACGCCCTGCTCGGGCTGGCCGTCGTCATCGCCGTGCTCGGGATCATCAACACCCTGGCCCTCTCGGTCATCGAGCGGATCCGTGAGATCGGGCTGCTCCGTGCGGTCGGGCTGAGCCGTCGGCAGCTGCGCACCATGCTCCGGCTGGAGTCGGTCGCGATCGCCCTGCTCGGTGCTGTGCTGGGCGTCGTGCTCGGCCTGGCCTTCGCGCTGGCCCTGCAGCGCTCGCTCGCCGACGACGGCATCGACGTGCTCGCCGTGCCCGCCGGCCAGCTCACGTTGTTCGTCGTGCTGGCGGGCGTCGTCGGGGTGCTCGCGGCGGTCTGGCCCGGTCGGCGGGCTGCCCGCCTCGACGTGCTGCGCGCCATCGGCACGGAGTGACTCCAGGGCCGGGTCCCGACCGGACTCTCAGGCCGGGACCCGGCTGTCTGGTCACGGGCACGCGCCCGTCGCGTCACCGGCACGCGCCCTTCGCGTCACGAGCACGCGCTCGTCGGGTCACGAGCACCCGTCCTGTCAGGTCACGAGAACATCCGCACGGCCTGCGCCTCGGCCTCGGCGTACTGGGACCCTGCGGCGCCGAGCACCTGGCCGATCGAGTCGAGCGAGGCCCGCACCTGCTGCTGGGTGCCGCGCCAGTCGGCGACGACCGTGTGGAACTGGGCCGACGCCGAGCCGGTCCAGGCATCCTGCAGGCCGGACAGCCGGGCCAACATGACGCCGACCTGGCCCTCGATCTCGGCCGAGATGCGGGCGATGTCGCCCGCCGCGGCCGCGATGCGCTCGGTGTCGACCTGGAACTGTGCAGACATGGAGTCCCCCTCCTCGTGGGCCCGCCCCGGTGGCGTGCTGCCCTCTCGTCGGGAGCGTAGGCGGCCCGTGAGACGAGCCCACCCGGTTGTCCACAGGCCCGGCCACGAGCGAAACCCGGTTGCCCGGTGTCGCCCCGACGCGGTTGGCTGGGCGGCGGCGGGCCCTTTCGGAGGGTCGGCAGGACGAGGAGGCGCATGAGCAGCAGTCGAGGGGTGCCCGGCGACCTGGCGCACGACCGTGCCGGGCCGAGGGGCGACGCGACGATCCTCCTGCTCCACGCCGGCATCGCGGACCGGTCGATGTGGGACCCCCAGTGGGGTCCGCTCACCGCTCACCGCGACGTCGTGCGCCTGGACTTCCGGGGCTTCGGCGAGTCGACGGCCCGGCCCGACCCGGCATTCACCACGGCGGACGACGTCGCTGCCCTCCTGGACCGTCTCGGCACCGGCCCGTGCCACGTCGTCGGGGCCTCTTTCGGGGCGGGCGTGGCCACCGAGCTCGCGCTCGAGCGGCCCGACCTCGTGCGGAGCCTCCTGCTCTGCCCCCCGGGAGGGAGCCTGTTCGTCGAGCGCACGGAGACCCTCAGCCGCTTCGCCGCCGCCGAGAACGGTGCCCTCGCCAGGGGTGACCTCGACGCGGCCGTCGAGGCGAACGTCGCGACATGGGTCGTCGGCCCGGGTCGCCGGGCCGCCGACGTCGACCCCGGGGTGCAGGAGGCCGTCCGGCGCATGCAGCGCAGGGTCTTCGAGCTGCAGGAGCCCTGGGGCGAGGACGTGGACGGGCGGGAGGTCGTGCCTCCGGCGGTCGAGCGCCTCGGTGACCTGACCTGTCCCGTGCAGGTGCTCGTCGGCGCCCACGACGTCGACGCCGCCCTCACTGCGGCCGACCTGGTCTGCGCCGCAGTCGCCGGCGCCGTCCGCCAGGACTGGCCCGACGTGGCGCACCTCCCGTCGATGGAGCAGCCCGTGCGGTTCCTCGACCTCCTCGAGGACTGGACCTCGAAGCCGTAGGCGCTGCCGCCCGCCCCTCTACCATCTGGGGGTGGCCATCCTGATCGACCCGCCTCGCGCCGAGGCACACGGCCGCCGGTGGTCGCACGTCGTCAGCGACACGAGCCTCGAGGAGCTCCACGACTTCGCCCGCTCGATCGGCATCCCCGACCGCGGGTTCGAGGGCGACCACTACGACGTGCCCGAGGAGCGGTATGCCGCGGTCGTCGCCGCCGGCGCCCGGCCGACCTCCGCCCGTGACCTGCTCCGCGCGCTCCAGGCCAGCGGGCTCCGCATGCAGAAGCGGCGGGGCGACAAGGGCGTGGCCCGGGTGACCGGCATCCGGTTCGCCGACGGCACCTCGGCCGACGTCGACCTCATCCGGTCGCCGCACGAGGCCCCTCCCGCCCGCGTCTTCGCGGCGATGGCCTTCGTGCGCGACGACGTCGGGGACCTCGCCCTGGTCCACTCGATCCGCCGAGGTGAGTGGGGGTCGCCCGGTGGCTGGCGGGAGCCCGGTGAGTCGGTGCGGGAGAACGCCGTCCGTGAGGTCCGCGAGGAGACCGGCCTCGTCGTCCGCGCCGACGAGCTCGTGCCCCTGGGGTACGAGCGCTTCCACCACCGCACCGCCGGTGGGTTGTGGCGGGAGGGGCAGGACCTGCTCCAGGTCTACGAGGTGTGCGTCCAGGGTCGACGACCACCGCTGGCTCCGGAGCTCGACGACACGTCCGACCGCCGCTGGGTGGCCTGGGACGAGTTCGCCCAGCTCTGCTCGCACCAGTTCTGGTGGCCGCTCGCGGCCGCGGTGCTCAGCCCGCGAGGCGGGTGAGCTCGCGGGCGAGGTTCTCGCGCGCGGCCGGCTGCCAGTGCCGACGCGCGTGCGCCGTGCGGTAGACGTGCGGGCGCGTGAGGAACGGCCTGAGGACCTCCGAGCGTGCCGAGGCGTACGTGGCTTCCGGCACGTGGTGGTACTCCTCGCGCACCTGCCGGCAGTACTCGTCGAACCGCTCCACCGGCGCTGAGAGCACCCAGAGGTCCGCGTCGTGCACGATGACGCGTGCAGGGTCGCTGAGGGCCGTGGAGCCGAGGTCGTGGGCCGCGGTGTCGAGGACGACCGCGACGACCCGCTCGACGACCGAGCGGTCGGCACCGAGCCGCTCGAGCTCCCGGGCGGCGAGCGCCGCGCTGCGTTCCTCGTTGTCGGTCGGCGACTGGACGGCATACACCGCGTCGTGGAACCACACCGCGAGCGTCGCGACGGCTCGGCTGTCGGAGGGCACGTGCTCGGCCCCGGCGAGCACGTCGACAGCCGCCAGGACCTCGGCGAGGTGGGTGGTGTCGTGGTAGTGCCGGTGCGGCTCCAGCCACCGCGTGAGCAGGTCACGTCCGACGTCGTCGACGACTGCCCGCTCGGCCCCCGGGGCCACCGCGGCGCAGTCGGCTGGCCACCTCCTCCTCAGCGCGTCCGTGCCGTCGTCCACGGCACCCGTCACGAGCTGGTCCGGCTGCGCTGGTACGCCTTCGCGTACAGGCTCGCCGTGGCGAGCAGGAGGAGGCCGGTCACGATGAACGCCACCGACCGCACGATGCCGCTCAGGGCAGAGAAGTCGAAGAGGAAGAGCTTGGCGACGCTGATGCCGCTGAGCAGCAGCCCGGTGCGCAGGGTCAGGTCGGCGTCGCGCGACCGCTCGAGCCCCCGGAGCAGCAGCCAGGCGGCTGCGACCATCCACGTCACGGTCGCCAGGGCGTGCCCGATCCGGAAGCCGAGGCCCGTGTCACCGGCGGCGGCCCCGATGAGCGTGCCCAGCGCGACCATCACCGTGGCGGACGCGGTGAGCCCCACCACCCAGGTGAGGATCGTCGCCCCGAGCCGCACCTCGCGCCGGAGGCCGCGCTGCTGTCCCGACGCCCACAGGCCTGCGACGGCCAGCGCCGCGACGAGGATGCTGTCGAGGAGGGCGGCGGTCATGTCGTGGCTCGCGGCGGTGTCCTCGGACAGGGCCGCGAACGGGTGCTGCAGCCAGCTGAGCAGCGCGACGGCCGAGGTGCCGCCTGCCAGGTAGAGGGCGAGCCGCGATCGCGTGACCCCCGCGACGACGACCTGCCCCATGGCGAGGAGCACCAGCCCCGTCGTGACGAAGCCGTCCGGCGCGCCCGACATGATGGCGAGCACGGCCGCGACGGTGCCGGCCACGGAGACGGTGGCGAGCAGGTGCCCGGCCACCGGCCCCACGGGCGGTCGGGTGAGGGCGGTGGCGGTCACGAGGAGGACGACCGCCGCCCACGCGAGGATTGTGGTGCGCCCGGGCTCGGCCAGGGCCGCAGTGCAGGCGAGGAGGGCGGCAGCGAGGAGGGCGACGGCGACCGAGGAGGCGACGTCGCGGGGGTCACGACGGACGGCCAGCGTCGACGTCACCAGCGTGGCGAGCAGGAGCACGACCGCAACGACGAGGTGACCCCACGCGTCCGTTCCACCGGTCGGCGAGCTGCTCGCCCCCGCGAGGAGGGAGAGGGTGACCGGCGCGACCCGCGCGATCGTGAGGATCCGCCAGGTCCGCGGGCCGGGAGCCCACCACGCCGCCAGGCAGAGCACTCCGAGGAAGGCCGACACGGTCCAGCCGAACTCTCGTGCGACGACCGGCGCGAGGACCGCTGCGCCCACGACGACGATGACCGCGAGCAGCTCGCTGACCCACCGGCGCGCGAGCCCGAGCCCGGCCACTGCGACCAGCCCGGCGAGGAGGAGGCCCACCGAGGACGGCAGCCAGCCGTAGCCGATCGTCACCGCGACGACGTCGAGGTATGCCGCGGCGGCGCCGGTCGCGACCATGGCGACGGGAGCGCTCCCGACCACCGGGCGCACGCGGCGCTCGGCCTCGCCGTTGCGCACACCGATCGCGACGAGGAGGGCAGCGAGCACCGCTCCCGCCGTCACGCGCGCCGTGGGGCCGAACCAGCCCTGCTGGATGGCGAGGACGAGCAGCATCGCGACACCGGCCAGTGTGACGACGGCCCCCGTGAGAGCCAGGGCCCGGGTCACGGCCCCTTCCCGCCGGTACCAGGGGATGCTCGGGGGTGCCGGCTGGAGCCGCCCCAGCTGGGGTGAGAACCGGAACGGCCCGCGGGCCGCCGGGTCCGGTGCGGCCCCTCCCGGGGTGGTGGGGGCTGTGGGCGCCGTGGGGGTGCTCGCCATCGCAGGTGCCGGGCCCGCTGCCGAGGGGACCGGGCTCGTCGGCGCGGATGCCGGGGGCCCTCCGGTCGCGGCCGGGCCGGGCGCCGGCGCGGACTGCGTCGCCGGGGGCGCCGGCTGGAGCCGCCCCAGCTGGGGCGAGAACCGGAACGGCCCGCGGGCCTCCG
Source organism: Ornithinibacter sp. (assembly GCA_035703305.1). Classification (GTDB taxonomy): domain Bacteria; phylum Actinomycetota; class Actinomycetes; order Actinomycetales; family Dermatophilaceae; genus Fodinibacter. Next base: position 15,053 of record DASSYJ010000117.1, on the reverse strand, counting down.
GGTCCGGTGCGGCCCCTCCCGGGGTGGTGGGGGCTGTGGGCGCCGTGGGGGTGCTCGCCGTCGCGGGTGCCGGGCTCGCTGCCGAGGGGGCCGGGCTCGTCGGCGCGGATGCCGGGGGCCCTCCGGCCGCGGCCGGGCCGGGCGCCGGCGCGGACTGCGTCGCGGGGGGCGCCGTGGCATCCGCCGGCGGCAGGTCGGCCGGCGTCGCGTCGGTCGGCGGGGCCTCCGGCGACGGTGCGGCCCCCGTGGTGGACGGGGCATACCCCTGCGAGGCGGCCGCCATGACGGTCTCGCGGTCGATGTCGGAACGGAGCCGCGCAAGGCCGTTGCCGACGGCATACAGGCGGTTCATGGCGTCGGCGAAGTCGGCCTCGAGCTGGTGGACGGCGGTGCGATGGCTCATGGGGCCACGATCCACCATCAGACGCACGAGGCGCCTGAGCACACCGACCTAATCGGTGCTCAGGCGCCTCGTGGCGTCGTGGAGGTCAGCCGTTGGTGGTGGCCTGGGTCGCCAGCGTGGCCTTGACCTCGATGGTGCCGCCGTCGCGGAGCACCGTGAGGGTCACGGTGTCGCCGACCGACCGCTCGCGGATCTGGCCGACGAGGGACAGGGCCGACTCGACGCGCTCGCCGTCGACGGCGGTCACGACGTCGCCCGCCTTGAGGCCGGCCTTGGCCGCCGGGGTGCCGTCGCCCACGGAGACGATCTCGGCGCCGGCGCGCGAGGCGGAGCCGTCCGATGCGGACCCGTCCTGCGGCGTCACGCCGAGGAAGGCGTGGGTGACCTTGCCCGACTCGATGAGCTGGCTCGCGACCGAGGTCGCCTCGTTGACGGGGATCGCGAAGCCGATGCCGATGTTGCCCGACTGGCCCGACGTGGACCCGACCGAGGCGATCGAGGAGTTGATGCCCACGAGCTGGCCGCCGGCGTTGACGAGCGCGCCGCCGCTGTTGCCGGGGTTGATCGCCGCCGAGGTCTGGATGGCGTTGGTGACGACCGGCTCGGACTGGACCGCCTGGCCCGGGGCGAACGGGTCGCTCTGGCCGTCGCTCTCGCCCTGGGTGGAGACGGGGCGGTTGAGGGCGCTGACGATGCCCGTCGTGACCGTGCCCGCCAGGCCGAGGGGGTTGCCCACGGCCATGACCGGGTCGCCCACCTTGAGGGCGTCGGAGTCACCGACGGCGATCGGCGTGAGGTCGTTCGGCGCCTTGGCGATGGTGATGACGGCGAGGTCGGTGGACGGGTCGGTGCCGCGGACCTCGGCGTCGAAGGTGCGACCGTCGGCGAGGGTGACCGTGAGCTTCTCGGCGCCGGAGACGACGTGGTTGTTGGTCAGCACGTGTCCGGACTTGTCGATGATGACCCCGGAGCCCTGGGCGCCGCCCTGGCTCGTCGTGGCGGTGATGCTCACGACGCTCGGGGACGCGGCGGCGGCGGTCGCGGCCCAGTCGGGCGCCGACCCGTTGGCCTGCTTCACGGGAGCCGTGTCCGTGCCGCGACCCAGCTGCTGCGACGACGACGCACCGGAGGAGCTCTGCGCGTCGTCGGTCCACAGCCGGGCCGCGGCGACGGTGCCGCCCGATGACAGGAGGGCGGCGAGCACCGCGACGGCCGTGAGCTCGGCCGTGCGGCGACGTCCGGACGCCGGGGAAGGGTGGCCCTGGCTGCCGGACGGACCCGTCGGGCCGAAGGGACCCTGCGGCTGCGCAGGGGCAAGGCTCGACGGGACGGTGGGGATCGGAGCGGTCGGGTAGGGACCGGTGCCCTGCGGGGCGGGGTCCGTCGCGGTCCCGCCACGGGGGGAGTACCACTGGGGGGTAGGGTTCTGGTCGCTCATGGTGACGCTCCTTCTCGGTGTGACTGGCTTGCAGCCAGTCAAGCCGGACGAGGTGGAGAAGCGCTGATCAGTGGCTGGGAGTGTGCTGTGCGATGCGCACGACGAACGTCGCCCCACCGCCCGGGGTCTGCGCGACCCCGACGCGGCCGTGGTGCTGGGCCACGATCGCGGCCACGATGGCGAGCCCGAGCCCGCTGCCACCACCGGTGGAGCGTCCGCGCGAGGGGTCGGCTCGGTAGAACCGCTCGAACACCTTCGTGGCCACCTCCGGTGGCACGCCCGGGCCGTGGTCACGCACCTCGAGGGTGACGCCCAGGTGGTCGTGACCCACGGCGACCTCGACCGGGGTCCCTTCTGGCGTGTGCCGCAGGGCGTTGGCGACGAGGTTGGTCACGACCTGCCGCAGCCGTGGCTCCGAGCCGTGCTCGACGACGGTGGGCTCCACGGGTCCGTCGAGGCCGATAAGGCTGATCCGGCGCTCCGGGGCGCGCACGCGGGCGTCGGCCACGGCATCCGCGGCCAGCACGGTGAGGTCCACCGGGCCGGTCTCCACCTCGGGGGCGTCGTCGATCCGGGCCAGGGTGAGGAGGTCCTCGACGAGACCGCTCATCCGCTCGGACTCGGACTCGATGCGCTCCATCGCCGACCCGATCGAGGCCGGGTCCGAGACGGCTCCCTGCCGATAGAGCTCGGCGTACCCACGGACCGTCGCGAGCGGGGTGCGCAGCTCGTGCGAGGCGTCGGCGACGAACTGCCGCATCCGCTCCTCGCTCGCCTCACGCACGGCGAACGACGACTCGACGCGGGCCAGCATCGTGTTGAGGCTGCGCGACAGCGAGGTCACCTCGTCGTCCGCCTGCCTCACGGGGATGCGCTGGGTCAGGTCACCACCAGCGATGGCGGAGGCCGTGTCCTCGATCCGCGACAGGGGCCGGAAGGCGCGGCGCACGGCGTACCGGGCGAGCACGATGGACACGATGAGGGCGAGGGTCCCGATGACCCCGGTCGTGAGGAGCAGCCGGGTCATGGTGTGGTTGACCCCGCTCAGCGGGATGCCGACGGCGAACGTCGCGTTCGTGTCCGTCACCCGACCGGCGACGAAGCGCCACTTGAGGGGGCTGTTCTCGGAGGGCACGGTGAACGGCTCGCCGCTCGTCACGCGGGGATCGTCGACGGCCAGCTGAGGCACGTCGGGCGTGACGGTCACGTTGGTGGGCGGGCGGGTCACGACGCCGAACTGGCTCTGCAGCTGGAAGGCGTAGTTGGAGGGGAACTTGCTGGTCGGCGCGAAGCGCAGGTCGGCGAGAGCCTGGCTCGCAACCGGCCGGGCGACCGACTGCAGCTCCTTGTCGACGCCGTCCATGAGGTCGGAGCGCATGAGGTATGCCGTGGCCAGGCTCGTCAGCAGGAGCGCGGCGCCCACGAGGGTCCCCACGATGGCGACGAGGCGGCGCCGCAGCGGCACCGCCTCGAGTCGCCGGACGACGCGGTCGACCGGCCCGGTCGCACTGCCCGGACGGGAGCGGAACATCAGCCCTGGGGCGGGAGCCGCAGGACGTACCCGACGCCACGCTTGGTGTGGATCAGCGGCGGCAGGCCCTCGGTGTCGATCTTGCGGCGGAGGTAGGAGATGTAGGACTCGACGATGCCGGCCTCGCCGCGGAAGTCGTAGTCCCAGACGTGGTCGAGGATCTGCGCCTTGGACAGGACGCGGTTCGGGTTGAGCATGAGGTAGCGGAGGAGCTTGAACTCCGTGGGGCTGGTCTCGATGACCCTGCCGGCCCGCCGGACCTCGTGGGAGTCCTCGTCGAGCTCGAGGTCCTCGAACGCCAGCACGGGGCGGTCGTCGTCGACGTCGCCGCGAGTACGTCGCAGGACCGCGCGGATGCGGGCGACGACCTCCTCGAGGCTGAAGGGCTTGGTGACGTAGTCGTCCCCGCCGACGGTGAGGCCCTTGATCTTGTCGTCCACGGAGTCGCGGGCGGTGACGAAGACGATGGGCAGCTGGCGACCCTGCTCGCGCAGGCGTCGGGTCACGGTGAAGCCGTCCATGTCGGGGAGCATTACGTCGAGGACGCAGAGGTCGGGGTGGTGGTCCCCGGCGACCCTGAGGGCCTCGGTGCCGCTGCCGGCGGTGGCGACGTCGAACCCGGCGTAGCGCAGGGACGTGGCGAGGAGCTCGCGGATGTTGGGCTCGTCCTCGACGACGAGGAGGCGCGCTTCGGGGGTCTGGGTGGTCACGCCTCCCAGTGTGGCCCTGTTGTCTGTGAGTCGGCTGGACGTCTGCTGGGCGTGGGTGGGGTGTGCCGTCGGCTCGCCGGGCGTCAGCCCGCCGTGCCGGCGTCGCGCGCCGGTGCCGCGTCGGGCGCCGGTGCGGCAGGCAGCACGACCCGCAGGACGGTCCGACCGGGCTCCGAGTCGATGGCGATGGTGCCGCCGTGCCGCTCGACGACGATGCGACGGGCGATGTCGAGCCCGAGGCCGGTGCCCTGGCCGACGTCCTTGGTCGTGAAGAACGCCTCGAAGGCCCGGTCCGCGACGTCCGGTGTGATACCGGGCCCGGTGTCACCGACCTCGACGACGACGCCGCCGTCGAGAGGATGCGCAGCCAGCCGGAGGGTCCCCCGGCCGGCCATGGCGTCGAGTGCGTTGTCGACGAGGTTGGTCCAGACCTGGTTGAGCTCACCGGCATACGCGTCGACGGGCGGGAGGTCGGGGGCGTAGTCGCGCTCCACCGTGACGGCACCCTCGCGCAGCTTGTGGCCGAGCATCGTCAGGGTGCTCTCGATGCCCTCGACGACGTCGGTGCGCTGCCGCGAGGTGCGGTCCATCTGGGAGTAGGACTTCACGGCGGCCACGAGGGTGGAGATGCGGCGGGTCGACTCCTGCACCTCGCCGAGCAGCCCCACGACCGTCACGGAGGCGGCCACCCACTCGACGGCCGGCTGCAGCGCCTCGGGGCCGACGACCTCGAGGACCCTGTCGCACCAGGCAGGGTCGAACGACGCGGACGCCAGAGCGGGGGCGAGCACCCAGTCCCGGGCAACGCCGTGGTCGGTGAGCCAGTCGGAGAGGGCGTCCTCGCGCTCGGCGACGGCGAGGGGGTCCGTGACGGCCGACGGGGAGGCGGCCTCCCCCCGGAGGGCGTCGAGGCGGGCGTAGACCTCTGCCGTGATGCCGTGCGCGGCGAGGTCGCGCAGCCCCGTCGTCACCTCGCTCAGCGAGGTCTCGAGGGCGGAGACGGCGCGGGTGGCCGCAGCCGCGGGGTTGTTCAGCTCGTGGGCGAGGCCCGCGGACAGGGTGCCGAGGGTGACGAGTGCCTCGCGGGAGCGGGCACTCGCCTCGATGCTGCGGGCCGTGCGGAACAGGCCCTCGATGAGGTGCCTGACCAGGGGCACCCCCTCGAGGAGGCGCCGCAGCGCCGCGGCAGGCACCCGGAGCACCCGGCCAGGACCGCCGCCCCGACCGGTGGCGAGGTACACGCCGTGCTCGTCCCAGGCGACGAAGCCCCCGGCCCAGCGCCCCGGGACGTCGAGGGCTCCCACGACCGCCTGCTCCGTCCGGAGGTGGCGGACGAGGTCGATGCGTCCCTCGAGCAGGATCCACCAGGTCACCGCGGGCTGTCCCTCGTGCCACAGCACCTCGCCGGGCTCGAAGGAGGTCTCCTCGGACGCCTCGAGCATCGTGCCCAGCGCGTCGTCGTCGAGCCCGTCGAAGATGCCGAGCGTCCGGACCTCGGCGAACGTCATCAGATGGTGGCCAGGTAGGAGTGCACGAACGACACCGCCATCGCGCCCTCCCCGACGGCGGACGCGACCCGTTTCATCGAGTCGAGCCGCACGTCACCCGCAGCGAAGACACCGGGAACACTCGTCTCGAGGGGGAACGGCTGCCGGTCGCTGAGCTGCCACGAGTCGCCCAGCGCGTTCCCGGTGACCACGAAGCCGTGGCTGTCGCGCTTGACGGTCTCGCCGAGCCAGTCGGTGCGGGGCTGGGCGCCGATGAAGATGAAGAGCCAGCTCGTCTCGACCTCCTCGGTGCTCCCGTCGCGACGGTCGCTCAGCGTGAGGCGCTCGAGGTGGCCATCACCCTTGCCGCCCGTGACCTCCGAGTGCAGCCGGACCTCGATGTTCGGTGCTGCCTCGATCCGTTCCACGAGGTAGGACGACATCGACGAGGCCAGCGAGGCGCCGCGCACGATCATGATGACGCGCTCGGCGTAGCGGGCCAGCTGCAGCGCGGCCTGCCCGGCCGAGTTGGCCGCGCCGACGACGTACACGGGGTCGCCGGTCACCTGGTTGGCCTCGCTCGCGGTGGCGCCGTAGTAGACGCCGCGCCCGGTGAGCTCGGCCAGGCCGGGCGCCTCCAGCTTGCGGTACGACACCCCGGACGCCACGATCACGGCGCGCGACTCGATGTCCCCGTCGTCGAGGAGCACGGCGTGCACCGGGCCGCGCTTCTCGACACCGACGACGTCGCGGGCCAGCACCATCTCCACGCCGAACCGCGTCACCTGGGCGACGGCGCGCTGGGTGAGGTCCGCTCCGGACAGGCCCTTCGGGAAGCCGAGGTAGTTCTCGATCGAGGCGCTCGTGCCGGCCTGCCCACCGGGGGCCTCCCGTTCGACGATGACGGTCGACAGCCCCTCGGAGGCGGAGTACACCGCCGCGGCGAGCCCGGCCGGCCCACCCCCGACGATGCAGACGTCGTAGAGGGGCTGGGTGGCGGTCGTGTGCAGGCCGAGGGCCGCGGCCAGGGTGCGAGCGTCCGGCGCACGCAGGGTCTGTCCGTCGGGGACGAGGACGAGGGGGAGGTCGGAGTGCGCGGCGCCGGCGAGGGTCTGGAGTCGCTGGCCCTCCTTGTCCGTCTCGACGTCGTACCACCGGTAGGGGACGTGGTTGCGCGCGAGGAAGGTCTTGACGTCGTGGCTGGCCTCGGACCACCGGTGCCCCACGACGCGGATGTCGGAGGAGTGGTCGGGGTTCCCTCGCGCCCAGTCCTCGAGGAGCTCGTCGATGACGGGGTAGAGCCGGTCCTCGGGTGGGTCCCACGGCTTCATGAGGTAGTGGTCGAGGCCGATCTCGTTGATCGCGTGGATCGCCACGTCGGTGTTCGCGTATGCCGTGAGCAGGAGGAGCTTGGCGGTGGGGGCCAGCCCGCGGCCGCGCTCGAGCAGCTCGGTGCCGGTCATCCCCGGCATCCGCTGGTCGGTCATGATGAGGGCGACCGGCCGGTCGCGCAGGGAGAGCTCGGCGAGGACCGCCAGGGCCTCCTCGCCCGTCGAGGCGCGCACCACCCGGTGGCTCTCGCCGTACCTCGCGCGCAGGTCGCGCGCGATGGCGACCGCCACCTGGGGGTCGTCGTCCACCGTCAGGATGGTGGGCTTTGACACTGCGTTCGCCTCCTCGCGGTCACTGTCGTCACTCGGAGGCTAACCCCTCGCGGCCGGAGTGTTCAGTAGCCCTCGTAGTAACCGGAGTCGTCGAACGCGCCGCCGAGGCTGAGCGCGAGGAAGATCGCGGCGACGACGAGCGTGACGAGGAGCCCCACGCCGAAGGCGATCCAGCCGTACCGCGCGTACCGCGTGGACCCCGCCGGGTCGGTCGACTGCTTGGCCAGGGCGACGATGCCCAGGATGAGCGCGGGCAGGGTGAGGACGCTGCAGCAGAACACCGAGAGGATGCCGGACGTGATGGTCAACGCCAGGGCGCTCCCGTTGCGACGCGGCACGCCGTAGGTGCCGGGAGGGGCGTAGGGCCATGGCGCGTAGCCGTCCGACGGCCCCGGGGGCTGGCCGTAGGGCTGCGGCTGCCCGTACACCGCGACCTCGCCGTATGCCGGTGGGGCACCGTAGGGCGGCGGTGGCGGCGGCCCGTAGACCGGCCGGGCGCCGTACGGAGGGGGTGGTGGGGATGGCTGTTGCCCCTGGTGTGCCGCCTCGCCGGATGCCGGTGGGGCACCGTATGCCGGAGGCGCGCCGTAGGCGGGCGGTGCGTCGTAGGGGGGTGGCGTGCCGTACCCCTGAGCGGTGTCGTAGGGCACCGGAGGCGGCGGCAGCTCGGACGCTGCCGGCCCGGCATACGGTGAGGGGTCGGCCGGAAGGGGCTCGGTGGCCGGGCCCGGGGCGGGTGGCGTGACGTCCGCCGGTGGGGGCCAGTCGGCAGGGGAGTCCTGCGGTGGTGCGGTGGGGTCGGTGGGCTCGTCGCCCCGGCCCCGCTCGTCGTTCGTGTCACTCATCGCCATGCTCCCGTGTCGCCGCGCGGCCGGCCCGACGACCCGGGCCCGGCACGAGGCTAGCGGGTGGGCAGTCGCCGCCGGTGCGCTCCCGTGTCAGGATCGGGAGGTGAGACTCCCGCTGCCGCAGGTCGAGCCCGACCCGAGCCTGCCCTCCTCCGTGACCGTCTACGAGGTCGGCCCTCGCGACGGTCTCCAGAACGAGTCGGCCGTCGTGCCGTCGGACGTCAAGGCCGAGTTCGTGCGCCGACTGGCCTCCGCGGGGATCGGGACCATCGAGACGACGTCCTTCGTCGACCCACGGTGGGTGCCGCAGCTGGCCGACGCCGAGGAGGTCCTCGGCATCCTCGGCGACGACGGCCGAGGCGCGTCGCGACCCGTGCTCGTCCCGAACGAGCGTGGCCTGGACCGCGCCCTGGAGGCCGGGGTGGGTGCGGTCGCCGTCTTCGGCAGTGCGACCGAGACGTTCGCGCGGCGCAACCTCAACCGCTCCGTGGCGGAGTCCGTCGCGATGTTCCGGCCGGTCGTCGAGCGCGCCCGGGCCGACGGCCTGTGGGTGCGCGCGTACGTCTCCATGTGCTTCGGGGACCCGTGGGAGGGCCCCGTGCCGGTGTCGCAGGTCGTCGACGTGTGCCGGCGCCTCATGGACCTGGGGTGCGACCAGCTCTCCCTGGGCGACACGATCGGCGTCGGCACGACGGGTCACGTGCACCGGCTGCTCGCCGGCCTCGGCGCGGTCGGCATCGGGGTCGAGCACATCGGTGTGCACTTCCACGACACCTACGGGCAGGCCCTCTCCAACACGATGGCGGCCCTGCACGACGGCGTCACGGTCGTCGACGCCTCCACGGGTGGCCTGGGCGGCTGCCCGTACGCGAAGTCGGCCACGGGGAACCTCGCCACGGAGGACCTCGTGTGGGCCCTCGAGGGTGCCGGCGTCCGCACCGGCATCGACCTCGACGCGCTCGTCTCGACGAGCACCTGGATGGCCGGCCACCTCGGCCGCCCCTCGCCGTCCCGCGTCGTGCGAGCCCTGTCGGGCGGCTGACCTGCAGGCCCGGCCTCCGGGCCCTGCCCGGGCACCACGGCTGTGAGTTCGGTGTGAGTTGACCCGCCGAGGTGACGTCCGGGCGGTGGCGGGCGGATCATGGGGGAATGAGTGACCAGCCCACGACCCCGCCACCCGGTGAACCCGATCCTCGGCGTCCGGACGAGGTGACACCGCAGCCGGCCGACGAGACGGCAGCGCTTCCCCAGCCGGCAGCGCCCCCGCCGCCGCCCGGGCCGGCTGGACCCGGGGACACCGCGCAGCTCCCGCCTCAACCCGCCGGACCGCCGCCGGCATATGTCTCGGGAGGGGCCGTGCCACCCGGGGCCGCCCCCGCGTGGCCGGCAGGCGCCGTGCCGGCTGCCGCCGCGTCCGCGCCCGCTGGGCCGGCGCGACCCAGCGGCCCGAGTCGGTGGTGGGGGGAGGCCACCTCGAGCGACGGGGGACGAGCCGCGTTGATCGTGGTCGCGATCCTCGGTGCACTGCTGCTCGTCACCGGGATCGGCCTCGTCGTGGCGCTGGCGAGCCACGGCGGCTGGGGTCGCGACGAGCGCGTCAGCATGGGCAACCAGTGGGGTCCGGGCAACGGCATGGGCCAGGGGAACAGGCAGGGCAAGGGCAACGGACCCGGCATGGGCAACAGGAACCGTGGCCAGGCGGCACCCGACGACGACCTCGACGACGACGGGCTCGGCAACGGCATGGGCAACGGCTTGGGCAACGGCATGGGGATGGGCCGTGGCGGGATGCCGGGCGCGGGCGCCGTGCTGCACGGCGAGTTCACCACCAGCCTGACCGGCACGCCGACCGTCATGGTCTTCCAGACCGGTCAGGTCACGGCATACACCGCCGGGAAGTCGGTCACCGTGCGGAGCACGGACGGCTTCGAGGGGACCTACGCGCTCGACGCGAGCACGACGGCCACGACCCGGAGCGCCGCCCGGCTCGCCACGGGGTCACAGGTCTACGTCCTTGCCGCCAAGGAGGGCATGAAGGTCACCCGGCTCGCCGTGGTCGGCTGAGCCCGGACGACCTCGGGCTGCGGACCGCCTGGCCTGTCGTGGCGGGCTGAGCAAGGGTCCTCGGGTCGGCTGAGCGCGGCCGGATGACGGCCACCGGACGCAGGCGAGCGGACGCAGGCGAGCGGATGCCGGTGGGCGGTTGCCGGTGAGCGGTTGCCAGGGCGGCCGCTCAGTGATCCACGCCCACGCCGTTGACCCGTGGGCTGATCCGGCGCTCGAGCGCGAGTGCCAGCACGGCGACCCCGCCCAGGCACGACAGCAGCACGAGGATGAACGCCCCTCCGAGGCGACGGTCGAGCATCCAGCCGGCGACGACCGGCGCGACGATGGCGCCGACCTGGAAGGAGCCCGCCGAGACGGCGTTGAACCGGCCCCGCTCACGGTCGCTCGCGAGGTCGTTGACGATCGCCGGCACGGTGGGCTGGAGCATCGTCTCGCCGAGCCCGAACAACACGTGGAACACGATGACCCCGACCGACGCGGCCACGGTGCCCGCGACGAGGCCGGTGGCCCCGAGAAGGAGCCAGGCCGCGGCCCACAGGACGACGAGCCCGAGGAACACCCGGGTGCGCCGTCGCCCGTCGATGATGCGGAGTGCGAGGAACTGCAGGCAGACGATGACGAGGGTGTTCGCCGCGAAGGCGAACCCGATCGTGCGCGTCGTGACCTCGCTCACCTGCCGGGCGAACGCGGGGAAGCCGGCCTCCATCTGGCCGTAGCCGACGAAGCTCGTGAGGAACGTCAGCAGCGTGATCCACAGGACGGCAGGGCGCCGCAGGATCGTGAGGTAGCTCGTCGCGGCATCCTCCTCGCGCGCCACCGGCTCGGGCCGGCCCGCGACGCGCCGCAGCGGCCCCAGCAGGAGCCCGATGGGAATGAGGCAGCACGCGGCGTCGGCCAGGAAGATCGCCGTGAACGTCACCGGCCGGTCGACGTCGGTGACGAAGCCGCTGATGATTCCGCCGATGCCGATGCCCAGGTTGAGCAGGGCGAAGTTGATGCCGAAGAACTGCGTGCGCAGTCGGCCCTCGACGATCGAGGAGGCGAACGCGTTGTACCCGGGCCAGGCCACCCCGAAGCTCACGCCCATGAGCACGAACGCGACCAGGAAGGCCGGCAGCGTGGTCGCGAAGGCGAGCACGACGACACCGACGAGCTGCGCGATGTTGCCCCACAGGAGGACGACGCGGGCCCCCAGCCCGTCGATGAGCGCACCGACCGGCCCCGTGACGAGGAGGGCCACGACGGCGATCAGGCCCATGAGCAGGCCGGCGACGTCGAGGTCGACCCCCCGGACCTCGTGCACGTAGATGATCGTGAAGGGCAGGGTCATCCCTCGGCCGAGCATCGACACCGTGGTGGTCGAGAGCAGCCAGCGCCCGGGAGTCGGGAGGGCGTCCCAGAACCCCCGCAGCGTCAGGTGGTGGGCGGGGGGCAGCGGAACGGCTTCCTCCCCGTCGGCCCGGCGCTCGCTCGTCTCGGCCATGGTTCCACCGTGCCACGACGCACCGACACCTTCGAGCGGGTTTTCGGCCGCCCCGGGTGGAGCGGGCCTGCGGTCTCGGCCACGCGGCATCCCACAGGTCGCCCACGGGCGCCCGCGGGTCTCCCCGGGCCGCCCTGGACGGAGGGCACGGAGGTCGCCGGCCGGCATCCATCAACCCGGGCGCGCGGCACCCCACCGAGCGGTTAGCCTTGTCGGTGGTGCCCGTCCGGGCGTCCTGACCGCAGATGCGACAAAGAGGTGGACCGTGCCGACTGGCAAGGTGAAGTTCTTCGACTCGGAGAAGGGCTTCGGTTTCGTGTCCGGCGACGACGGCGAGGGTGACGTCTTCGTCCCCGCCAGCGCGCTCCCGGAGGGCGTGGCCGGTCTCAAGGGCGGTCAGCGGATCGAGTTCAGCATCGCGGAGGGCCGGCGCGGCGCGCAGGCGCTGTCCGTGCGCCTCCTGGACCCCGCCCCCTCCGTCGCCGTGAACCGTCGCGTGCGCGACCGGAAGCCGGCCGAGGAGATGGTCGTCATCGTCGAGGACCTCATCAAGCTCCTCGACTCGGTCTCGGAGTCGCTGCGCCGCGGCCACTACCCCGACAAGGCACACGGCAACAAGGTGGCCCAGGTGCTCCACGCGGTGGCCGGCGACCTCGAGCTGTGAGTCCCACGCTGAAGGCCGACCCGACCCTGCGGGGCGCGGTCGACGCAGCACGCGAGGCCGCACTGTCGATCGCCGAGGGTGGCGCGGTCGGCGAGCACCTCGGGATGGAGATGGTCGAGGAGCGCCTCGCCACCCACTACTTCGCCTGCACCGCGCTCGCGTACCGCGGGTGGCGCTGGGCGATCTCGGTGAGCCGGGTCCCGCGGTCCAAGAGCGTCACGGTGTGCGAGACCAACCTCGTCCCCGGCGAGGGTGCCCTCCTGTCGCCGGAGTGGGTGCCGTATGCCGAGCGCCTGGCTCCGGGCGATGTCGGCCCGGGCGACGTGACGCCGTTCGTCGAGGACGACCCGATGCTCGTCGCCGGCTTCGAGGCGACCGGCGACGAGGACGTCGACCAGGTCGCCCTGTGGGAGCTCGGTCTCGGTCGCCCGCGGGTGCTCTCGGCCGAGGGTCGCGAGGTGGCGGCGCAGCGCTGGTACGACGGTGAGGCCGGGCCCAGCACGTCGATCGCCGTCAAGGCCCCGGCACCGTGCTCGACCTGCGGCTTCTTCGTCCCGATGGCAGGAGCGCTCCGCGCGGTCTTCGGGGTGTGCGCGAACGAGTGGTCCCCCTCCGACGGGCGGGTCGTGAGCCTCGACCACGGGTGCGGCGCGCACTCCGAGGTCGACCTGGAGGCACCTGCGCCCGAGCGCATGTCCCCGCCGATCATCGACGACTTCGAGCTCGACCCGGCCTGACGGCATCCTCCGTGGGGTCGGCCGCGCGACCGGTCCGGACGGCATCCTCCCGCGGTCCGCTCCGCGCCGCCCGCCCCACCGGGGTATGTGGGGTATGCCGCGGGGTCGGGCGGGCCGGTGCGCCCTGCGTCGTCGGCGGACGCCTGCCTCAGACGCGGTCGCGCCCGCCCGTGCCCCGCCCGACGTACCACCACGCGAAGGCGGCGAGCGCGAGGGCGGTGACGCAGGTCCACGGCCACCAGGAGCGGTCCCCGGTGTGCAGCTCGGGGACGACGAGGATCACGACGAGGGCGACGGCCCATACCGCCGACCCGATCGCGATGACCCGGCGAGACGACACCTCGAGCGGCTCGGTGGGCGCGGGCTCCCCCAGAGGGGATGCCGGGTGCGCGCCGTGGTCGTCAGGGGTCACCCGCCCAGCGTAGAGGGCGGGGCGTGGGTGCCCGTGACCTGCCTGGTCGTGGGCCGGTGCCGACCCTGTCGCCGGAGTCGCGTACCCCGGAGCTGTCCGGCGCTGTGCGACTGGGCGGTCGTCACGAGACGCGGGGGAATAGTTAGCACAGGTAATGACTTGTGCTAAGTATCTGCGCTGACCGACCCGAGGAGCGAGCCATGGCCGCGACCACCACGACGCCGTCCCGAGCCTCGGTGACCCGCGCCCCTGTGTCGGCCTCCACGGTGTCCCGCACCTCGGTGCCACGCACGTCCATGACCCGCGCCGAGAAGGACCGGCTCACCAGCGACCTCCGGATGGCCTGCATGCGCATCTCGCGTCGGGTGAAGTTCGAGAGCACCGCCACCGTGGCGCCCCACCAGTTCTCCGTGCTCGCGCGCCTGGAGGAGCGGCCGTCGACGCCCAAGGAGCTCGCGGCCATCGAGAAGGTCAGCGCCCCGAGCATGACCCGCACGGTCTCCGGGCTCGTCGAGGCCGGTCTCGTGGCTCGCGCCGACGACCCGACCGACGGCCGCCAGGTGATCCTGTCCCTGACGCCCGACGGCCGGCGCACCATCCGCGACATCCGCCGACGCCGCGACCAGTGGTTCGCCGCGCGCCTCGAGCGGCTCACCGACGACGAGCGCGCCCTCCTCGCTGCTGCCACGGTGCTGCTGGAACGGGTGGCCGCCGAGTGAGCCCCACCTTCACCTCGCTCGAGGTCCGCAACTACCGGCTGTGGGCTGCCGGCGCCCTCGTGTCGAACATCGGCACGTGGATGGGCCGGGTCGGTCAGGACTGGCTGGTGCTCACGGTGCTCACGGACGGGTCGGCGACCGCCCTCGGCATCGTCACGGGGCTCCAGTTCCTCCCGTTCCTCCTGCTCGCCCCGTGGGCCGGCCTCATCGCCGACCGGTTCCCCAAGCGCCGCACCCTCCTTCTCACCCAGAGCATGCTCGCCGCGACGAGCCTCGTCCTCGGGCTGCTGGCGGTCACCGGCATGGCGCAGCTGTGGCAGGTCTACCTCATCGCCTTCGTCCAGGGCGTGACGACAGCGATCGACAACCCCGCGCGCCAGGCGTTCGTCTCCGAGATGGTGCCTGCCGACAAGCTGACGAATGCCGTGGCGCTCAACTCCGCGTCATTCAACGGCGGCCGGCTCATCGGTCCCGGTCTCGCCGGGCTCGTCATCGCATGGTGGGGCACGGGGGAGGCCCTGCTCCTCAACACCGTGACCTTCCTCTTCGTCATCGGGGCCCTGCTGCGGCTCCGCGTCTCCGAGCTGCGGCCGGCCCCGCTCGCCCGGGGGCGCGGCGGCATACGGGAGGGTTTCCACTACGTGCGGCAGCGTGGAGACATCCAGCTCGTCATGCTGCTCGTCTTCGTGCTCGGCACGTTCGGGATGAACTTCCAGATCACGATGGCCCTCATGGCCACGAAGGTGTTCGACAAGGGTGCCGGCGAGTTCGGGCTGCTCGGCTCGATCATGGCGATCGGCTCGCTGACGGCGGCGCTCCTGTCCGCCCGGCGCAAGCAGGCCAGGCTGCGCGTGCTGCTGCTCGCCCTCGTCGGGTTCACCGTGTCCGCG
>DASSYJ010000093.1:0-59297 GCA_035703305.1 Ornithinibacter sp. | reverse complement strand
TACAGACACCGAAGTACTCCGCCTCGACGCCGGCGAGATGCTTCACGACGCCGAGGAGGTTCGTGCCCGAGGGGGTCAGCGGCATCCGTAGGTCACGCTCGGGAAGGCCCTCGACCTTCCACAGCACCGCCTCCCGCTGCGCCTGGAGGTACCGCCACGCCGTCGCCTTCGGATCCACCGGGAGAGCATGGCACGCCGGCGGTTGGTGTGGCCGCCGGGGACCGGGCGAGGCAAGGATGGTTGCCCCGGGAGCGGGTGGCTCCACGAGGAGGGCGGGGACGTGTACACGGTGGACCTGGGCACGGGCACGGTGACGAAGGTCGCCACGGTCGGCCCGGCGACGTGCGGCTCCACCAAGGACATCGCCATGGCGTTCGGTGTCGTCTGGCTCGCCTGCACGGAGGGAGTGGTGGTCAGGGTGCCCCTCGACGGCGGGAAGGCGACGGTCATCGCGACGGCCATGGGGTCGCACACCTTCGCCCTGACCGAGGACGCCCTCTGGGTCACGAACTACCTGGCCGGCAGCATCTCCCGCATCGACCCGGCGACCGACGATGTCTCGACCATCGACGGGATCGGCAGCTCGGTGGGCATCACTGCGGGAGGGGGCTACGTGTGGAGCGCGGACTCCGAGGGGATCGCCCGGATCGACCCGGCAAGCGGGAGGATCGTCGGCCACCTGGCCGTGCCCCCCGGGCCGTACTACGAGCTCGTCTGGGACGACGGCGTCATCTGGGCCTCGACGCGCTCCAGCCGGCTGCTCAAGATCGACGCGACCTCCCGAGCGCCCTCACGCCGGGACGCTGGACTCCTCGACCGGCTCGCCGCGGACGGGTCCGTCGGACCACTCCTCGGGGCGGTGGGCGAGGTCCCAGAGCTCGACGACGTCCCGCGGCCACACGTCGTCGCCGGTGGCGAGGAGGTCCTCCCGGGTCCACCACCGGATGTCGGCCACCGTGAGCTGCTCCTCCTCGGTGTGGCCCGCGGTGTCCACCTCGAAGGCAGGGACGCGCACGAGGAGGAACACCTCGACCTGGTCGACGACCTTGTCGCTGTAGCCGTGGACGGCCGTGCGGGTGAAGAACGGCCCGGTGACCAACCCTTCGTCGACCCTCAGCCCGGTCTCCTCCCAGAGCTCGCGCACCGCGGCCTCGTGGTCGGTCTCGCCGGGGTCGACACCGCCGCCCGGCGTCACCCACCAGTGCTGGACGGGGTCCAGCCCGAGGTCGGAGTCCAGGAACAGGAGCATCCGGTCCGCCTCGTCGAGGACGAGCACCCGCACGGCGCGGCGGTCGAGCCGGGGCCGGTCGGCGGGGGCGGGGACGACGAACCCGGGCTGGCCGGGCAGGAGGGGTGACGACATACGGGAACGCTAGCCCGCCGACGCCGCGCGACGGCTCGGTCGGCTCGGTCACAGAAGGCGCGGCCCCGGCATACCCGTCGGTAACATCACCGCGTGCCCGACACCTACGCCCTCTACCGTCGCGCCGCCTCTCGCCCCTTCGGGAAGCGCGCGTTCTCGATGATGTTCGCCCGAAGGGCGCCGTACTTCCGGACGGTCCGACCCCAGGTGCGCGAGGTGCGGCCGCACCACGCCGAGCTCACCATCCGGAAGCGCCACGCGGTGCAGAACCACATCGGCACGGTCCACGCCATCGCCGTGTGCAACGGCCTCGAGGCGGCGATGGGCCTGCTCGCGGAGGCGACGACACCCCCCGGGAGGCGGTGGATCCCCAAGGGCATGCAGGTCGCGTACCTCGCGAAGTCGACCACCGACCTGCTGTGCACGGCCGACACCGAGCCGAAGGACTGGGCGGACGTGGGCGACGTCCCCGTGCGAGTCCGGGCGATCCGCACCGACGGCATCGTCGTCGTCGAGGGCGTCATCACGATCTACGTCAGCGACCGGCCCGCGCGCTGACCGGCCCGCGCGCTGACCGGCCCGCCCGCTGACCGGCTCGCTCAAGCCGTCAACCGGACGCGGAGCCGCTCGACCTCGGCCTCGTCCCACCCATGGGCGAGAAGCCACCCGGCCGCACCCCCGTAGCCGTCCTCGAGCGCGCGCAGGATCGCGTCGATCGACTCCGCCCGCGGGAGCTGCTCGCCGAGCTCCTGCTTCGCGAGCGCCTCACCGTAGGCGGGCCGGGGGCGCAGCCGGTCGAGGATCGCCTCGATGCGCTCCGCGGTCAGGACGTAGTCGGCGACGATCTCGTCGTGCGGCACGCCGGCGACGTCGAGCGCCATCGCGACGACGGTCCCCGTGCGGTCCTTGCCCGCCGCGCAGTGCACGACCGCGGCGCCCTCGGCCTCGGCGACCACGCGCAGCGCCGCCGACACCGAGTCGGGCCGGGCCGACAGGTAGCCGAGGTAGTGGTCGGCCCAGAAGCGGGCGCCCCTGCGCTCGTCCTCATCTCGCCAGGGCAGCACGAGCGCCTCCTTCGCGACCTGGTCGGGGTCCTCGTCGCGCTTCTCCGCGATGAGGGAGTGGTGGTGGTGCGTCAGCGACTCGACGCGGCGCAGCGGGCCGGGCCCCTCGAGGTGGACCTCGGTCTCGGTGCGCAGGTCCACGACGTCGGTGACCCCGAGCTCGTCGACGAGGCGCGTGACGTCGGCGTCGCTGAGGTCCTGGAGGTTGTCCGAGCGGATGAGCCGCCGGGATGCCGTGTGCCCGCCGTCGCGGGTCGGGAGGCCGCCGACGTCGCGCATGTTGACGAGCCCGTCGAGCTCGATCCAGCGGTCCGTCACCGGGTCATCGTAGGTCGGGCCGCTGGGCGCCCCGACGCCGGTGACAGGATGACGGCATGCCCCGACTGCCCGACGGCGACCCCGCGCCGGAGTCCGGTGAGCTGCCGCCAGAGGCGCTCGCCACCCTCCACGGGGCGCGGTTCGGGGTCTACGTCCACGTGCCGTTCTGCGCGGTCCGCTGCGGCTACTGCGACTTCAACACCTACACGCTGACCGAGCTGGGCCCCGGCGCCTCGACCGCGACCTTCGTCGACTCCGCGCTCGCCGAGCTCGACCTCGCCGTGGGCGTGCTGGGCGGCGCCGCCCGCCCCGTCGACACGGTCTTCGTCGGCGGCGGCACCCCGACCCTCCTCCCGGCGGCCGACCTCGTGAGGTGCGTCGACGGCATCCGGCAGCGGTTCGGGCTGGCCGCCGGTGCGGAGGTGACGACCGAGGCCAACCCCGACTCGGTGACCGCGGCCGACCTCGAGGAGCTCGCCGCCGGTGGCTTCACCCGGGTCTCGGTCGGGATGCAGTCCGTGGTGCCGCACGTGCTCGCGACCCTGGAACGCACCCACGACCCCTCCCGGGTCGAGACCGCGGTCGAGGGAGCCAGGGCGGCCGGTCTCGCGACGAGCGTCGACCTCATCTACGGCACACCGGGCGAGACCCTCGCGGACTGGCGGGCGAGCCTCGACGCGGCGGTCGCGCTCCGGCCGGACCACGTCTCGGCCTACGCCCTGGTCGTCGAGGAGGGCACCCGCCTCGCCGCGCAGGTGCGGCGCGGGGAGGTGGCGATGCCCGAGGGAGACGACGAGGCCGACAAGTACGAGCTCGCGGACGAGGTGCTCGAGGCCGCCGGCTACGGCTGGTACGAGGTGAGCAACTGGTCCCCTGACGAGGCCTCGCGCTGCCGCCACAACGAGGGCTACTGGCGCGGCGACGCGTGGTGGGGCGTGGGCCCGGGGGCGCACAGCCACGTGGGCGGCGTGCGGTGGTGGAACGTCAAGCACCCCAGGTCGTATGCCGGCCGGCTCGCCTCGGGCGCCTCACCGGCGGCCGGGCGCGAGACCCTCACGCCGGCGCAGCGCCACGACGAGGCGGTGCTGCTCGGCGTGCGCCTCCGCGAGGGACTGCCCGTCGCGAGCCTCGACGCCATCGGCCACGAGGCCGTTGCCGGTCTCGTGGCCGATGGCCTGGTCGACGGCCTGGCCGCGGTGCGTGACCGTCGCGTCGTGCTCACCCTTCGAGGGCGGCTCCTCGCCGACGCCGTCGTGCGTCGCCTGCTCGGGGTCTGACGGCCCGGGTGACCGTCGAGCCCCGGCCTCGGGGTCGGCCTACTTGACGAAGTTCGGCGTCATCGGGGGGTTCCACCACTCGCCGTTGTTGGCCTTCACGGCCCCGATGATGTGCACGACGACGGCGAACAGCCATGCGGCGGCGAAGGTGACGAACCCGATGAGCACGAACATCAACGGGATCGACACGAGCATGACGATGCCCACGATGATCTGGACGTTGAGGGCGTTCGCGGTGTGGTGCCGCACGAACGGGCCGCGGTCGCGGAAGACGAGGTACATGACGAGGGCCGCGACGAAGCCGAGCAGGCCGCCCGAGAGGACGGTGGCCGCGAGGGCGACGCCGTGCGCGGCCATGCCCGCCGTGCGCTCGTCGGTCGGGGTCATCGGCTGCGCGCCCGGGGCGTATGCCGGCTGGGCGTAGTCGAGCTGCTGCCCGGGGGGCGGCGGCGGCGCGTAGGCCACCGGCGGCGGCTGTGGCGCGGCGGTCGGCGGGGGCGCGTAGTCGGCGGCGGCCGGGGGGTAGTCCGAGGGCGGCGGCGGGTACCCGGCAGCCGCGGCGGGCGCCACGGGCTCAGCTGCCGGCGTGGCCGACTCGTCCTGGACCGGAACCTCCTCGGGCGTCTGCGGGACCACGGTCGGCTGGGCGTCGGACGGCGTGTCCTCCGACGTCATGGCCTCCGGCGTCACGGCCTCTGGCGTCATGGCCTCTGGCGTGGCGTCGGACGTCATGGGCGCCGTCGGGTCGCTCGTCGTCTCGTCGGGACGGGGGGTCGTGTCACTCATCGGTGCTCCTCCATGGGGGTGGTCTGCATCCATCAAACACCCGCTGCGACCCGGAGTGCGCGGCTTCCGGGGTTCGGCAAGGGTCCCGGTCAGGGTCGGCTCAGGGCCTACCCCGAGCGGATGTCGGTGCGGTGGGCCATACTCAGCCCCGTGGAGCTGGTCGATCGCGTGCGGGCAGGGCTGCCGCCCGCCGAGGAGAAGCGGATGTTCGGGGGCACTGCCTTCATGGTCGACGGGGGGCTCGCGTGCTCGGTCAGCTCGCGCGGTCTGCTCGTGCGGGTCCTCCCCGAGCACCAGGCAGACCTCGTCGCCACCGAGGGGGTGGCACCGATGGTCATGGGCAGCCGGTCGAGCCGGGGCTGGGTGACCGTCGACCCGGGGCTGCTCGCCGACGACGTCGCGCTGCGCGAGTGGCTCGACCGCGGGGTGGCAGCGGCGCGCTCGGTCACGCGGGCGCGGTGACGAAGTCGATGAGCTCCTCCACGCGGCCGAGCAGGTCCGGCTCGAGGTCCGCGTAGCTGTCGACGGCGCCGAGCACGCGACGCCAGGCCAGCGCCAGGTCGGCCTGCGTCTCGTGCGGCCAGCCGAGGTGAGACGCGATGCCGACCTTCCACGAGGTCCCGCGCGGGATGGTCGGCCACGCCTCCATGCCGAGCCGCTGCGGCCTCACCGACTGCCAGACGTCGACGTAGGGATGGCCGACGACGAGGAGGTGCCCGGCATACGGCTGCACCCTCCGCGCGGCCTCGACGACCCTCCACTCCTTGGTGCCGGGCACGAGGTGGTCGACGAGGACCCCCATGCGGCGGCCCGGCCCGGGTGCGAACTCGCGGACCGCACCGGCGAGGTCGTCGACCCCGTCGAGCATCTCGACGACGACCCCTTCGACCCGCAGGTCGGCGCCCCAGACCTTCTCGACGAGCTCGGCGTCGTGCCGGCCCTCGACGAAGATCCGGGAGCCGCTCGCGACCCTGGCCCGCTGTCCGGGCACAGCCCTCGACCCGCTCGCCGTGCGCGCCGCGTCGCTTCGGGCGGCGGCCAGCCGGGCGTCGGCCGCCGCACGTGGTGCCGTCAGCGTGACGGGAGAGCCGTCGACGAGGAACCCGGGACCGAGGCGGAAGCCCCTGACCCGCCCGTGGCGGTCCTCGAGGTGGACGACGTGCACACCGCCGGCCTTCTCCACCCGCACGACCGCGCCGCACCAGCCGGTCTCGACGTCCTCGACGACCGTGCCGGCCTCGGCGGCGAGCTCCACGGCCCGGCCGCGCCTCGGTCTGCGCCAGTCGCCGCCCAGCACGTCCCCGCCGTACCTGTCCGTCACGGCGGCGAGGCTAGCCCGGCATGCGCGGAGTCTCCGGGGGGCGCGCCGCGGAGGCGTGCATCGCGACGAGCACGCCCACGCCGGCGATCGCGAGGCCTGCCGGGACGTCGAGCACCCAGTGGTTCCCGGTGGCCACGACCGCGTAGGCCATGAGGGCGGGCCAGGCGACGCACACCACCCGCACGAGGCGCGACCGGGTGGCGACGAAGAGCACCGCTGCCGCCACGACCAGCCAGCCGCAGTGGAAGCTCGGCAGCGCTCCGAGCTCGTTGGTGATGGCGCCGGGGCGCGCGAGGCCGGTGAGCGACGCGTCGGCCACGGTGTCGGTGTATGCCGGGTCGGTGAGCCACGGGGGGGCGCACGGGAACGTGGCGTAGACGAGGAGCCCCAGGGACCCTGACACGAGGAGTGCGGTCCGCAGGGTCCGGTAGGCGTCGCGGTCGCGCACGTAGAGCCAGAGCGTGACGGCGATGACGGCGGGGAAGTAGCCCCAGACGTAGAACAGGGTCGCGACCTCGGTGAGCCACGGCGCGGTCAGCGTCGCGGCCTGGATGCCGTGCTCCAGGTCGAGGTGGAGCGCCTGCTCCAGCGCCAGCACGTCACGGGCGTTGGCGACCGCCTCGTCCGTGCGACCCGCGGTGGCCCAGCGGACGGCGAGGTATGCGACGAGCCCGGCCGCGACCAAGCCCAGCTCGAGAAGGGGGCCGCCGTGGCGGCGGGTCGGTGCCGGCCCGGGAGGCGCGACCTGCTCCGGCATCCACGCTGCTCGTCCTCGGTCGGCCACAGCGCACCTCAGCCCCGGTGCGGCCATCCGTCGAGGATCTCGTCGACGGTGACCTCGGGCCGCTGCAGGAGGCGGGGGTCGGCGACGAGCCGCCGGAAGACCTCGGCCGTGCGCGCGAAGTAGAACCCGTCCGTGGCCCGCTCGTCGAGCGAGTAGACGACGTCGAGGCACTCGCGCGCGACGACCTGCCCGCGCTCGTCGACGACGGGCTCCTTGCCGACGCGGCCGATCGACACGAAGACGCTCGCCGACCCGTACTCGTAGAGGTGGTGGAACGGGGCGTCGATGCCGATCGAGCCGGCGTTGACGAGGTAGACGCTCGTGTAGAGCGGAACGGCGTCGATGAGCCGGCCGGGAAGCGCGTTGTGGTAGTCGAGCGACGCGATCGTGCGGCTGACGAGGTTCAGCACCGGGCGGGGCCACGAGGCGAAGAAGTCGACGAGCCGGTCGTCGGCCGCGGGGTCCGTGCGGGGGTCCCGGTGCACTGCGGCGTTCACCAGGTCGCGCACCTCCTCGACGCGCTCGAGGCCCGTGAAGACCAGCCGGACCTCCGTCTCGGGGGCCTCGTCGTCCAGCGCCGCCTTGACGATGAACGAGACGCTGATGTCCCTGTGCTCGTAGGTGCGTCGGCCGGCGATGAAGCGGTTGACCTCGGGGCGCAGCCGCAGCGTGCGCGCGATCGCGGTGAGGAGGACGTCGAAGAGCGTCAGGTGCTCGTCGCCGGGCCGGTCGGCGTTGACCTCCTCGAGCCAGGCGAGGAGCCCCTCGACCTCGATCCGCTGCGGGAAGTAGACGGTCGAGCCGGTGCGGGTGCGGAGGAGGTACGGGATGATCCGACGCAGCGCGGGGACGTCGAGGTAGGCCCCGTCGGGCCGTCGTCTGAACGCCATGAGAGCGCTCCTTCGGCGGTGGGCGCGAGAGCCGGCCCACCACGTCGAGCATATCCACGCCGTGCGGTGCGCCCGCGGCGCACGTGACCCAACAGGCGGAGCGGCCTCGCGATCACCGGCCTCGGGTCGGGCGCGTCGCACCCGTCCCGGGCACGACGTAGAATTGGCACTCAGTGTGCGAGAGTGCCAAACGGCGGCGACCCGCTCGCCACCGGACTTCACCGCCCGACCGATGCCCCGAGTGGAGGTGCCCGACCGTGTCCGAGGACCGCCGACTGCGCGTGTTGCGCGCCATCGTCCAGGACTACGTCCAGACGTCCGAGCCCGTCGGGTCGAAGGCGCTCCTCGAGCGCCACCAGCTCGGGGTCTCGGCGGCGACCGTGCGCAACGACATGGCGGCCCTCGAGGAGGAGGGGCTCATCGCCGCGCCGCACACGAGCGCGGGCCGGGTCCCCACCGACGCGGGCTACCGGCTCTTCGTCGACCGGCTCTCGGCCGTCAAGCCGATGACCGCCGCCGAGCAGCGGGCCATCGCCCAGTTCCTCCAGGGTGCTGTCGACCTCGACGACGTCGTCGACCGCACGGTGCGCCTGCTCGCCTCGATCACCCACCAGGTGGCCGTCGTCCAGTACCCCTCGCTGTCCCGCTCGTCCGTGCGGCACGTCGAGCTGGTCCCGATCGGCGGCGAACGGCTGCTCGTGGTCCTCATCACGACGACCGGGCGGGTCGAGCAGCGGGTCATCGACGTCGGCACCGACCTGCTCACCGACGACGGTGAACAGGTGCTCGGCGCCCTGCGTGCCGAGCTCAACCGGGCGACGACGGGGCGCACCCTGGCCGAGGCCTCCGCCGAGCTCACCGCGGTCCCAGAACGGCTCGACCCCGCCCTGCGCGACCTCGTCCGGGCGATCACCACCGCGCTGCGCGACTCGCTCGTCGAGGAGCGGGAGGAGCGCGTCGTGCTGGCGGGCACCGCCAACCTGGCCCGGGTCGGCCCCGACTTCACGACCAGCCTCGGGCCCGTCCTCGAGGCACTCGAGGAGCACGTCGTGCTGCTCAAGCTCCTCGGGACGGTCGCCGAGGAGGGCGGCGGCGTGGCCGTGCGCATCGGTCACGAGAACCCGTATGCCGGGCTGCACACGACGTCGATGGTCACCACCGGCTACGGCGCCGGCTCGGACCTCGTGGCCGGCCTCGGGGTCGTCGGCCCGACCCGCATGGACTACCCGACGACGATGGCGGCCGTCCGGGCCGTCGCGACCTACGTCTCGCGGATCCTCGCCGAGTGACCCGCCCGAGCCCGCCGCCCGCGTCCCGTCCCACCGACCACGTCCGAAGGACCGCCCACCTGTGAACGACTACTACGCCGACCTCGGGGTCGCCCGCGACGCGAGCCCGGAGGACATCAAGCGCGCCTACCGGAGGTCCGCCCGGCGCCTGCACCCGGACGTCAACCCCGGGCCCGAGGCCGAGGAGCAGTTCAAGAAGGTCTCCCAGGCCTACGACGTGCTGTCCGACCCGGACAAGAAGCAGGCCTACGACCTGGGCTCGGACCCGTATGCCGGCGGCGCCGCCGGCTTCGGCCAGGGCTTCTCGTTCAGCGACATCATGGACGCCTTCTTCGGGGGCCAGGGGGCCGGTGGTGGCAGGGGGCCGCGCTCGCGGACGACCCGCGGTCAGGACGCCCTCGTCCGCCTCGACATCGACCTCGCGGACGCGGTGTTCGGCGGCCAGAAGGACCTCACCATCGACACCGCGGTGGCCTGTGGCACGTGCCACGGTGGCGGCACCCAGCCGGGCACCTCGACCCGCACCTGCGACGTCTGCGGCGGTCGCGGAGAGATCCAGCAGGTCCAGCGCAGCTTCCTCGGACAGGTCATGACGACTCGCCCCTGCATGACCTGCCAGGGCTTCGGCCAGATCATCACCCACCCGTGCTACGAGTGCTCCGGCGACGGCCGGGTGCGCACGCGTCGCACCCTGACGCTCAAGGTCCCTCCGGGCGTCGACACCGGGACCCGCATCCAGCTCGCCGGTGAGGGCGAGGTGGGCCACGGTGCGGGCCCGGCAGGAGACCTGTACGTCGAGGTGGCGGTCAACCGCCACCCGGTGTTCCAGCGCCGCGGCGACGACCTGCACGCCACCGTGGAGGTGCCGATGACGGCGGCCGCGCTCGGGGCGACCCTCCGGATGGAGACCCTCGACGGCCCGCGCGACCTCGACGTCCGGCGCGGCTCGCAGTCCGGGGACACCATCACCCTGCGCGGCCTCGGGGTGACGCACCTCCGCGGGACGGGGCGCGGTGACGTCGTCGTGCACATGATGATCCAGACCCCGACCCGCCTCGACGCCGAGCAGGAGGACCTCCTCCGCCGGCTCGCCACGGCGCGTGGCGAGGAGCGACCCGAGGGCCGCGTGGCGAACCCCGCCGACGGCTCGATCTTCGGCAAGCTGCGCGACGCGTTCAAGGCCCGCTGACCCGGGCCCCCCGATGACGCTGCCCCTCCACCTGCTGCCGCCGGAGGCCCTGGCTCGCCGCGGCGTGGGCGATGTCGTCGTCCTCGACGGCGCCGAGGGCCGGCACGCGGCGACCGTGCGGCGCACCCGGGTGGGGGAGCGCCTGCTGCTCACCGACGGCGCCGGCCTGCGCGTGGAGGCCGAGGTCCGCTCGGTCGGCCAGGGCACCCTCGCCGCGGTGGTCGTCTCGGTCTCCACCGACCCGGAGCCCAGCCCGCGGCTCGTCCTCGTCCAGGCGCTCGCGAAGCACGACCGCGACGACCAGGCGGTCGAGGCCGCCACCGAGTGCGGTGTCGACGAGGTCGTGCCCTGGCAGGCGGCGCGCAGCGTGGTCCAGTGGCGTGGCGAGCGGGGGGAGAAGGCGCGGAGGAAGTGGGATGCCGTTCTCGTCGCGGCGACGAAGCAGTCCCGTCGCACCCGTCGCCCCCTGCTCGCCCCCATGGCGACCACGGCGGACCTCGCCGTCCGCGTCGGGGGCGCGGCGGCGGCATACGTGCTCCAGGAGGACGCCGGTGCACCGCTCGCGACCGTGACGCTCCCGGATGGCGGTGACGTCCTGCTCGTCGTCGGCCCCGAGGGCGGTGTGGCCCCTGACGAGCTGGCGATGCTCGAGGCGGCCGGGGCGACCGCGGTGCGGCTGGGCCCCACGGTGCTGAGGTCGTCGAGCGCCGGTCCGGCGGCCCTCGCCGTGCTCAGCGCGATGTCGCGCTGGCGGTGACGACCCCCCAACGGGCTGCGGAGGCCCGAGCCACGCCCATAACCTCGTGGAGTGGACCGGCGGGTGCCTCGGGTGGGCGCTCGAGGGCTCGATGACCGCAGTGGAGGCTGACCGTGCGCGACGCACTGGCCTCGGTGCTGCCCCTGGCGATCGCCATCGCGGCCTCCCCGTTCCCCATCGTCCCGGTGATCATCCTCCTGCTCACGGAGCGGCCCCGGGTGACGGCCGGAGCATTCCTGCTCGGGTGGGTCGCCGGCATCCTGGGCGTCGTCCTGTGCTTCTCGGCCCTGGCCGCGGTGCTCGAGCAGGGGACGACACCGACGTGGGCGTCGTGGCTGCGTGTCGTGCTCGGTTCGGTGCTCGTCGTGCTCGGCCTGCGAGGGTGGGCGCGTCGGGGCTCCGACACGACGCCACCCGGATGGATGCAGGCGCTGGACGACGCCGGCCCCGGCACCGCGCTGCGCCTCGGTCTCCTGCTGTCGGCGGCCAACCCGAAGGTGCTCCTCCTGGCCGCGGCGGCCGGACTGTCGGTGGGCGCGGTTCCGCTCGAGCCGGTGGAGGTGGTCGTGGTGGCGCTCGCGTTCACGGCCGTCGCGTCCGTGAGCGTCGCGACGCCGGTGCTCCTGCACCTCGTGGCCGGCCGAAGGGTCAGCGGCGCGCTGGCGGCGACTCGGACCTGGCTCCTGGCCAACAACGCCGCGGTCCTCGCGGTGGTCATGGTCGTCATCGGTCTCGGGCTCGTCGCGAAGGGTGCAGGTGAGCTGTGAGGCCCGGCGGATAGATTCGGGGCATGAACCGACCAGCGAGCGAGGACTGCCTGTTCTGCCGGATCGTCGCGGGGTCGGTGTCCGCCCACGTCGTCGGCCGGACCGAGACGTCGCTCGCCTTCCATGACATCGACCCGCAGGCGCCCACCCACGTGCTCGTCGTGCCGCACCGGCACGTCCCCGACCTCGCGGGTCTGGCGCAGGCGTCGGCGGACGAGCTCGCCGACGTCGTGCGGCTGGCCGAGTCGGTCGCCCGGGATGCCGGCCTGGCCGGATACCGGATCGTCGCGAACACCGGTGCCGACGCCCAGCAGAGCGTGTTCCACGCCCACGTCCACGTGCTCGGCGGGCGCGGGATGACCTGGCCGCCCGGCTGATCCCCGGCATTCTCGTGTGTCGGGCGTCGGTGCGGGCTCGTACACTTGTCCCACGATGAGTGACGCCCATACCGACCAGCCCGGGCCCGCCGACGCGGGGACCGGGCCGACCCATCCCCACGTCCCGCAGCACACGGTCGTCGTCCCGCCCGACGTCGCCATGGTGACGCTCCTGGGCCCTCGCGACGAGCTGCTGCGCACGATGGAGCGCCAGTTCCCCCAGGCCGAGATCCACGTCCGCGGCAACGAGTTCCACATCTCGGGGCCGAGCGCCGAGGTCGCCCTCGTGGAGCGCCTCGTCGACGAGCTGCTCGACGTCATCGAGGGCGGCCAGCCCCTCAACCGCGACGCGGTCGAGCGCTCGATCCAGATGCTGCGGGCGCAGACCGTCGAACGCCCCGCCGACGTCCTCACGATGAACATCGTCTCCAACCGGGGCCGCACGATCCGGCCGAAGACCCTCGGCCAGAAGCGCTACGTCGATGCCATCGACGACAACACCATCGTCTTCGGCATCGGCCCCGCGGGCACCGGCAAGACCTATCTCGCCATGGCGAAGGCCGTGGCCGCGCTCCAGGCCAAGCAGGTCAACCGCATCATCCTCACGCGGCCCGCGGTCGAGGCGGGCGAGCGGCTCGGGTTCCTCCCGGGCACCCTCAACGACAAGATCGACCCCTACCTGCGACCCCTCTACGACGCGCTCCACGACATGGTCGACCCAGACTCGATCCCGCGCCTCATGGCGTCGGGCACGATCGAGGTCGCCCCCCTCGGATACATGCGGGGACGGGCGCAGCCGCTGGACAGCCGGGTGCTGACCCCCGAGGGGTACCGGCGCTTCGGTGACCTCGAGGTCGGTGACCTCGTCGTCGGGTCCACCGGTCTGCCCACGCACGTCCTCGGGGTGTTTCCCCAAGGCCGCCGCCAGGTCTACCGGGTCACCACCCAGGACGGCGCGTCCACCCTGGCCTGTGGGGAGCACCTCTGGACCGTCCGGACCCGGAGGGACAAGCGACAGGGCCGCTGGCGCACGGTGCAGACCCGCGACATGGTCGGGAACGAGCGGCAGGGGCACACCCACCGGTTCGAGCTCCCCTTGGTGGATGCCGTGGAGTTCGTGCCCCGTCACGTGCCCCTGGATCCCTATGCGCTCGGCCTCATGCTGGGCGACGGGTGCATCACGACCTCCACGACGCCCTCGTTCACCACGGCCGACCCCGAGCTCGTGGAGCGGATGCAGGAGGCGTTCGACGACGTCTGCCTGCCCGTCGACGTCACGAGCAAGCGCGGCATGGACTACACCCTCCGGCACCGTGGGCACGGTCGAGGTGGGCTCCGGGTCGCCAACCCCGTCACCACGATCGTCCGTGACCTGGGGCTCGCCGGCAGGACCTCCGCGACGAAGCACGTCCCCGACATCTACCTGCACAACTCCTCGTGGGTGCGGCTCGCCCTGCTCCAAGGACTGCTCGACACCGACGGTGGTCCGGTGGTCCAGAAGGACCGCACGTGCCGGGTCCAGTTCGCCACCACGTCGCCCCGGCTCCGTGACGACGTGGTCTTCATCGTCCGGTCACTCGGAGGGGTCGCCTACTCGCGCACCAGGGTCGCCGAGGGCCGGACACCGGGTCGGGCCCGCGGTCACGACGTGACCCACCGCCACGACGCCCACGTCGTCGACATCCGCCTCCCCGAGGGCTACCAGCCCTTCCGGCTCGAGCGGAAGCGTGCGGCCTACGAGCGCACCGGCGGCGGCAGCCCCATGCGCTACGTCGACCGCATCGAGCCTGTGGGTGACGTCGAGACGATGTGCATCCAGGTCTCGGCCGCGGACTCGCTGTACGTCACCGACGACTTCGTCCTGACCCACAACACCCTCAACGACGCGTTCATCATCCTCGACGAGGCCCAGAACACCTCGGCCGAGCAGATGAAGATGTTCCTCACCCGCCTGGGGTTCGGCTCCAAGATGGTCGTCACCGGCGACGTCACGCAGGTCGACCTGCCCGGCGGCACCCTGAGCGGCCTCCGGGTGGTCCGCGACATCCTGACCAACCTCGAGGACGTCCACTTCGCCGAGCTCACGGCATCCGACGTCGTCCGGCACCGGCTCGTGGGTGCCATCGTCGACGCGTACGGACGCTGGGACGAGAAGCAGCCCAAGGGACCCCGTCGATGAGCATCGACGTCCTCAACGAGACCGACGTGGTCCTCGACGAGCTCGAGCTCGTCGCCTGCTCGCGCTACGTCCTGCAGCAGATGCGCGTCCACCCGCAGGCCGACCTCTGCCTGCGGCTCGTCGACGAGGCCGCGATGGAGACCCTCCACGTCCAGTGGATGGACCTGCCGGGGCCGACCGACGTCATGAGCTTCCCCATGGACGAGCTACGGCCGGGGCGTGACGGGTCGGAGCCCCAGGAGGGTGTGCTCGGCGACATCGTGCTGTGCCCGAGCGTTGCGGCGAAGCAGGCTCGCGAGGCCGGCCACGCGACCGAGGAGGAGCTGCTCCTCCTCACGACCCACGGCATCCTGCACCTGCTCGGCTACGACCACGCGACCCCCGAGGAGGAGAAGGAGATGTTCGAGCTGCAGCGCCAGCTCCTCCTCACCTTCCTGGCCACGCGTGGCCGGCCGAGCGCCTGAGCCGGACCTCCCACATGACCAGGCTCGTCACCGCGGCGATCGTCGCGACCCTCGTCGCCTTCCTCATCTCGACGGCCGAGGCGGCCTTCCAGCGGATGTCCCGCGCCCGTGCCCACGAGCTGCTCGACGAGGGGCGGCCCGGCGCGAAGGCGCTCGTGCGGGTCGTGGGCGACACCGCGGCATACCTCTCGGTGCTGTCCTTCCTGCGCGTCATCGCCGAGTCGACCGTCGCCGTCATGGTCACGCTCGCGGTCGTCGACCGGGTCGAGGGCACCTGGCAGCCGTTCCTCGTGGCCATCGCGATCATGGCGCTGATCTCCTTCGCCGTCGTCGGCGTCTCCCCGGGCACCCTCGGCGCGCAGCACAGCACGCCGGTCGCGCTCGCCGCGGCGCCGACGACGGTGTGGCTGCGACGGGTGCTCGGCCCGTTCAGCCGACTCCTCATCGCCCTGACGAATGCCGTGACGCCCGGCAAGGGTTTCCGCGACGGCCCGTTCGAGAGCGAGGGGGAGCTGCGCGACCTCGTCGACATGGCCCGCGACTCCTCGCTCATCGAGGCCGAGGAGCGCGAGATGATCCACTCGGTCTTCGAGCTCGGTGACACCCTCGCCCGGGAGGTCATGGTGCCCCGTACCGACATGGTCGCCATCGACGACGACCGCACCTGCCGGCAGGCCATGAGCCTGTTCCTCCGGTCGGGCTTCTCGCGGATGCCGGTGCTCGGCGACGACGTCGACGACGTCGTGGGCCTGCTCTACCTCAAGGACGTCATCCGGCGGCTCAACGCCGACCCCGAGGCGGGCACGGTCGCGGTCACCGAGCTCATGCGACCGATGCCCTTCGTGCCCGAGAGCAAGCCCGTGGACGACCTGCTCCGCGAGATGCAGCGCGACCAGAGCCACTTCGCCGTCGTCGTCGACGAGTACGGCGGCACGGCCGGCCTGGTCACCATCGAGGACATCCTCGAGGAGATCGTCGGCGAGATCACCGACGAGTACGACCGCGAGGCACCCGAGGTCGAGGACCTCGGTGACGGCCGGGTGCGGGTGACCGCGACGATGCACGTCGACGACCTCGCCGAGCTGTTCGACGTCGACCTCGACGAGGACGAGGTCGACACGGTGGGCGGGCTCATCGGCAAGACGATCGGCCGGGTCCCCATCCTCGGCTCGACGTGCGAGGTGGCAGGGTTGCGCCTGACGGCGGAGCGGATGTCGGGTCGCCGTCACCGCATCGCGACGGTGGTCGTCGAGCGGGTCGAGCCGGCGCAGGGTGCACCCGAGGTGGAGGAGCGAGCCGGATGAGCGGCCAGGGGTATGCCGGTGGGCCCGCCGACGCGGCGGACGGGGCCGAGGGGGCCGAGGGGGCCGAGGGGGCCGACCGCGCCGACGGTGGCGGCACGGCATACGTCGCCGGGTTCGCGTGCCTCGTCGGCCGACCGAACGCCGGCAAGTCGACCCTGACGAACGCCCTCGTCGGGTCGAAGGTCGCGATCACCTCGAGCAAACCCCAGACGACGCGGCACACGATCCGCGGCATCGTCTCGCGCCCCTCGAGCCAGCTCGTGCTCGTCGACACGCCGGGGCTCCACAAGCCGCGCACCCTGCTCGGTGAGCGGCTCAACGACCTCGTCCGCGAGACCCTCCTCGAGGTCGACGTCATCGGCTTCTGCCTGCCCGCCGACCAGCGCATCGGCCCGGGCGACCAGTTCATCGCCGCCGAGCTCGCGGAGATCATGCGCGGGAAGCGCACGCCCGTGGTGGCCATCGCGACGAAGTCCGACACGGTCGACCGGCAGCGCCTCGCCGAGCACCTCATCGCGATCGACCGGCTCGGTGACTGGGCCGCGATCATCCCGTGCTCCGCGACCCGCGGCGACCAGGTCAGCGAGGTGGCGACGGTGCTGTCCGAGCACCTGCCACCGTCGCCCGGGCCGCTGTACCCCGACGGCGTCCTGACCGACGAGCCCGAGCTCGTCATGATCGCCGAGCTGGTCCGCGAGGCCGCGCTGGAAGGGGTGCGCGACGAGCTGCCGCACAGCCTCGCCGTCGTCGTCGAGGAGGTCGTGCCCCGCGAGGGCCGCAGCGAGGCCAACCCCCTGCTCGACGTGCGTGTCAACGTCTTCGTCGAGCGCGACTCGCAGAAGGCCATCGTCATCGGCCGTGGCGGCTCGCGGCTCAGGGAGGTCGGCACCACCGCCCGACGCGGCATCGAGGGGCTCCTCGGTCAGCGTGTCCACCTCGACCTGCACGTCAAGGTCGCCAAGGACTGGCAGCGCGACCCCAAGCAGCTGGGGCGGCTCGGCTTCTGATCGGGCCCGGCCGACCCGGGATCGGCGCCGGCTCCTCGGCCCCGCCCCACGAGGGTCGCGCGACGCGCCGGGGCGCGCCTGGTTGTGGGGCCGGCACCGCAGGTGAACCATGGGGCCACCACCGCGCCAGGAGGAGCGAGCCATGGAGGGTCAGCCGGGTCCGCACGGGCTGAGGCAGCACGACCTGTCGGCAGTGCCACCGGAGGAGATCAGGTTCGGCGTCGTCATGAACGGCGGCGTCTCGCTCGCGGTGTGGATGGGAGGAGTCGCGCTCGAGCTCGACCGGCTCGTCAAGGCACACGACGCCGGCACCGGCCCCTACGCCACGCTCCTCGCGATCACCGGGTGCTCGGCCCGCGTCGACGTCGTGTCCGGCACCTCGGCGGGAGGCGTCAACGGGGCGGCCCTCGCCCTCGCGCAGGTGAACCGCCTCGCCGACCTGGCGTCGCTCCGGGACGTGTGGGTGGAGCAGGGACGCATCGAGGCGCTGCTGCGCCAGCCGTTCCGCGGGTCCCCGAGCTCGTTGCTCAAGGGGGACGACCACTTCCTCCCACAGCTCAACGCCGCCCTGACCCGGTTGTCCGTGCCGACCTCAGCGACCTCGCCCAAGGACGCGCCGATCGACCTCACGGTCATGACGACCGTGCTGAACGGCAACCAGGAGGTGACCGTCGACGCCTTGGGCCAGCGGCTGCCGCAGGCAGTGCACGGCGCGCGGTTCCACTGGCGCCGTCCGGTCGACGCCACCGAGGAGAACGACCCGTTCGGTGCCAAGCGGATCCGGGAGACCGCGGCCCAGCTGGCGCTCGCGGCCCGTAGCTCGTCGAGCTTCCCCCTCGCCTTCGAGCCGTCGTTCGTCCCGGTCTCCCCGCAGGGGCCGCAGTCCCTGGCCGGGGTCACGGCGCAGACCTCGGACCTGCGCCCGGACATGTCCGACCTCGTCGAGGAGTGGGGCGACGTCTTCCCGGCCCGCGACCGGTCGCGCTATGTCGTCGACGGCGGTGTCCTCGCCAACACGCCGACCCGGGTGGCGGTCGAGGCGATCGAGCGGATGCCGGCGGACGGTCCGGTCCGGCGCATCATGCTCCTCGTCTACCCGCACGCCCCGGCCCCGGGCCCGGACCCGGCCGACTCCCTCGCCGAGCCGCCGATGCTGACGACCTCGCTGACCGGGGTCCTGGGCGCCCTGTCGGCGCAGGGGAGCCGCACGTTCGTCGACGAGCTCGAGGGGCACAACATCCGGGCGGCCGGGCGCCGTGGCACCCGGGCCGACATCCTGTCCGGCTTCGACCGGGTGGCCGACGAGGGCGACCGTGCCGGGGGGATCCTCAACCTCGAGAGCCTCGGGGCGGCGCTGTTCCCGCACTACCGGCGGTTGCGGCTCTGGCACGCGGCACGGGACCTCGCGCGCCGCCGGGTCGGCCAGCGTCCGCCGGAGTCCTTCCCCGAGGACGGCGACGCCTGGGACTACGAGCGCATCCGCCGGGCCGCCGAGCGCGCCCAGCAGGACTTCCCCAGCGGGAGCGACGGGTCGCCGGGGGCACCGATCCCGTACGTGCCCGAGCGCCTCCCGACGGCCGCGCACCCGGACGACGACGACGTCTGGCACTGGGGGGTCTCGGGTGCCATCTCGGTGGCCGAGGCCGCCAACGAGCTGCTGCGCGACCTCGTGTGGGTGCTGCCCAAGGGGGAGGACTGGGACGTCGCGCGCAAGGTCCGCGAGATGCTCACCGAGCAGGCCCGCCTCATCCACCTCAGCAGGGCGCTCACGGACGACCCGTGGGAGAAGGACGAGACGCTGAGCGGGCTGCGTCCCGACCACCACTACTGGACGCTGCGGCTGGCCTCGTACGCCCGTCTCATGACCGGTGGCTCTGACGACGCGGTCCTGGCAGCCATCGAGCTGGTCGCCCACTCCGAGAACGAGCGCCGGTTCCTCGTGGGCCTCGACAAGGCCGCCGCCGACGAGTGGGAGCAGCACGTCCGCGAGGACCTGCGGACCGCACTGCTCGCGGCTCCCCCGGGGAGCGCGGGACGCAAGGTGCGCCACCACGTCGAGCGGGTCGTCGAGCTCCTGCAGATCGCCCTTCCCGTGCTCCGCGCGCACTGCGACGCGCACCCGGTCGACGCGAGCGGGCACTCGAGCGCCCCCACCCTGGGTGACGTCCGGGCCCTGCACCGCTGGCGCGACGCCCTCGCGCCGGGCCAGGCCGACGTGAGCCAGCTCTCCCTGCTGACCACGCTCCTCCAGCTCGAGGTCGCGAGCGCGACGATCGGCGACGAGGCGACGGCGGGCTCGACCATCCCCATCGAGGTCGTCCAGCTCTCCGCCCAGGCCGACAACGCGTTCGCCCGCTACAGCCGCACCGGCGACGACAAGCTCGGCGGGTGGTCCGTGAAGCGGTTCGGCGGCTTCCTCAAGCGGTCGTGGCGGGTCAACGACTGGACCTGGGGCCGGCTGGATGCCGCCACGGTCCTGTGCCGCTCGGTGCTCCACCCGGGGCGGGTGCGGCGCGCGGCCTACCTGTCCGGCTACCTCACCGCCGAGGCCGACCCGCGTGACCTCGCCCGGGCGACCGTCGACGACCTCGTCGAGCACCTCCTCGGCGGCACCGGGCTCGACGAGGACCCACGGGTGGTCAGCCTGCGCGAGGCGGCCGAGGCCGAGCTGACCGGCGCGTTCACCCTCAGGCTCCCGACCGAGCAGCTCTCCCCGATGATGCCGGCGCTGGCCCACCTCTTCGCCTGGGCCATCCAGCTCGGTGCCGTCACCGACGAGGTGCCGGCTCTGGCCGCGTCGATCCGCGAAGACCGCGCCGACGGCGCGAACCCGCGCTCGCGGGGTGAGCTCTTCCTCGCGGCGGACGAGCCCCTGCTCGCCAGGGTGGAGGCCGCGGCTCACGACGGCACCGAGGTCTCCGGGCGGGACCGCGCGCTGCTGCTCACGGCGTTCGACCGGGCCGGGGTCGGCCGTGAGCCGCTCGGCGACGAGACGACGAGCGACCTCATGATCCGCAGCGCCTCGACCGCGGGCGCCGTGGGCGCGACGGTGCTCGACTCGCCGAGGTCGGGGCTGGGCGCCCTGCGTCCGGCCACCCGGCTCCTTCGGGGCGTCATGCTCGTCGGGCACTGGATCATCCTGGGGCTGACGTCCAAGGCGGTCATCGCCCGCGGCCTGACCCTCGTGGGGCTTGCCGTCGGGGCGGTGCTCGTCTCCCTGTCCCTCTTCGGGGTCCTGCCCGAGACCTGGTCGGGGCCGGCCGCGATGTTCGGCATCAGCACCGTCCTCGTCGCGCTCGCCTACGGGACCGTGCGCAGCCGGACGCTGCTCCACGGCGTCGTCCTGCTGACCCCGGTGATCCCGCTGCTCGCCTACGCCTTCTCCCCGGCGGCCGCGGGAGACGCGTCCGCCCAGCAGGGGGCGGTGACGCTGCTGGCCGTCGTCGGCCTGGCCCTGGGCCTGATGCTCCTCGGGTCGCTGCCCGCCACGACGGGGAGCGTCTGGGCCGCCCTGGACCGGCTCGCGGACCGGCTCCTCATCCCCAAGGTGCCCCGGTCCGGGCTGACCCCCAGGCAGAGAGGGGTCCGCAACGCCGGACGACGGGTGCAGGGGCTCCTCGTCGGCGGTGGCGAGCTGGTCGGGACGCTTCTCCTCGTGCTCGTCCCGGCGGCGGTCGCATGGACCCTGGTGCGCAACGACCCCGAGGTCGTCACGCGGTGGTTGCGTGACAACCCGGTCGTCTCGGTGGTGGTCGCGATCGCGTGCACGGCGCTCGGGGCGTGGGCGGCGACGCACTTCGGCTCGCTCCTCCGGGTGCTCCGCCAGGCTCCGGGCGACAGCGAGTCGGAGTGGGAGTATGCCGTGCTCACCCATCCCGTGGGTGCCGAGGCCGGATGGGCCGTGCTCTACGGCTCGATGTACTTCGTCGTCGCGGGGGTCACGGCCGCTCGGACGTCGGTCCGGCCGCGCGGTGCGGACACGCTCCCCTTGGCCGCGCCGCTGTGGCAGCACGCGCTCGTGGCCGCCGCGGTGCTGCTCGGTCTCGTGCTCACCCTCGTCCTCCCGCTCGTGGCCCCGCGTCGGGCGCTGCGTGCCGTCGAGGAGCGCGAGGCGGTGCGGGACCGGGACGTCGCACGGCTCACCGTCGACGCCGCGGAGGGCGCCGACCCTACCGCCACCGCCAGACGTGCCTACGCGCACGACCTCGTCAACCGTGGCGTGGCGTTCCGCTGGCTCGTGTCGGACCGAGCGGGCGACGACGGCCTCGCGCCGTCACTGAGCACGCGGGGTCGACGACTGCTCGCCGACCTCGACGCGAACCGGGCGAGGCGGGCGTCGGGAGCGGCCCCGCGCGTCGGTCCCCGGCGGTAGGTCGACCCCGCGTCAGGCGGCCCGGTGCACCCCGAGCGACCCGCAGTCGCTCAGCCGTCGCGCGGCTCGTCCGACCGGGGGCCGACCTGCTCGGTCGCCTGCGTGACCCGGCGGCTGCCGGCGAGCGTCTGCAGGCTGCGCGAGTAGGTGGGCTCGATGGTCGGGACGACGCGGGGGTCGGGCCGGGCGCTCGTCGGGACGGGCGTGTGGTGGTAGTCGACCTGGACCCGCTCAGGAGTGACGTCGACGACGGCAAACCCGTGGCTGACGCCGTCGATGTACTTGATCCACGGGTTGAGCTGCTGCGCTGCCCCGATGGCCTGGTTCGTCACGGCGACGACGTACTCCGGCGGCCGCCCGGCCAGCTGCGGCGTTCCGCTCAGCACCTCGAAGAACCCGTCACTCGTCACGGACGGACAGACGAACTCGACGCCGGCCGAGGTGTACGTGGGGTTGCCGGGCGACGAGGCCACGGGGAGGTCGCAGGCGAACGACGCGTGGATGTCACCGGTGAGCACGACGGCGTCCCCGGCCTCCTCCGGCTGGGCCGCGAGGTGCGTGAGCAGGCTCGTCCGGTCGGCGGTGTAGCCGTCCCACTGGTCTCCGTTGACGAAGGTGTACCCCGGGGCCCCCAGCGCCGCGCCGGGGTAGAGCACCGGCGACACCATGACCTGGTTGCCGACGAGGTGCCACGGCCGTCCCTGCTCGGCCACGCCGTCCTTGATCCAGGTCATCTGCTCCGGCTCCGGGAGGTGCCGTGCCGGTGAGGCGAGGATGCCGTCGATGGCCGGGGTGCCGATGGGGACGAAGCCGTCGAACGGGACGTCGGCCACGGCCACCTGCTGGCTGCGGTTCTGCCTCGTCTCGAGGACCGACAGGTCGCCGAGCGCGCCGAACGTGAACCGCTTGAAGAAGCGGGTGCCCTGGTGGGGCACCGACTGGTCGGGCATCCGGAACGGCATCCACTCGAGGTAGGCCTGCATCGCCTGCTCGCGACGCTCGAGGTAGCTCCCCTCGTCGCTCTCGTGGTTCTCCGCACCCCCCGCCCAGGAGTTGTTGGCCACCTCGTGGTCGTCGAAGATCGTGATCCAGGCATGCTGCCGGTGCGCGGCCTGGAGGTCGGGGTCGGCCTTGTGCAGGGCGTGCCTCAGGCGGTACCCGAGGAGGTCGATGGTCTCCGTCGGGGGCACGCTGTCCCGGACGCCGATGAGGGCGTCGGGACCGTAGCGGTCCTCACCGTTGCCGTACTCGTAGAAGTAGTCCCCCACGTGGAGCACGAAGTCGAGGTCGTCCCGGCCGGCGATGGCGCGGTACGCCGTGAAGTAGCCCCCGGTGAAGTTGCTGCAGCTGACCAGCGCAAGCCGCAGGGCGTGCACCTCGCCGGCGACGTCACCCGCGGTCTGGGTGCGCCCGACCTCGCTGAACTCGCCGAGCGACTGGAAGCGGTAGTAGTAGCGGGTGTACGGGTCGAGGCCCTGGACGTCGACCTTCACGGTGTGGTCGGTGTCCGGCGAGGTCTTGACCGTCCCGTGTGCCGCCAGGCGGGTGAACCTCGCGTCGCGGGAGACCTGCCAGCGCACCGGGATCGGCCGCCCGAGGCCGCTGCCCGGGGTCGCGACGGGCTCGCCCGCTCGGGCAGGGGGGGTGGCGCGGGTCCAGAGGATCACCGAGCTGGCGGTGGGATCGCCGCTGGCGACCCCGTACCCGAAGATCCCGTGGCTCGCCGGCGCGGCGGCTGCGGCGGGGTCGAAGACCCGGGGGAGGGCGAGGGCGGTCGTGGCCGCGGCCACTCCCCTGAGCAGGGTGCGGCGGTCCACGGACGTCGTTGTCATTCCGGGAGGCTATTCCTCGCAGGCGCCGGGCGCCCGGCAACCGCGGAACTCTCCGCGCGCCGAACCCCCCGCCGACCCGGTGGTGCGCTCGCATCGTGAGCCGGGCGCCCGGCATACGGACGGCTCCCTAGACTGGGCCCCATGCGAGTCGGAGTCTTCGGCGCGACCGGCCAGGTCGGCAACGTCATGCGCACCCTCCTCGACGAGCGGGGCTTCCCGGTCGACGAGATCCGCTACTTCGCGAGCGCGCGGTCGGCCGGCACGACGCTGCCCTGGAAGAGCGAGCAGGTCACCGTCGAGGACACCGCGACCGCGGACTTCTCCGGGCTCGAGGTCGCCCTGTTCTCGAACGGTGGCTCCACGAGCAGGGTGTGGGCACCTCGGGTGGCGGAGGCCGGCGCGGTCGTCGTCGACAACTCGAGCGCGTGGCGCAAGGACCCCGAGGTCCCGCTCGTCGTCTCGGAGGTCAACCCCGACGACCTCGACGACATCCCCAAGGGCATCGTCGCCAACCCGAACTGCACGACGATGGCCGCGATGCCGGTGCTCAAGCCCCTCCACGACCTCGCGGGGCTCGTGCGCCTCCACATCAGCAGCTACCAGGCCGTCTCCGGGTCGGGTGGCGTCGGCCTCACCGAGCTCGACGGCCAGCTGCGCGGCGGGTACGCGTCAGGCGACCCCAAGGACCTCGCCCTCGACGGCTCGGCCCTCACCCTGCCGGACCCCCAGGTGTATGCCGTGCCGGTCGGGTTCAACGTCGTGCCGCTCGCCGGCAGCCTCGTCGACGACGGCTCGCTCGAGACCGACGAGGAGCAGAAGCTGCGCAACGAGTCGCGCAAGATCCTCCACATCCCGGAGCTGCGTGTCTCGGGCACCTGCGTCCGCGTCCCCGTGTTCTCCGGGCACAGCCTCGCGATCCACGCGGAGTTCGACCGCGACATCACCCCGCAGGCGGCGCTCGAGGTGCTGGGCCGGGCGCCCGGTGTCGTCGTGACCGACGTGCCGAACCCGCTCCAGGCGACCGGCCGTGACGAGGTGTTCGTCGGACGGGTCCGGCGCGACCAGGCGGCCCCCGAGGGCAAGGGCCTCAACCTCTTCGTCGTCGGTGACAACCTCCGCAAGGGCGCCGCGCTGAACGCCGTCCAGATCGCCGAGGAGCTCCTCAAGCGACGCTGAGCCTAGAGTGGGCCGCATGGCTACCGAGGACGAGTTCCGCACCGCCGCCGAGGACGTCAAGGGCCTCCCGAGCGACCCCGGCAACGACACCAAGCTGCGGCTCTACGCGCTCTACAAGCAGGCCACCGAGGGTGACGTGCAGGGCAAGCGGCCCGGATTCACGAACCCCGTGGGCCGGGCCAAGTACGACGCCTGGGAGGCGCTCCGGGGCACGACTGCCGACACCGCCCGGTCGGACTACGTCGCGCTCGTGAGCTCCCTCCGCGCCTGAGCCGGTCAGCGCCGCGGCAGGTCCGTCACGAGGTGCGTCCACGTCTGGGTGACCTCCATGCCAACCCTGCGGTAGAGGTCGAGGGCGCCCGTGCGTGAGTCCGTCGAGAGCTCGCTGCGCGTGGCTCCGTGGTCGCGGGCCGCCGCGAAGGCGTCGGCGAGCATCGCCTGCGCCAGGCCTCGCCCCCGGTGCTCCCGGGCGACGGCGAGCTGTCCGACGTAGCCGACTCCCTGGCTGTCCAGCACCGTGTACGACGCCCCGACGACCGAGCCCTCGTGCTCGACGACCCTGAGCTGCCACGGCTGCGCGGCCGGTCGCCGCACCGTCCGGGCGGCCCAGTCCTCGAACGTGTCCCGAACCCGGCCCTCCCACTCGTCGAAGGCGTCCTGGATCACGGTGTATGCCGTGTGCACGCGGTCCCTCGTGTCGCCCGTCGCCAGCGCGTAACGGTCCGGAAGGGGGCGCTCCGGCACCTCTCGCCCCTCCGGGAGCGCCAGCACCCAGGCAGTGTGGCCCAGACGGTAGCCACGGCCTACCAGGAGGCGTTGCGGCATCGAACCGTCGGGCGTCGTCTGGCCGACCCGGGCCGATCCCATCTCCGTCGCCCGGGCCTCGGTCCAGGCTGCGAGCCACGTCCCGATCCCTCGCCCTCGGGCAGCGGGCAGCACGGCACCCTCGGCGTGGGCGCCGCGACGGGTCACCTCCCCGGCGGCGACGATGCGCTCGCCGTCGAGCACGCCGATGCTGTCGGCGGCGAGGTCGAAGCTCGGGCGCGCCCAGTCACCGGCGATGTCCTCGGGGTCGATCGCGAGGTGCCCGGAGTCCTCCAGCTCGGCGGCGGCGAGCACGGCGTGCACGGCATCGAGGTCGTGGAGGGTGAGCGGACGGGCCGTGAGGCCGGGAGGCAGCGGAGGGACGATCGAGTCGGGCACCCGCACAGCCTGCTCGACCCCGCTGCGTGACGCACCCGGATTCCCCTCCGCCGTGGGATGACCGATGATGCGGGCATGGCGAGGACACGTGCTCGGCCGGTGGCCGTCGCCGCCGCGGTCACGGTGCTCGTCCTGGCCGGCTGCACGGCCGTGGACGGACGAGGCGGCGCGCCAGGGCTCGCCCCGTCGTCGGGCGCCGTCCCGACCTCACGGGCCGAGCTCGACGCAGCCCTGCTCGCGGCGGCATGGGACGACGACGTCGAGGAGGCCCGGCGCCTCGTCAGGCAGGGCGCCGACGTCAACGCCAAGGACGAGACACAGCAGTCCGCCTACCTCGTCGCCACGAGCGAGGGCCACCTCGACCTGCTCGAGCTGACCCTCGCCTCGGGCGCGGAGGTCGACGACAAGGACAGCTGGGACGGCACCGGCCTCATCCGCGCCGCGGAGCGTGGTCACCACCTCGTCGTGGGCCGCCTGCTCCGCGCGGGCATCGACAGGGACCACGTCAACCGCATCGGCTACCAGGCCGTGCACGAGGCGGTGTGGTTCGGCTCCGACGAGCGCGACGAGCTCACCACCCTCCAGGTGCTCGTGGCGGGCGGCGTGCAGCTGGGTCGTCCGTCCGTGTCCGAGCGGCTCACCCCACTCGAGATGGCGCGTGAGCGCGGGTACGTGCGGCTCGCACGCGTGCTCGTCGCCGCTGCGAGCCACCGCCCCTCCGACGACCCGGATGCCGCGCTGCTC
This sequence comes from Ornithinibacter sp., assembly GCA_035703305.1. Classification (GTDB taxonomy): domain Bacteria; phylum Actinomycetota; class Actinomycetes; order Actinomycetales; family Dermatophilaceae; genus Fodinibacter. The sequence continues at coordinate 32,834 of DASSYJ010000093.1, read as the reverse complement.
GCCGCCGCCCGCGAGGGCGACGCCGACGCCCTGGCCCTGGCCCTGCGCGACGGCGCCCGCCTCGAGGCTCCGGACGAGGAGGGCCGGACCGCCCTCCAGCTGGCGTCGGCAGCCGGTCACGAGGAGGCGGCACGCGTGCTCGTGGCGATGGGCGCCGACCCGGCACGCCCGACGACCTGACGGCGGGGCCCGCCGATCGACGTGGACGACCCTGTGCCGGGCTGCCGCGCGGTGGTAGACGTGGAGCATGCGCCTCCACGAGATCCCCCGGTACCAGCTCACGTTCGGACCGAGCCCGCTCCAGCACCTGCGCCGGCTCAGTGACCACCTCGGCGGTGCGCAGGTCTGGGCCAAGCGTGAGGACGTCAACAGCGGGCTCGCCTTCGGTGGCAACAAGGTCCGCAAGCTCGAGTACATCGTCCCCGACGTGCTCGCGAGCGGCGCCGACACCCTCGTCTCGATCGGCGGCTACCAGTCCAACCACACCAGGCAGGTGGCTGCCGTCGCGGCCCACCTCGGGCTGAGGTGCCGTCTCGTGCAGGAGAAGTGGGTGCCCTGGGACGACCCGGTGAACGACAAGGTCGGCAACATCCTCCTGTCGCGCATGATGGGCGCGGACTCGCGCCTCGACCCGCACGGGTTCGACATCGGCATCCGCGACTCGTGGAGGGAGGCCCTCCGCGAGGTCGAGGAGTCCGGCGGCACGCCCTACCCCATCCCGGCCGGCGCGTCCGAGCACCCCCTCGGCGGGGTCGGGTTCGCCAACTGGGCGTTCGAGGTGGCCGAGCAGGAGAAGGCCCTCGGAGTCGTCTTCGACACGATCGTCGTGTGCACCGTGACGTGCTCCACCCACGCCGGGATGGTCGCCGGGTTCGCGGCGCTCGAGGACCTCACCGGCGTCCACCGCCGGGTCATCGGCATCGACGCCTCCGCGACCCTCGACCGGACCCGCGCCCAGCTCGAGCGCATCGCCCGGCACACCGCCGAGGTCATCGAGCTCGGCCGCGACCTGCGCGATGACGAGTTCACGCTCCTCGGCGACTGGGCCGGCGACCTCTACGGGATCCCGGTCGAGTCGACGATGGAGGCGATGCGGCTCGGCGCCGAGCTCGAGGCGATGATCACCGACCCCGTCTACGAGGGGAAGTCCCTCGCCGGCCTCGTCGACCTCGTGAGCGGCGGTGACGTCCCGCGGGACTCGACCGTGCTCTACGCCCACCTCGGCGGCCAACCGGCGATCAACGCCTACCACTCCCTGTGGCCGGCCTCGTGAGCGGTGCGGATGCCGTGACGCGCCCGGTCGCGCTCCTCCGCCGGTCCGGTCCACGCCTCGCCGAGGGCATCGTCACCCACATCGACCGCGCGCCCGTGGACCTCGACCTCGCCCGGGAGCAGTGGGAGGGGTATGCCGCGGCGCTCCGGTCGGCGGGCTGGGACGTCGCCGAGGTGCCGCCGGCCGACGACTGCCCCGACGCGGTGTTCGTCGAGGACGCCGTCGTCGTGCACGAGGACCTCGCGGTCATCACCCGGTCAGGGGCCACCGCGCGCCGCGCCGAGGCCGACGGGGTCGAGGGCGCCGTGCGCGACCTCGGCCTGCGGGTCGCCCGCATCGAGGCGCCGGGCACCCTCGACGGCGGCGACGTGCTCCGCACGGGTGGCACGGCATACGTGGGGCTCGGGGGACGGACGAACGGTGTCGGCATCCAGCAGCTGGCAGCTCACTTCCGGGAGCTCGGGATTCGCGTCCAGGCCGTGCCGGTCACCCGCGCCCTGCACCTGAAGTCGGCGTGCACGGCACTGCCCGACGGCACCGTCGTCGGCTGGGGGCCTGTCGTCGACGACAAGGAGGCGTTCCCGGCATACGAGGACGTGCCCGAGGAGGGCGGTGCCCACGTGGTCGTCCTCGCCGAGGGGCACCTGCTCATGGCCGCGAGCGCGCCGCGCTCGGCCGACACCTACCGCGCCCGCGGGTACGACGTCACCGAGGTCGACGTCTCCGAGTTCGAGAAGCTCGAGGGGTGCGTGACGTGCCTGTCGGTGCGGATCCGGCGATGAGCGCGGCGCAGCACGTGCTCGACGACATGGCCTGGCACGCCCTCAGCGGACCGCAGGCCGCGCTGGCGGAGTCGGCCCCGGGAGGCGAGGCGCGGCGCTACCGCGACGACATCGCGCCGTTCTGCGGGGTCGAGCGCCTCGACACCCGGGGATGGGAGGCGCTGGCCGAGCTCGTCGGCCCTCAGGGCGTCGCCGTGTTCCTCCGTGGCGAGGTCGAGCCCGCGCCGGGCGGATGGACCGAGCTGCTCCGCGAGCCCGCCACCCAGTACGTCGCCGGCGACCTGGCCGACCCCCCGGCGGCGACCCGCGAGGTCGTCGAGCTGTCGGCGTCCGACGTGGCGGACATGGTGCGCCTCGCCGCCGAGACCGACCCCGGGCCGTTCGGGCCGAACAGCCACCTCACGGGTCGCTGGTTCGGCGTGCGTCGAGGCGGCCGGCTCGTCGCGATGGCGGGGGAGCGGATGCGCGTCGACGGGTTCGGGGAGGTCTCGGGCGTCTGTGTCGACCCGGCGGTGCGCGGCGAGGGGCTCGGCGCCGTCGTCACGCTGGCCGCGGCGCACGGCATCCAGGAGCGCGGCGATCGGGCCATGCTCCACGTCCGCGCCGGTAACGACGGTGCGCACCGCCTCTACCGTCGTGTCGGCTTCGAGGTCCGGCGGCCGGTCACGGTGGCGGTGCTGCGCCGGCAGTGAGGACCCCGAGGACCGGCGTCCCGCATCGTGACGCGGCTGAGGCGGGGGGTTGGCCGGATGCGGGGGAGGTGGCATGCTCGGACCGTGCGTTCTGGACGCCTCCTCCTTCGCTGCCGCGGCGGGGCCTGAATCGGCCGCCCCTCGTCGCGGAGTTCGCTGTGCCCGGCTGAGCACCCGCACCGAGACGAAGGCGTGAGACCCAGATGATCCACCCCCAGCAGCCCTCCGGGATGCCGACCCAGAAGTACGTCCCGTTCCAGGAACAGCTCGAGGTCCACCTGCCCGAGCGCACGTGGCCCGACCAGGTCATGACCAAGGCCCCCCGCTGGTGCGCCGTCGACCTGCGTGACGGCAACCAGGCGCTCATCGACCCGATGGACTCCGAGCGCAAGATGCGCATGTTCAAGCTCCTCGTGCGGATGGGCTACAAGGGGATCGAGGTCGGCTTCCCGAGCGCGAGCCAGACCGACTTCGACTTCTGCCGCGAGCTCATCTCGGGCGGCCACATCCCCGACGACGTGACGATCCAGGTGCTCACCCAGTGCCGCGACCACCTCATCGAGCGCACCTTCGACGCGATCCGCGGCTCGAAGCAGGCGATCGTGCACTTCTACAACTCGACCTCGGTGCTCCAGCGTCGTGTCGTGTTCGGGATGAGCCAGGAGGGCATCATCGACATCGCCCTCCAGGGGGCGCGGCTGTGCAGGAAGCTCGAGGAGACGGTGCCGGAGACCGACGTCTACTACGAGTACTCACCGGAGTCCTACACGGGCACCGAGCTCGAGTTCGCCGTGCGGATCTGCAACGAGGTCATCGACGTCATCGACCCGACGCCGGACCACAAGATGATCGTCAACCTCCCCGCGACCGTCGAGATGGCGACCCCGAACGTGTATGCCGACTCCATCGAATGGATGGTTCGCCACCTGGACCGCCGGGAGTCGGTCGTCGTCTCCCTCCACCCGCACAACGACCGCGGCGAGGGCGTCGCCGCGGCCGAGCTCGGCTACCTCGCGGGCGCCGACCGCATCGAGGGCTGCCTCTTCGGCAACGGGGAGCGCACCGGCAACGTCTGCCTCGTGACCCTCGGCATGAACCTCTTCTCCCAGGGCATCGACCCCCAGATCGACTTCTCCGACATGGCCGAGATCCGGCGCACCGTCGAGTACTGCAACCAGCTCCCCGTGCACGAGCGCCACCCGTGGGGCGGCGACCTCGTCTACACGGCCTTCTCCGGCTCCCACCAGGACGCCATCAAGAAGGGTCTCGAGGACATGCACCGGCGCACGACGGCGGCCGGCGTCGACATCGACCACATCGACTGGGGCGTGCCCTACCTGCCCATCGACCCGCACGACATCGGCCGGTCCTACGAGGCCGTCGTCCGCGTCAACAGCCAGTCCGGCAAGGGCGGGGTCTCCTACCTCCTCAAGGCCGAGCACGGCCTGGACCTGCCTCGTCGCCTCCAGGTCGAGTTCAGCCACGTCGTCCAGCGCCGCACCGACTCCGAGGGCGGAGAGCTGGCCGCCGCGGAGATCTGGCGGATGTTCTCGGACGAGTACCTCCACGCCGACGACCCGGCCGAGCGCTGGGGCCGGTTCGCCCCGGTGCGCTCGACGATCGTCGGCGCCGACCAGGGGATGGACCGCATCGAGGCGGTCATCACCGACCACGGCAAGGAGGTGGAGATCATGGGCACCGGCAACGGGCCGATCGCGGCCTTCATCTCGGCCCTGGCGCCCCTGGGCGTCGACGTCCGCGTCCTCGACTACCACGAGCACGCCCTGTCGGCGGGTGGGGACGCCCGGGCCGCCGCGTACGTCGAGTGTGCCGTGGGCGAGCGGGTGCTCTGGGGCGTCGGGCTGCACGAGTCGATCGTCAAGGCCTCGCTGCGGGCGATCATGTCGGCCGTCAACCGGGCCGAGCGCGACGCGGTCGTGCCGGTCTGAGGTCGTGACCCGGCCGGTCGTCCTGGCTTGCGGGCTGGCGACGGTCGACGTCGTCCAGACCGTCGACCACGTGCCGGCCGCCGACGAGAAGCTCGTCGCGCTGGCCACCCGGGTCGAGGCCGGAGGTCCCGCGCTCAACGCCGCCATGACGGCTGCCCTCCTCGGGATGCCGTGCCGGCTCGTCTCCGCGGTGGGTCGGTCGCCGCTCGCCGAGGTGGTCCGTGCCGACTGCGCCGAGCACGGGGTCGAGCTCGTCGACCTGGCGGGCGAGGGGTTCCACGTGCCGGTGGCGTCGGTGCTCGTCACGGCCGCGACGGGGGAGCGTGCGGTCGCCTCGGGCCCTGTCGCGGGTCGGGTGACGACCCGGCCGCTCGGTGCCCACGAGCTCGCCGCCGCGCTCGACGGCGTGGCTGCGGTGCTCGTCGACGGGCACCACCTGTCGGCCTCGGTGCCGCTCGCCGCGTCGGCCCGTGCTGCGGGGATCCCGGTGCTCGTCGACGGAGGGTCGTGGAAGCCCGGCCTCGAGGCCCTGCTGGCGCACGCCGACGTGATCGTGGCGTCCGCCGACTTCCACCCCCTGGGAGGGGACCGGCTGGACGACCTCCTGTCGCTCGGCCCCGTGTGGGTCGCCCGCAGCGCAGGCGCCGGGCCGGTCGAGTGGCGTGCCGTGGGCGGGTCCTCGGGCGCCGTCGAGCCGCCCCGCGTCGACGTCGTCGACACCCTCGGAGCCGGGGACGTCCTCCACGGCGCGCTGCTCGCCGAGGTGGGTCGGCACGGCATCCACGACCTGCCGGGTGCGCTGCACCGCGCGGTCACTGTGGCGTCGCGCTCGGTCGCCGCGGTCGGCGCCCGTGGCTGGACGGTCGGCGACTGACCCGGCCCGCTCCGGTACCGTCCCGGAATGCAGGCACGGGCTGGGCGCGTGGTCTCGATCGTTCTGGGACTGCTGCTTCTCGCCGTGGCGATGACGGCCCTGATCGCTCCGCGGCCGCCCTTCACCATCTACCGCCAGCCGGTGGTCGTCGGGGCCACCGCCGCCCTCGTCACCATCGGGCTGCTCTGGCGGCCACCGGCGTGGCTGCGGCGGGTCCTCCGGTGGTCCGGGACCCCCTGGCTGGTGGCGGTGGCCGGTGGGTGGGTCGCCGTCGTCGTCGGGACGTCGCTCCGCTTCCCGTGGTCGTGGGACGTCAGGGCGGCGAACACGATCGCCGAGACCCTGCACACCGGCCTGCCTCTCGACGACCGCCAGGTGGCCTACCTCTCGCTCTACCCGAACGTGCACCCGCTGGTCGCCGTGCATCGCGCGGCGTTCGCTGTGTCCGACGCGACGGGCTGGCCTCCCCGAACCGTGCTCGTGTCGCTCGTCGCTGTCGCGGCAGGACTGGCCGTGCTGCTCGTGCACCCGCTCGTCGCGCCGGTCTCCGGGAGGGTGCGCGCCGTGGCCGCCCAGCTCGTCGTCGTCGCGCTGGTGGCGACCTCGCCATGGGTGGCCGTGCCGTACACCGACATCCTCGCCATGCCCCTGCTCACCGGAGCCGTCGTCCTCGTGCTGCGTGCGGCCCGGCGGCGCGACGGGCTCGGCCTGGTGCAGCTCGTTGCGTCGTCGGTGCTCGCTGCGGGGGCGGTCACCCTGAAGACGACCCCTGCGGTCGTGGTCGTCGCCGTGTCCGTCACCGGGCTGCTGCTCGTCGTCGACCTGCGTCGGGAGTGGCGTCGAGCCCTCGTGGCCCTCGCCGGCACGGCGCTCTGGGTCGCCCTCACCCTCGGCCTTGTCGCGGCACTTGGCGCCTCGGCGACGTCGGCGCTCGGCCGGGGCCCGCTTCCCGACACGTCACCTCCGACATTGTGGTGGGTCGCCAACGGGATGACCGAGACGCAGAGCCCCGGCAACCCACCGCGGTACGGCGGGTACAACGTCGTCATGGTCCGCGCCGTCGACCACCTCGACAGCGAGGCAGCCACGCAGTGGTCGCGGGAGTGGATCGCCGGGCAATGGAACAGTCACGGGTTGGGCGAGCTAGCCGCCTTCTACGGGAACAAGGCGGCGTGGAACTGGGGTGATGGGATGTTCTGGGCCTGGGGGGAGGGGCGGGATGCGGTGAACCTCACGTTGCCCCCCGAGGAGGGCGTCGCCGGCTTCGTCGTCGACGTCGACGGCCGCTTCGGCCGGTGGTACCCGCTGCGCTGCGACCTCACTCAGGGGCTGTGGCTGGCCGTGCTCCTCGTCACCGGCCTCGGCGCCGTGCGGGCCCGAGCGCCGAGCCGGGACGTGCTGCTCGTCGCTCTCAGTCTGCTCGGCATCGCGGTCTTCACCCTCGTCTTCCAGGGACGGTCTCGCTACCTGCTGACGTTCGTCCCGCTCGTCGTCGCGCTGGCCGGCATGGTCCGGCACCGACCGGTCCGCTCGATGACACGGGTCGGTGAGTGGACGCGGGCCATGGGGCGGACCTGGCGGTCCGGGCCGGCGCGGTCGTGAGGGGCGGGGCCACTGACGGCGTCAGCGCACTCCGCGCACCCGGAACTGGATGCTGATCCGCGGTCCGACCGGTTTGGCGGTCTTGGGTACGCAGTGGTCCCAGGTGCGCTGGCACGAGCCGCCCATGACGAGCAGGTCGCCGTGGCCGGACGGGAGGCGGATCGACGTGCCGCCGTCGCGGGGCCGCAGCATGAGGTCGCGCGGCGCACCGACCGACAGGATCGCGACCATGGTGTCCTGGTCCCGAGAGCGGCCGATGCGGTCGCCGTGCCACGCGACCGAGTCGTGGCCGTCGCGGTAGAGGCACAGGCCGGCGGTGGTGAACGGCTCGCCGAGCTCGCCGGCGTAGTGGACCGACAGGGCCTCGCGGGCGACGTCGAGGGCTGGGTGGGGGAGCGGCTCGCCCTCACCGTAGAACGAGAGCAGCCGCGGCACGTCGACGATCGCGTCGTACATCTGGCGCCGCTCGGCCTGCCAGGGGACGTCGCGGCGCAGGGTGGCGAACAGGAGGTCGCTGCCCCCGACGAATGCCGTCATGACGTCGACCCACGCGCCGTGCCCGAGGTGGGTGCGCCGCACCCCGCGCAACGGGTGCACGACGACCTCGTCGTCGAGGTCGAGCAGCGACCCCTGGAGTCCGGTCACGCTCCCGAGCGTATGCGGGAATCGAACGGATGTCCAGAACCGGTGTTGGAGGCGCGGGACCGTGCCGGTGTCGGCGGCGTGCGGTGTGATAGCCGGGTGACCTCGGACCTGGTCGACGTGCGTGCGCTCCGCGCCTTCCTCGTGGCCCACGCGGTCCCGGGCCTCGAGGAGGCCGAGGTCCTCGACGACGGCGGCACCCGTCACCACCGCTTCGTCGACGTCGAGGGCGATCGCGTCGCGCTCGCCGTGACGCTGCCCGCGCACGACGTGGGGACCCCGTGGTTCACCGCGGACGGCCCGGCGGATGCCGTGCCGTCGGCGGTCGCCGCCGGCCGCCGGTGGGTCGGACTGGACGACGACCGGGAGCGGGGGGCCTCCGCCCTCGCCGACGACCCGGTGCTCGGCCCCCTCGTCCGGGCGAGGCCCCACCTGCGGGTGCCCGGCAGCACCGACCCGTTCGAGACCGCCGTCCTCGTCGTCCTCGGCCAGCACGTCTCGCTCGCGGCGGGCCGGGTCCTCGCCGCCCGCCTCGTCGCTGCCCACGGCACCCGCGTCGAGGTCCCAGGCGGCTGCTCGGGCGACGACGCGGGCACTCGACCCCGGGTGCTGCGCACCTTCCCTGAGCCGGTGACCCTCGCCGCGCTCGACGCCGACGACCTCCGGCGCACCGTCGGCACCACCGGCGCCCGGGCCCGCACCGTCGTGTCCTTGGCGAGGGCGGTGACGGGGGGCGACCTGACCCTCACCGACCCCACCACCACCCGCCACGGGCTGCTGGCGCTGCCGGGCGTCGGGCCCTGGACCGCCGACCTCGTCGCGCTGCGGGCCCTTCGCGACCCCGACGTCTTCCTCCCGGGCGACCTCGTGCTACGCAGGGCCCTCGGAGGCGTCACCGCCAAGGAGGCCGCCCGGCTCGCGGACGCCTGGCGGCCGCATCGTTCCCTCGCGGTCCTGCACCTGTGGACCCACCACGCGATCGACCCGCCGGCACCCTGAGGTGCGGCCCGGTGGCGCGCGGCCCGGCATACCGGGGATCCGGACGCGAGGACCGACAATGGTGCGGTGCCCCTCTACCGCGACGAGGCGATCGTCCTGCGCACCCACAAGCTGGGTGAGGCGGACCGCATCGTCACCGTGCTGACGCGGCGCCTCGGCAAGGTGCGCGCTGTCGGCAAGGGGGTGCGGCGCACCAGGTCGCGCTTCGGCGCACGCCTCGAGCCGGGCATGCACATCGACGTCCAGTGCTACGAGGGCCGCAGCCTCGACACCGTGACCCAGGTCGAGACCCTCGACCCGTGGGGTGAGGTCATCGCCCGGGACTACCCCTCGTGGACCGCTGCCACCGCCGTCCTCGAGACCTGCGACCGGCTCACCGAGGAGCGTGAGCCGGCGCTCCAGCAGTACCTCCTCCTCGCCGGGGCACTGCGCTCGCTCGCCGGCACGGAGCACGACCCGACCCTCGTCCTCGACGCCTACCTCCTGCGCGCGCTCGCCGTCGCCGGCTGGGCACCCAGCTTCCACGACTGTGCGAAGTGCGGTGCACCCGGCCCGCACCGCGGCTTCAACGTCGTCGCCGGCGGTGCGGTGTGCCCGACCTGCCGCCCACCGGGCTCGGCCGCACCGGCGCCCGAGACCCTCGTCCTGCTCAGCGCGCTGCTCACGGGCGACTGGGCGCTCGCCGACGCCTCCGACCCGCGGCACCGCCGTGAGGGCAGCGGCCTGACCGCCGCCTTCCTCCAGTGGCACATCGAACGCGGCATCCGCAGCCTCCGTATGGTGGAGCGGTGAGCGCGCCGAGTCCGTACCCGCCGCCCTTTCCCCACCCCAGTGGAGCCCGGCCGCCCGCGATCCCCGCCGACAGGATGCCGGGCCACGTCGCCGTGGTCATGGACGGGAACGGCCGCTGGGCGAACCAGCGGGGTCTGCCCCGCACCAAGGGCCACGAGGCCGGCGAGGCGGCCCTGCTCGACGTCGTCGCCGGGGCGATCGAGGTGGGGGTCACCCACCTGTCCGCCTACGCATTCTCCACCGAGAACTGGAAGCGCAGCCCCGACGAGGTGCGCTTCCTCATGGGTTTCAACCGCGACGTCATCCGGCGGCGGCGCGACCAGCTGCACGGGTGGGGCGTGCGGATGCGGTGGCTCGGCCGGCGGCCGCGCCTCTGGGGGTCCGTCATCAGCGAGCTCGAGACGGCGCAGCGGCTGACGCGCGACAACACCGGGCTGACGCTCTACTTCTGCGTCAACTACGGGGGCCGGGCCGAGATCGGGGATGCCGTGCACCGCATCGCCGACGACGTCGCCCGCGGCCGGCTCAAGGCCCGGTCGGTCGACGAGCGCACCGTCGCGCGCTACCTGCCCGAGCCGGACATGCCCGACGTCGACCTGTTCGTGCGGAGCTCAGGGGAGCAGCGCACGAGCAACTTCCTCCTGTGGCAGAGCGCCTACGCGGAGATGGTGTTCCAGGACCGGCTCTGGCCCGACTACGACCGTCGCGACCTCTGGGCGGCCATCCAGTCCTACGTCGACCGGGAGCGCCGTTACGGCGGAGCGGTCGACGCGCCGGGTTCCGCTGCGGCGCAGGCTCCGTCGGGTGACCTCGCCCACTAGCGTGCCCCCATGGGTGACCGACTCGTCGAGGTGTTCCCGGACGTCGCGCGGATCGCTGCGGAGCTCGTGCAGCACCCGGAGGTGACCCGCCGCTGGTCGGACGAGAGCGCCTGCGCGGGGATGACCGTCGGCGGCCTCGCCTTCCACCTGGCGGGCCAGTGCCGCAACGTCGCGCGGCTTCTCTCCGCCGCTCCGCACGACGAGGACCCCATCAGTGCGCTGGAGCACTACCGCCGCGCGGCGTGGGCACACAGCGCCCCCGACGACGAGGCCAACGTGACGATCCGCGAGGCTGCGGACGCCGAGGCGGCCGGTGGCCCCGAGGCCCTCGCGGCGCAGGCGCGTAGGGACCTCGAGGCGCTGCCGGCGGCGCTCGATCCGGTGCTCGCCGGGGAGCGCACTCCGGACAGCGTGCTCATCCCGTGGCAGGGCTGGTCGCTGACGGCCCACGACCTCGTGCTCACGCGCACGATGGAGGCCCTCGTGCACTCCGACGACCTCGCCGCCAGCGTCGGCCTCCCCACCCCATTGTTCCCGGACGACGCCGCGTATGCCGTGCTCGCCCTCCTCTCGGCGGTCGCCGCCGACCGCCACGGCCAGGCCGCGGTGCTCCGCGTGCTCAGCCGGCCACAACGGGCCGGTCGCTCCGCCGCCGCGTTCTGACCCGCGCGCCTAGGGTGGTCGCCGATGGAGCACGACACCGACCGGAGCCCGCCGGTGGAGACCCGGCGCTCACGGTCCGCGGCGCACGCGGCGGCCGCGCGGGAACGGGCCGTCGAGCCCCGCAGCGACTGGGCGATGACCGGCCTCACCGTGGTCATGGTGGGCCTCATCCTCCTGCGGTCGCGCATCACGTCCGTCATCGAGGACCAGGAGGCGCTCGCCGCCTGGCTCACGGTCTTCGTGTCGATCGGGCTCCAGTCGCTCCCCTTCCTCGTGCTCGGCACCGTCCTGTCGGCGGCGGTGTCCGTCCTGGTCCCGCCCGGCGCCATCCAGCGGATGCTGCCCCGCAGCCCGGGGCTCGGGGTGCCCGTGGCCGCGGTCTCCGGCATCGTGCTGCCGGTGGCTGAGGGCACCTCGGTGCCGATCGCGGGCTCCCTGGTCTCACGTGGCGTCAAGCCCGCGGTGGCGGTCACGTTCCTGCTGGCGGCGCCGGCCGTCAACCCGGTCGTCCTCGTGTCGACCGCCGTGGCGTTCGCGGGCCACCTCGAGATGGTCGGAGCCCGCCTCGCGGCGTCCGTGCTCACGGCGGTCGTCGTGGGGTGGATCTGGGTCGGGCTGGGAAGGGACCCGGTGCCCCGGGTCGCGCCGCGAGGGGTCGGGGGAGGGGGCAGGGTCGCGGACGTCGTCGCGGTCGCCCGCCACGACCTGCTCCGGGCAGGGGGCCTCCTCGTGCTCGGCGCCGCCGTCGCCGCGTCGGTCAACGTGCTCGCGCCCAGCTCGGTCGTGGACACGCTCTCGGAAGACCTGCTCCTCTCCGTGCTGCTCCTCGCGGCGTTCGCCGTCGTCGTCGCCGTGTGCTCCGAGGCCGACGCGTTCGTCGCCGCGAGCCTGAGCCAGTTCCCGCCCCTGGCCCAGCTCGTCTTCATGGTCGTCGGGCCCGTCGTGGACGTGAAGCTGGTCGCCAGGCAGGCGGGGGCGTTCGGTCGCGCGTTCACATCGCTGCTGGCTCCGCTGACCTTCGTCGTCGCGGTCACCTGCGCCCTGGCCGTGGGGGTGGCGGTCCTGTGAGGCGGGTGACACAGAGCGGCCTGCTGCTCGTCATCGGCGTCATCGCAGCCCTCTCCACGGTCAACGGCCTGTTCCTCAACTTCGTCAAGCCCGCGCTGCACGTTCCCCTCCTGGCGGCGAGCGGCGTCCTGATCCTGCTCGGCGCGTACGGCGTCTGGGAGGACCGGCGCCAACCCGATGCCGAGCCGGACGACACACCCCGTGGCTCGCGTGCCCACCCTCCGCTCGCCGGAGGCGGGCACCAGCACACGGGGCCCCGTGTGGGGTGGCTGCTCGTCGTGCCGTTCCTCCTGCTCGGCGTCGCGGTGCCACCGCCCCTCGGGTCCTACACGGCCGCGGCGGACAGCGGGCTGGTCAGCGACCCCAGCGCCGAGGGCCTGGGTCCGCTTCCCGCCGGCGACCCGGTGCCCATGTCCCTCGCGGAGTTCCAGACCCGCGCCCTCCACGACCCCAGCCGCTCGCTCGAGGGGCGCCGCGTGCGCCTCGTGGGGTTCGCCTCACCCGGACCGGGCTCGGAGTGGGTGCTGACCCGCATGTCGCTCAACTGCTGTGCGGCCGACGGCTTCGCCGTCAAGGTGCGCGTCGAGGGAGCCGACGAGGTGCCGGACGACCAGTGGGTCGAGGTGCTCGGCACGTGGCGGCCCGCCCCCGTCGCCGCTCCCGGGGCGGTGGAGCTCCCGGTCGTCGAGGTGCAGTGGATGGACCGGATCTCCGTGCCGTTCAACCCCTACGAGTGACCAGGCGCCCACCTGGTCAGGCCACGGTGGCCGAGCACGCCGGGCAGAGTCCGTCCATCTCGACGGTGTGCCGCACCGCGGTGAACCCGTGGGCCGCGGCCACGGCATCCGCCCAGCGCTCGACGGCATCCCCGGTGACCTCCACCGCCAGGCCGCACGAACGACACACGACGTGGTGGTGGTGGTGCGTCGAGCAGGACCGGTAGACCGCCTCGCCCTCCGGGGTGCGGATGACGTCGAGCTCGCCGTCGGCGGCCATCGCCTGGAGGTTGCGGTAGACCGTCGCGAGCCCGACCCGGGTGCCCGACCCGGCGAGGTCGGCGTGGACCTCCTGGGCCGACCGGAACTCGGTCGACCCAGAGAGTGCCTCGGTGATCGCGGCTCGCTGGCGCGTCGGCCGGCGCTCGACCTGGTCCGTCATCGCGTCTCCACCGCCGTGTGCTCGTGCCCGTGCTCGTCGTAGTGACCCTGGTGGACGGCGTGGCGGTGCCCGTCGTGGAGGTAGTCGACGTGGTCCCCGTGGTCGACGGCCGCGTGCCCGCACTCCGGCCCGTGCTCGTGGTCGTGCCGTTCCGCGCGGGCGTGCGCGGCCCGACGCACCCGGGAGACCACGCCGGCGGTGACGCTGGCCGTGAGGAAGGCAGCCACGGCGAGGAGCACGATGGTCCCCCCCGAGGGAGTCTCAGCGACGTACGACAGGAGGACCCCACCCACCGCGCAGAGCACGCCGATGACGACCGCCAGCCACAGGGCCGACCGGAAGCTGCGGGCGAGCAGCTGCGAGGTGGCGTTCGGGAGGATCATCAGCGCACTGATGAGGAGGAGCCCGACCACGCGCATCGACACGACGACGGTCACCGCCGTGAGCACGGCGAGCACGGTGTTGTAGCCCAGCACCGGGATGCCGACGGCCCGGGCGTACTCCTCGTCGTTGGCGACGGCGAAGAACCGCGGGCGGAGCACGAGCGTCGTCGCCAGCACGACGGCCGCGAGGACGGCGAAGACGACGATGTCGCTGCTGCTCGTCGTGAGGATCGCGCCGAAGAGGTACCCCGTGAGGCTCGCCGGGGTGCCGGCACTCGACTTCGCGATGACGACGACGCCGAGGGCGATGCCGCCGTAGAACATCACGGCGAGGGCGGTGTCGCCGGAGGTGCGCCCCGAGGCGCGGATCAGCTCGATGGCGACGGCCGCGGCGACTGCTGCGACGAGGGCCGTGAGCACCGGCGCCTGCCCCGTGAGCACGCCCACGGCGACCCCGGCGAGGGCCACGTGGCCCATGCCGTCGCCGATGAGGGACATCCGGCGCTGGACGAGGAAGACCCCGACGAGGGGTGCCGCGAAGCCGGCCAGCAGTGCCACGAGCAGCGCCTGTCGCATGAAGTCCAGGGCGAGGATCTCGCTCATGGCGTGCCCTCCCGGGGCCCCGCGTCCAGGGGCGCCACCCCGATGACGTGCCCGGTGCGCGGGACGTCGTCGCGGTCGTGGTGGTGCCCGGACCCGGCGGCGTGCCCGGCGACGTGCTCGGCATACGCGACGGGGGTGCCGTCGAAGTCGAGGTGCCCGGCCTCCAGGCAGGCGATCCGGGTGACCAGGCCCTCGAGCGCGGCGAGCTCGTGGGTCACGACGAGCATCGACGTGCCGCGGTCCGCGAGCCGGCGGAGGACGACGGACAGGGTCTCCTGGCTGGCGAGGTCCACGCCGGCGGTCGGCTCGTCCATGACGAGGACCTCAGGCTGCGCGGCGAGCGCGCGGGCGATGAGGACGCGGCGCTGCTGGCCGCCCGACAGGGAGGCGACCTCCTCGCCGGCCCGGTCGCCGAGACCGACGTCGTCGATCGCCCGCCGCACGACCGCCCGGTCCTCGCGGGACGCAGGGCGCCACCACGGGCGGTGGGGGAGCCGGCCCACCTCGACGATCTCGGTGACCGTCGCCCGCACCGACGCCGAGAGCGAGTGGCGCTGCGGGACGTACCCGATGCGCGTGTGCTCGCTGAACTTCTCCTGGGGCGTGCCGAACAGCTCGACGACCCCGGCCTGCCGCGTGGCCAGTCCCAGGATGCCGCGGACGAGGGTGGACTTGCCGGACCCGTTGGGGCCGAGGAGCGCGACGACCTCACCGCGCCGGAGGTCGAGGTCGACGCCGGACACGACCTCCCGCTCGGCGTACCCGAAGGATGCCGAGCGCAGCCGGAGGAGCGCCGTGTCGCTCACGAGCACCGCTGGCCCTCGCGCAGGGTGCGCAGGTCGGCGCGCATGACCTCGAGGTAGTCCGAGCCCGGGGAGGCGTCGGTGAGCCCCTCGAGGGGGTCGAGCACCGTGACCCGGGCGCCGGTCTCGCGGGCGACGGTCTCGGCGAGCGCGGGGGAGACGAGGGACTCCGCGTAGACCGTCGTGGCCCCGGTCTCCCTCACGTGACGGGTGAGGTCGCGGATCGTCGCGGCGTTGGGCTCGACGTCGGGTGCGATGCCCGCGATGCCCTCCTGGCTGAGCCCGTAACGTGCCGCGAGGTACCCGAAGGCGGCATGGCTCGTGACGAGGTCGGTGCTCGCACAGCGGGCGAGGCCGTCGCGGAACTCCGCGTCGAGGGTGTCGAGGTCGGCGACGAGGGAGGTCGCGTTGGCCCGGTATGCCGCGGCGTTGGACGGGTCGCGCTCGGCGAACGCCTCACCGAGGGCGGTCGCCACGGCCGCCATCCGCTGCGGGTCGAGCCAGAAGTGCGGGTCCCTCGCGCCCTCGCTAGCGTGGTCGTCGTGGTCGTCGGATGCCGCGAGCGTCAGGTCCGCGGCACCGCTGACGTCCACCGCAGCATCCCTCGCCTGCGACGCGACGGCCTCGTCGACGGCGGGCTGGAAGCCCGCGAGGTAGACGACGGCGCTCGAGCGCGCGAGCCTCCCGACCGCCTTGGGCGTCAGCTCGAGGTCGTGGGGCTCGGTGCCGGGCCGGGTCAGCAGGGTGACGTCGACGTGGTCACCCCCGACCCGCTCGGCCGCGAACTGGAGGGGGTAGATCGAGGCCGTGACCGGCATCCGGCCGTCGGCTGCCGCCTGCTCCGTGCCCCAGGCGCCACCGCACCCGCCCACGGCGAGGACCGCGCACGCCGCGAGGGGGAGGAGCCGGTTCATGACAACGATTCTCATCTGCAATGAGAATCGTTGTCAAGTGATGCGTCAGCCGCGCGGGGCCGCCTGGGTCACCGCCACGGCGACCATGAGCGCCACGACGGCGACCCGCATGAGCCGCTCGGCGGGGGTGAGCCGGGGCCAGGCGAGGAGCAGGATCCAGGTGAGCACGAGGACGACGACGGCGATGAGCACCCAGCCCCATCCCGGGATGAGGATGCCGGCCACGGCCAGGCCGAGGATGCCGAGGAACGGGACGACGCGCGGGAGGCTGCTGAGCCAGGTCAGGGCGGGGAGGCTGGCACGTTCGAAGGACTCACGGAGGCTGGACACGTGCAGGGAGTCTAGGCCCGGCGGGGAGCCGGCCCGAGGCCGACCCGGTGCGTTCGGACGGTTCGGCCCCGGGGTCGCCGCACGGATAACCTTGCGCGCATGGCAGCCCCCACCTCCGTCGTCGACACCGTCGTCTCCCTCTGCAAGCGCCGCGGGTTCGTCTTTCCCTGCGGTGAGATCTACGGCGGGACGCGGTCGGCGTGGGACTACGGGCCGCTCGGCGTCGAGCTCAAGGAGAACATCAAGCGCCAGTGGTGGCGCTCGGTCGTCACGGGCCGCGAGGACGTCGTGGGGCTGGACTCGTCGATCATCCTGCCGCGCCAGACGTGGGTGGCCTCGGGGCACGTCGGTGAGTTCACCGACCCCTTGACCGAGTGCCTCAGCTGCCACAAGCGCTTCCGCGTCGACCACATGCAGGAGGCGGTGGCCGACCGTGAGGCGAGGAAGGGCAAGGACGTCCACCCCGACTCGATCCCGCTCACCGAGATCGCCTGTCCGAGCTGCGGCACGCGTGGGCAGTGGACCGAGCCGCGCGAGTTCAACATGATGCTCAAGACCTACCTCGGGGTCATCGAGGACGAGTCGGGCCTGCACTACCTCCGGCCCGAGACGGCGCAGGGCATCTTCATCAACTTCCTCAACGTCATGCAGGCCTCGCGCAAGAGGCCGCCGTTCGGCATCGCGCAGACGGGCAAGTCCTTCCGCAACGAGATCACCCCGGGCAACTTCATCTTCCGCACCCGCGAGTTCGAGCAGATGGAGATGGAGTTCTTCGTCAAGCCCGGCGAGGACGAGGAGTGGCACCAGTACTGGATCGACGAGCGCACCCGCTGGTACACCGACCTCGGCATCGCCCCCGAGAACCTCCGCCACTACGAGCACCCGCAGGAGAAGCTCTCCCACTACTCCAAGCGCACCGTCGACATCGAGTACCGCTTCAACTTCGCGGGCAGCGAGTGGGGCGAGCTCGAGGGGATCGCCAACCGCACGGACTTCGACCTCACGACCCACACGACGCACTCGGGCACCGACCTCGTCTACTTCGACCAGGCGACCGGCGAGAAGTACACGCCCTACGTCATCGAGCCGGCGGCAGGTCTCTCCCGGAGCCTGATGACCTTCCTCGTCGACGCCTACACCGAGGACGAGGCACCCAACACCAAGGGCGGTGTCGACAAGCGGGTCCTGCTCCGCCTCGACCCGCGGCTGGCTCCCGTCAAGGCCGCCGTGCTCCCGCTGTCCCGCAACGCCGAGCTCTCCCCGAAGGCGCGAGACCTCGCGGCCACCCTGCGGAGGAGCTGGAACGTCGAGTTCGACGACGCGGGTGCCATCGGTCGCCGCTACCGCCGTCAGGACGAGATCGGGACGCCCTACTGCATCACCGTCGACTTCGAGACCCTCGACGACCACGCGGTGACGATCCGCGAGCGCGACTCGATGGCGCAGGAGCGGGTCTCCCTCGACAAGGTCGAGGCCTGGCTGGCGGGGCGCCTGCTCGGCGCCTGACGCCTCACGCCTGATGGGTGGCTGCTCGGCGCCTGACGCCCCACAACTGATGGGTGACTGCTCGGCGTCGGTGGCCTAGGCGTCGGGTCCCCACTTGTGCCAGACCCGGTCGGCCTCGTCGTGGCGGCCGGCGCGCCCGAGGGCCCGCGCCAGCACGTCGGCCGCCTCGACGCGCTGGTCGACGAGTCCGGCAGCGTGCAGCTCGGCGAGCGAGGCCCGTAGCCGGGGGACCGCCTCGTCCAGGCGGTCGTGGTCGGCGAGCACGGCGCCGGCCTCGGCGCGCAGGACCAGCTCGAGCTCGGCGCCGACGAGCGCCTCGGCACGGGCGAGCCGTTCGACGGCCGCGTCGACCTCGCCGTGCCGGCCGAGGATGAGGGCACCCTGGCGGAGCACGTGCGGCTCGAGCACCTCCCCGTCGAACTCCTCCTCGTCCGAACCGATCTCGGCCGCCAGGAGCTCACCGGCGGGGATGGCTGCGTCGAGCTCCGCGATGCCGCGCGCGAGGTCGTCGGTGTCGGCGCGAAGCGCCCCCCGCGATCGCAGGGCCTCCACGTAGAGTGCCACGTTCTCCGAGGCCCGCGCCTTGTCGACGGCGTGCTCGAAGTGGCGCGCCGCAGCATCCGGCCTCTTGGCGTCCCACGCGGCGTTGCCTGCGCGCCAGTGCGCGTGGGCTGCCTCCTCCACCCGGTCCAGGGCGTCGAACGCGGCGGCGGCCGTCGCGAAGGCACGATGCGCCCGACGCCACTGCCCCTGCGCCAGGAGGGCGTTGCCGAGGGCCCAGCCGACCGGGGCGACCAGGGTCGGCCCGTGAGGTCGGAGGACCGGGAGCGCCGGCTCGAGCATCTCGGAGGCCTCCACCGGGCGACCCGTCTCCACGTAGGCGACCCCGAGGAAGCGCTGGCCGTAGGCGAGCAGCACGGGGTCGCGCAGGCGGGTGCTCACCGCCACGAGGTCGGCGGCGGAGCCCTCGAGCTCGTACCACGCGGCCCGCTCGAGGAGGATCTCGCAGAGCCCGAGGAGCGGGGTGAGACGAGCCCGCTCGGGGACGCCCCGCAGCGCCAGGGCGCGACGGAGGTGGGCCAGGGCGGCGTCGTCGTCACCCGTCGCCCGGGCGATCCGGCTGCGCACCTCGAGCGCCGACAGCAGGACGGCCGGGTGACCGGCCGCGTGCCGCTCCACGTCGTCGAGGCGGGCGACGGCATCCGTGGGGTCGCGCGGCGCCACGGCCATCGCCGCCTCGACCCGGCACAGCAGCCGCCGTGGCTCCATTCCCGCCCTGCCGTATGCCGTCGCCGCCCTCTCGAGGTCGGCCACGGGGTCGTCCGGGACCCCGAACCAGGCGATACGTCGCCACAGGCCCCCGGCCTCGGCGTCCGCGCCCATCAGCTCGAGCCGCGAGGCCATCTCGCGTTCTCGGGCGCGCGCCGACGCGGCCCGGGCGTCGTGGACGGGTCGCCCTGAGCCCGGGTCGGGTCGGGTGCCCTCCGCGACCTCGAGGACCGCCAGCTCGCCCTGGCACCGGGTCACGACCACCACGTCTCCACAGCGGTTGGCGGCGCGCAGCGCCGCCTCGGCGAGCGTTCGCTGCTGGTCGCCGTCGACCTGCTGGGCGCCGAGCCGGTCCAGCAGGGCGACCGCCGCCCACTCCTCGGGAGTGTGCACAGGGAGCAGTGCGTCACGATCCCGCAGCCATGCGCCGACGTGCTCGTCGACGTCGGGCGACAGCGACACCATGGCCTCCTCCGCGGCCCTGGCCCGCTCCAGCACGCCGGTCCTCCGCGCGAGCCGGGGAGCGGCTGACGGCGAGGGGGTGCTGGGGAGGCGGGTCGGGGGCAGCGTGGGCTCCAGGGGCACGAGGGAGTCGTCGTGCGCGGCGTCGAGCTCCCGGGAGGTGACGGTCGATCCGTAGCGGGCGTCGAAGGACGTGGCGATCCGCCGGGCGGTACGGCGGAGGTCGGTCACGACCTCCGCGAGGGGTCGACCCTCCACCTCCGCCGGGGCCAGGCCGGCGACGGCGCCGCGGTCGAGGACGTGGGCGGCGGTCGCGGCGAACCACATCCGCGCCCTGGGGGTGTACAGCCCGCCCAGCCACCCGAGCCGGGGGATCAGGAGGTCGACCGCGCGGTCGGCGTTGCCGAGGCGGAGGAAGACGCGCAGGCAGTCGGCGACCGTGCGCGCTGCGCCCGGCTGGTCCTGGGTGAGGTGCCAGGCGCTGCGCAGCGACCGGACCGCGCCGTCGACGTCGCCGTGCCCGAGCCGGAGCTGCGCGTCGATGCCGAAGGAGGCACGGGGCTCGTCGTCACAGGTCAGCTGGCCGCCGACGACCGGTGCGAGGAGCTCGAGGGCGAGGGCGGGGTCGTCATCCATGACGAGCGCCGCCTGGTCGCGCCGCTCGCACGCCGCGCAGTCGCCGCGCTCGCCGAGCGGCTCGCCGAGCCAGGCCGCGAGCTCCCGCCCCCTGGCCACGGCATCCCCGGTGTCGTGCGCCAGCCGGGCGCGGGCGGCGTGGATCGGTCCCAGGGGGTAGCCCTCGCCGCGGAACACCTCCTCGACCTCGTCGATGGCGGCGACGAGGGTGCTGAGGTCGATCTCCGGGAGGTCCTCGATGAGGTCGACCGCCCACGTGAGGCGCCAGAGGACGGCATCCCGGTCCGCCTCGTCGAGTCCGCGGGACGGGTGCAGCGCCGACCGCAGCCACGCGTAGTGGAGGAGGTGCCAGCGGTCGCGAGGGACGGCCGAGAGCGCCGAGGTGAGGTCCAGGCGGGCGACGAACTCCTCGGCGAAGGACCCGGACGCCCGGGCCATGGTGAGGGCCGCCTCGTGCGCCCGCACCCGCTCGGGACCGGCAGGTTCCCCCTCGGCGGCGCGCGAGACCGCGGCGAAGGCCTCGGACACCTGGTCCCACTGCCTCATGCCGGTCCTCCCCCCGTCGGCGGGGTCGAGCCGACCGTGGTCATGGGGCGATCCAAACAGACGGAGGGGGGTCGGGCGAACTTTGGGTGTGCCCCACGGTCTGCCACCTTCCCCAGCGACCGGCATGTTGGGAGAGTGGAGGTCCGCACGACTGACGAAGGAAGTGAGCAGGTGGCCGCGTCGGATGCCGGGTCGCCGCCCGACCCCGAGTTCGTCGAGTTCGTCGGCGCCCGCCAGCACACCCTGCTGCGCGCCGCCTTCCTCGTGTGCGGCGACCTGCGGCTCGCGGAGGACCTGCTCCGGCGGGCCCTGGTCAGGCTCGCCGGGGAGTGGGACCGGGTGCGCGACGAGCGGCCGGAGGTCGAGGTGCGTCGCACCCTCTACCGGGATGCCGTCGCCTCCTGGCGGCGGCGCCGGCCCGCCGCCGATGCCGTCACGGCCGCCGGACCGAGGGACGCCGAGGTCGTCGAACCCGACTGGCGGGTGCCCGCGTGGGGGGAGCCGGCCTGGGGAGACCCGGACTGGACGTCGTCGGACGGCGCCGGTGACGACGAGGAGCCTGACGACGAGGAGCCGGACGACGAGGACGGGGAGGACGCGGAGGACGCCGAGCGTCGCCGCGCCGTGCTCCGCGCCCTCGACACCCTGACACCTCGTCAGAGGGCCGTGGTGGTGCTGCAGTTCTTCGAGGACCGCGGCGAGCCGGACACGGCCGACATCCTCGGGACCTCGGTCGGCGCGGTGCACGTCGCTGCCGGCGAGGCGGTCCTGGCGCTCCGCTCCGCACTCCGGAGTGCCGACCTGGAGATCGGCGGTGCCCGGTGACGACCGACCTCCGCGAGCTCCTGGAGCTCGCCAGCGAGGACGTGCCCGACCCCGACCTCGCCGAGGACGCGTGGGGCGCGGCCCAGCGGGGACGTCGGCTCGTGCGCCGGCGGACACTGCTCGGGGCGGGGGCCGTCGCGGCCGCGGGCGTCGCCACCACCGTCGTGCTCCGCGAGCGCGGCGGCTCACCGTCGCAGGCGTCGACCACGCCGAGCACGCCGACCACGCCCAGCCGCCTCGCGAACGCCGTCGTCGGGGGCGCCACGGTCGACCTCGCCCCGGACCCGGGCAGCGAGGCCCTGCTCGCGCCGTACCCGGCCGCGGAGTCGATGGGGATGCCGCCCCGCCTCGGCTTCGCCGAGTCGCGCCTGGTGCCGGCGCTCAATCCCATCGCGGCCCGACGCGTCAACTTCGCGTCGGTGCGTGCGGTGCTCCTCGCGGCGATCGGGGAGCCCGGAGGCAGCGTCACGCCGGTCATCCACACCCCCCGCGGACCGGATCCGTACCTCGCGCTCAACAGGGTCGTCCTCCGACCGACGTCGGGCCCGGACGGCGACTCGGGCGACCTCCTCGACCCGAGGACGATCAGTGACGACCGCCGCCGCCTCGTCTTCCCCCAGCCGGGCGCGGTGGTCGTCGCGGACGCGCGCGAGGGGACGTCGGCGACGTTCGAGGTACCGGACGAGTTCCTCACCCACGCCGGCTGGGCCAAGGACGGCAGCACCGTCGTGGCGTGGGGGGGCGAGCGGTCGTGGACCGTGGACGTCGTGACGGGCAAGGTGGTCGAGGTCGAGCCGGGGCCGGCCCGCCCCGGGTGGGTCGACCTGCACACCGGACGCGACGGCACCACGTCCTTGCGGAGCTTCTCCGGTGCCGGACGGTTCACGGGGAGCCGTCCCCTTCGTGGTGCCCCCATCTCGGTGTTCGGGAGCAGCGTGAGCAACACCGAGGCCTTCGCCGCTGCGTCGACCTTCCTGGGGCAGACCTACATCGGGGCCACCACCCGCCACCAGGGCCTCGTCGCCGCCCAAGGGGACCTCCGGCCGGTCCCGAGGGTGCTCGCGGCCAGCACCGACCCGGCAGTGCCGAGGGGCGCCTTCCGGCCCCTGGTGTGGGGCCCGAAGGACGTCATCCTGCTCGAGTCCAGGTCCTTCCCGCCGGGGGCGGGGGCGCCGGTGATCCGGGTGCTCGCGTGGGACGTCATCGGCGGCACGCTGACCCGCGTGAGCGAGGTCGGCCCGGTGCGTAGGGCCGACGGAGGCTTCACGGGGTCCTACGTGCTGTGACCTCCGAGGGCTGCCGAGCCCGGGTCGGCATCCGTCGCCACGGGTCGTGACGGGTCCTCGATCCACTCGCTCCACGACCCGACGTAGGGGATGGAGTCGATCCCCGCGCTGGCGAGGGCGAGCGACATCTGGGCAGCGGTGACCCCGGACCCGCACATCGTGCCCACCGGGGTGTCCCGGTGGACGCCGACCGCTGCGGCCCGGCGCCTGACCTCCTCCGGGGGCAGGAACGTGCCGTCGTGGGCGAGCACCTCGGCCATCGGGAGGTTGACGGCGCCGGGGACGTGGCCGGCGACCCGGTCGATGGGCTCGCTCGCCCCGCGGTAGCGCTCCGGGGTCCGCACGTCGAGGAGCACCCCGGCTCGAGCCATCTCGGCCGCGCTCCCGGCATCCAGCACTGGGACCGACCCCGGCCGCACGGTGACCGACCCGGCTGCGGGCCGGGGCACGTCCGCAGTCACGGGGAGGCCCGCGCGCCGCCATGCCGCGAGACCGCCGTCGAGCACCCGCACCGTCGGGTGCCCGGCCCAGCGCAGCACCCACCAGGCCCGGGCCGAGCCCAGGGAGGTCTCCTGGTCGTAGACGACGAGCTCGTCACCGTCGTCGACGCCGCAGGCGCGCAGTGCCGCCTCGAGGACGGCGGGGTCCGGCAACGGGTGCCGCCCGAGGACGCCGGGCGGCCCGGCGAGCGCCGCGTCGAGGTCGAGGTGCGGGGCACCCGGCACGTGCTCCGCGGCATACAGCTCGGCGCCCGGTGTCCCGCGGAGGTTGTACTGGACGTCGAGCACCCGCACCTGCCCGCGGGCCAGGAGGGTGGCGAGGTCGTCGGCGGTGACGAGGGCGCTCATCCGGCCATCCAACCACCGGTCCCCGACCACCCTCGGCCAGAATGACGGCGTGGGAGCACCGGTGCGGGTCGTCCTCGTCCACGGGTCGCAGCTGAGCGGCGCCCAGTGGTGGCGGTATGCCGCGCTGCTCGGCCCCGACGTCGACCTCGCCGTGCCCGACCTTCCGGCGCACGGGTCGCGACGCGACGAGGAGTTCACGTGGGAGCGTGCGCTCGACGTCGTCGGGGAGGCCGTCGAGGGGGGCGTGCCCGGAGTCCCCGTCGTCCTCGCCGGGCACAGCCTGGGCGGCTACCTCGCGATGGCGTACGCCGCGCGCCACCCGCACCAGCTCGCCGGCCTCGGGCTGCTCGGCGCCTCGGCCGTGCCCGCCGGCCCCGGTGCGGCGCTCTACCGGGCGATCGCGGGCGTCGAGGCGAGGCTCGGGGTGGACCGCGTGTCGCGCGCCCTCGACAGGCAGTTCGACACGCTCCTCCCCGAGGAGCTCGCTGCGGTCATCAAGGAGGCGGGGTACGGGTTCGACGGCATCCCGGCAGCCTGGGCGGGCGTCATGGGCCTGTGCCGTCCCGAGATGCTCTCGGAGGTCGCGTGCCCCGTGCTGCTCCTCAACGGCCAGCTCGACCAGCTCCGCGTCGACGCCCGCCGGTTCGCCCGCGCGGCCACGTCGTCGCCGTGGGTGCACGTCGTGACGGTCCGGCACGGGCTCCACGTCTTCCCGCTGACCCATCCCCGCGAGACGACGGCCGCCCTGTGGGAGCTCGTCACGGCCGCCCGGAGGTACTCGGCAGGACGGTGACCGCGCCGCCCACGGGCGGCACGTGGGCCACGGCGTCGCTCCGGTGCGGGACCACCTCGACGAGGCGTCGTCCGGGCGCCGTCGTCCAGTCGAGGCGGCTCGAGGGCCAGCCGGAGGGGTGCAGGGTGCCGTAGTGGATGCCGAGCACGTGCCTCGCGTCGACCCGGGCCGCCGCCTCGGCCGCCTCCGTGGGACCCATGTGTCCGGCGGAGAGGCGCGGGCCCCAGCCGCCGATCGGCAGCAGGGCGAGGTCGATGCGCGCTCCCGCCAGCTCCGGGAGGAGCTCCATCTCGGGGTGGAGCGAGGTGTCCCCGGCGAACCAGACGACGACACCGGCCCCGCGCACGAGCATCCCGGTGGCCCCGTTGGGCCGGTGCGGCATGGGGCGAGCCTTGTGGTCGGCCCGTACGAGGAGCACCTCGACCCCGGGCCCGACGGGGTCCCACTGGCGGTGGGACGCCTCGGCGACCTGCAGGCCCTGTCGGTCGACCCACGCGGTGTTCGCCGGGTCGGTGATGACGGGCACGTGACCGAGCCGCCGGAGGGAGGGGAGGTCGGCGTGGTCGTGGTGGAGGTGGGAGAGGAGCACGACGTCGACCTCGTCGACGTGCCGGTGCACGGGCAGGTCGCGCCGCCGGGTCAGGCCGCCGAGCCGCGGCCGGAGGAGCGGGTCGGTGAGGAGGCGGAGGCCGCCGAGGTCGAGGAGCACCGTGGAGTGGCCGAGCCACGTGGCGTGGACGCCGCCCTCGACGGGCGGAGGCCCTTCCGGTGCGTGTGCCACCCCCCCACCGTATGCCGTGCCGTGGCACCCCCCGCCACGGGGGAGAATGGTCGGCATCATGCCTGCCCCGACGACCACCGCCCCGACACCTGTCGCCGCGCCGCCCTCGGCCCGCCCGGTGCTGCCCCCGCTGCGCATCGGGCGGCACGTCGTGGAGTCCCCGGTCGTGCTCGCGCCGATGGCCGGCATCACGAACCGTGCGTTCCGCCGGCTGTGCCGCGAGTACGGCTCGGCGGGCCTCGAGGCCGGGGGCGCGTCGGGTGCGACGAGCCTCTACGTCTCGGAGATGGTCACCTCCCGCGCCCTCGTCGAGCGCAGCCCCGAGACGATGCGCCTCATCTCGCACGACCCCGAGGAGCAGCCGCGCTCGGTGCAGCTCTACTCGGTCGACCCGGTCACGGCCGGGCTCGCGGCCCGCATGCTCGTGAGCGAGGACCGCGCCGACCACATCGACCTCAACTTCGGCTGCCCCGTCCCCAAGGTCACCCGCAAGGGCGGCGGAGCCGCGCTCCCGTGGAAGACCGAGCTCTTCCGGGGGATCGTCGCCGCCGTGGTGCGGGAGGCGACGCCGTACGCCGTGCCGGTCACCGTGAAGATGCGCGTCGGCATCGACGCCGACCACGTGACCTACCTGGATGCCGGTCGCATCGCCGAGGGGGAGGGTGCTGCCGCGGTGGCGCTGCACGGCCGCACCGCAGCCCAGGCGTACTCGGGCCAGGCCGACTGGTCGGCGGTGGCGCGGCTCAAGGAAGCGGTCACGTCCGTCCCGGTGCTGGGCAACGGCGACATCTGGTCGGCCGAGGACGCCCTCGAGATGGTGCGGCAGACCGGGTGCGACGGGGTCGTCGTCGGCCGCGGGTGCCTCGGGCGGCCCTGGCTCTTCACCGACCTCGCGGCGGCCTTCGCCGGCTCCGGCGCCCGCGTGCGTCCCGGCCTCCGGGAGGTGACGGCCACGCTGCGGAGGCACGCGGCATACCTCGTCGACTTCTACGACGGCGACGAGGGGCGTGCCTGCCGCGACATCCGCAAGCACGTCGCGTGGTACCTCAAGGGGTTCCCCGCGGGCTCGACGGTGCGCAACAGCCTGGCCCTGGTCGACAGCCTCCGGGCGCTCGACGACCTCATCGGGACGATGGACCTCGACGCGCCGTGGCCCGGTGAGGCCGCCGAGGGGCAGCGCGGCCGGGCCGGCTCGGCCCGCGCCGTGGCCCTGCCCGAGAACTGGCTGCGCTCCCGTGAGCTCGACGGCACCCAGCGCGCTCAGGTGGCCCAGGCGGAGCTCAGCGTCTCCGGGGGGTGAGCCGCTCGGGTCGACGCGAGGCACAACGCCCGGTCGAGGTCGGCGACGAGGTCGTCGGGGTCCTCGAGGCCGACCGAGAGCCGGAGCACGTCGTCGTGCGGGCGGGCCTCGGGGGCGACCGGGCGGTGGGTCAGCGCGGCGGGGTGCTGGATCAGCGAGTCGACGCCGCCGAGGGAGACGGCGTGGTCGACGACCCGGCACGCCTCGGCGACAGCGGCAGCGGCGGCGTAGCCACCCCGGGGCGCGAAGGCGATGATCGCGCCCGGCCCGCGCATCTGCCGGCCCACGAGGTGGAGGGGGTCGAGGAGGCCCGGGTAGTACAGGCGGTCGACGGCGTGGTGGGTGGAGAGCCGTGCGGCCACGCGCTCGGCACCTGCCTGCGCGGCGAGCACCCGCACCGGCAGCGTCTGCAGGCCACGGTGCAGCTCGTAGGCCGCGCGGGGGTGGAGCAGCCCGCCGGTCAGCGCGCGGACCCTGCGGATGCGGACCGCCCACTCGGCAGTCGTCGCGACCACACCGCCCATGACGTCGCCGTGGCCGCCGATGAACTTCGTCGCGGAGTGCAGGACGAGGGTGGCACCGTGCCGCACCGGGGTCTGGAGCACCGGGGTCGCGAACGTGTTGTCGACGAGCACCGGCACGTCACCTGCGGCCGAGACGACCGCGCCGATGTCGACGAGGTCGAGGGTCGGGTTGCCCGGCGTCTCGAGCACGACGAGCCCGGTGTCGGGGCGCAGGGCGGGGCGCACGGTGTCGGGCGTCGCCCAGGTGACCTCGGTGCCGAGGAGCCCCGTCGCGAGCACGTGGTCGGTCCCGCCGTAGAGGGGACGGATGGCGACGACGTGCGGTCGTTCCGCGGCGACGGTGGCGAGGAGGACCGCGCTCAGGGCCGCCATACCCGTCGCGAACGCCACCGCCTCGTCGCACTCCTCGAGGTCCGCGAGCGCGCGCTCGAAGCGGTCGACGGTGGGGTTCCACAGGCGCTGGTAGACCAGGCTCGAGCAGCCGCCGGGTCGCCCGCCGCCGGCCAGGGTCTCGTAGGACAGGCCGCCGGAGTCGACGTCGGGGAGCGGGCTCGTCGTCGACAGGTCGATCGGCGGCACGTGGACCCCGAGGGCCCGCAGGTCCTCGCGGCCGGCGTGGACGGCACGGGTGGCGACGCGCTGGGTGGTCATCGCTCCTCCGATCAGGATCGACAGCTCCATCGTCCCCGGCGCCGGGTCCGGTGGCTGACGGATGTGATGAATCCGCCGCCCGCTGCGGGTCTCCTCCGATGTCGGGGTGGGTCGATAGGTTGGCGTGCATGGCGCGGCAGATCGGCACCCCGGGGGGCACGCCCGAGCGGCCGGCCGTGTTCTTCACCGACGCGGCCGAGTGGGGCCGCTGGCTCGCGGCCCACCACGACACCGAGACCGAGCTGTGGATGGGGTTCTACCGCAAGGGTCACCCCGAGGCGGGCCTGACCTGGGAGGAGGCCGTGCGCGAGGCCCTGTGCTGGGGCTGGATCGACAGCCTCGCGCAGGGCATCGACGAGCACACCCGCCGGCAGCGCTGGACGCCTCGTAAGTCCACGAGCACCTGGTCCACGGTCAACATCGCCGCCGCCGAGGAGCTCATCTCCGCCGGGCGGATGCAGCCGAGGGGCCTCGCGGCGTTCGAGCGCCGTCGCCCAGAGCGGTCGGGCATCTACGCCTACGAGACCCGCGAGCGCGTGCTCGACCCGCCGTATGCCGCGGCGCTCGCCGCCGACCCGGCCGCCTCCGCGTTCTGGGAGCTCGCGACGCCGTCCTACCGCAAGCTCGCCGTCACCTGGGTGATGACCGCGAAGCAGGAGGCCACCCGCGACGCTCGGGCCGCGCAGCTCGTCGCCGACAGCGCGGCCGGACAGCTCATCAGGAGCCAGCGCTACGGCATCCAGCCGAAGTGGGTCGAGCGAGCGGCCGAGGCCGCGCGGGCCGCCGGTGGCGGAGGTGGCGGGTCGTAGGCTCGCCGGCGTGAGCTACACCGAGCGCGACCGCGAGCGCTGGGTCGCGGAGGACCCCGCCCACAAGCGCGCGGACCGCGACGACTTCGCACGGGACCGCGCCCGGATCGTCCACTCGGCGAGCCTCCGCCGGCTCTCGGCGAAGACCCAGGTCGTCCAGCCCGGGAGCGACGACTTCGTGCGCAACCGGCTGACCCACTCCCTCGAGGTCGCCCAGATCGGTCGCGAGTTCGGGGCGGCGCTCGGCTGTAGCGCCGACGTCGTCGACACCGCCTGCCTCGCCCACGACCTCGGCCACCCGCCCTTCGGGCACAACGGCGAGTCGGCGCTCGACGCGGTGGCCGGCGGCATCGGGGGGTTCGAGGGCAATGCCCAGACCCTGCGCCTGCTGACCCGGCTCGAGCCCAAGCGGTCCCACTCCGACGGCCGCCCCGCCGGCCTCAACCTCACCCGCGCGAGCCTCGACGCGGCGACGAAGTACCCGTGGCGGCGCGGCCAGGGCCCGCGGCCGACGGTGAAGTTCGGTGTCTACGAGGACGACCTCGACGTCTTCACGTGGTTCCGCGCGGAGGCCCCCGACGGCAGGCGGTCGGTGGAGGCCGAGGTCATGGACTGGTCCGACGACGTGGCCTACTCCGTGCACGACGTCGAGGACGCCATCGCCTCGGGGTGGCTCGACCCGCGACGCCTCCGTGACCGGTCCGACGTCGAGGCCGTGCTCGCGGTGGCGACGGAGGTCTACGAGCCGGACCTCGTTCCCGACGAGCTCGCCGAGGCGCTCGACCGGGTCCTGGCCACGGGCGCGATCCCCGACACCTACGACGGCTCGCGCCAGTCCCTCGCTGCCCTCAAGGACATGACCTCCCGGCTCATCGGGCGCTTCGTCGTGTCCGTCGAGCAGGCCACCCGCGCCGTGAACGGCCCCGGACCCCTCACCCGGCACGCCGGCGAGCTCGTCGTGCCGCGCGGGTCGCGCGCCGAGTGCACGGTCCTCAAGGCGGTCGCCGCCCACTACGTCATGTATGCCGCGGAGCGTGTCGGCCTGTACGTGCGCCAGCGCGAGCTCGTCGCGGAGCTCGTCGCCGCCTACGAGGCCGACCCGTCGCGGCTCGACCCGGACCTGCGGCGCGACTGGGAGTCCGCCGCCGGTGACGCCTCGGCGCTGCGGGTCGTCGTCGACCAGGTCGCGTCCCTCACGGACGTCCGCGCCATCGACCTGCACCGCCGCTGGTGCCGTTCGACGACGACCTAGACTCGCGGCATACCGAGGAGGGTGAGTGGCAGGTCGGATCAGGGCCGAGGACATCACGACGGTCAAGGAGCGCACGTCCATCGAGGACGTCGTGCGCGACCACGTGACCCTCCGCCCCGCCGGTGTCGGGTCACTCAAGGGGCTCTGCCCGTTCCACGACGAGAAGACGCCGAGCTTCACGGTGCGCCCGGCGGTCGGCACGTACCACTGCTTCGGCTGTGGCGAGGGCGGCGACGTCCTCTCCTTCGTCCAGAAGGTGGAGCACCTCACCTTCACCGAGTCCGTCGAGCGCCTCGCCACCAAGCTCGGGCTCGAGCTCCACTACGAGGACGGTGCGGGTCCCCACCGCGACGGCGTCTCGCTCGGCAGGCGCTCACGGCTGCTGGAGGCCCACCGTGTCGCCCAGGAGCTCTACGCGCAGATCCTCCTCGACACGACGAACCCCGAGGCCCGGGCTGGGCGCGACTTCCTCCGCGAGCGCGGCTTCGACAGCAGCGCGGCCGAGCGGTTCGGCATCGGCTTCGCACCGCGCGACGGCGAGGCCCTGACCCGGCACCTGCGCGAGCGCGGCTTCACCGAGGACGAGGTGGTCACCGGGGGGCTCTCGGGGCGGGGGAGCCGCGGCCTCTACGACCGGTTCAGGGGCCGCCTCGTCTGGCCGATCCGCGACACGACCGGGGACACGGTCGGCTTCGGCGCCCGTCGCCTGTTCGACGACGACCGCATCGCAGCCAAGTACCTCAACACCTCCGAGACGCCGATCTACAAGAAGTCCCAGGTGCTCTACGGGCTCGACGCCGCGAAGAAGGCCATCGCGACCGAGCGCCGGGCGGTGGTCGTCGAGGGGTACACCGACGTCATGGCGGCCCACCTCTCCGGCGTGGAGGGTGCCGTCGCGACGTGCGGCACGGCATTCGGCGTCGACCACATCAAGGTGCTGCGGCGGATCATGCGCGACGAGGCCGAGCTGGCCCCGGCGCGCGTCGTGTTCACCTTCGACGGTGACGCCGCGGGTCAGAAGGCCGCGATGAAGGCGTTCGGCGAGGACCAGCGCTGGGCCGCCCAGTCCTTCGTCGCGGTCGCTCCCGACGGCATGGACCCCTGCGAGCTGCGCATCGCCAAGGGGGACGCGGCGGTGCGGGCCCTCGTCGACGACGCCGTCCCGATGTTCGAGTTCGCGGTGCGCACGACGATCCGGCGCTTCGACCTCGACACCGCAGAGGGGAGGGTCCAGGCGATGAAGTCGGTGGCGCCGATCATCGGCAGCATCCGCGACACGAGCCTGCGACCCGAGTACACCCGCACCGTCTCGGGCTGGCTCGGCATCGAGGTCGAGCAGATGGCCGCCGAGGTGCGCAAGGCCGGACGGGTGCGCCACGACGACACCCCCGACCCCGCACGCCGCCCGGCCTCGACCGACGAGGTGCCGGAGCCGGGCCCGGGGGAGGCCGCGGCGTCCCTGCCCGTCCCCGACCTGCGCGACCCGGTCGTCTTCACCGAGCGGCAGCTGCTCCAGGCGCTGATCCAGTACCCCCAGCAGTTCGACGACGCGACCGTCGAGTCGCTGGAGCCCGAGGCGTTCACCGCCCCCGCGCATCGCGCCGTGCTCGACGGCATCCGGATCGCGGCGCCGCGGCACCGGCGGGCCTCGACGGCCGCCTGGGTCGCCGCCGTCGGCGAGGCGGCACCCCTCGCCGTGCACGGCTTGGTCGCCGAGCTCTCCGTCGCGAGCCTGCCGACGCGCTTCGACCCGTCGAGCGGGCTGCCCCCGCAGCGCTACCTCGACTCGCTCGTCGCCGGGGTGCGCGACGCCCACCTGAGCCGCCGGATCGCCGACGCGACCGCGGCGGTGCGTCGCGTCCAGAACGACCCTGACACCGACCCCGCCGACCTCCGGGAGCGCACGATGGCCCTGCACCGCCTCGAGATCGAGCGCGTCCGGCTCCGCGAGGGGCTGTCCTCGTGAGTCCGTCCCCGTGAGGCTGCACTGGACCGGCCTGCGCCGCCCGCCGGTGCCGTCGGAGGTCGCCGCCGCGATCCCGCTCGACCACGGCGAGCGCCTCCTGGCGTGGGCGCTCGAGTCCGGCTCCGGCACCACCGTCGTGGCGGGCCGCCACCGCCTGTATGCCGTGGCGCCGGGTCCCGACGGACCGCACCTCACGCTGTCCCGGCCGTGGCACCTCGTGGACGCCGGGTTGTGGAGCGGTGAGGAGGGTGGCCTCCGGGTCACCTGGGTCGACGGCGAGCGGCCCGCGCGGTTCGTCCTCGACGAGCCCGGGATGCTGCCGGAGACCCTGCGCGAGCGGGTGCAGGCCTCCGTCGTCCTCGCCGAGGCGCTCGACCTCGGGCAGCACCGGACCGCCCGCGTCGTCGTCCGCAAGGACCTCGCGACGGGCGCCCTGCTCAGCCAGGCGGTGCTCGGGCGCGGGGTGCGAAGCACCGATCCCGGGGTGGCCGACCAGCTCCGCGAGGGCCTCGCGCGGGTCCGCGAGCAGGTGGGCCTGACCTGACGTCGGGCCGTTTTCGTCGGGGGCCCGGGCCTTTGCTATCGTTGCCGGGCGCTGCTGCGGCGACCCCGCGGCGGCCTTTCCCCTGTAGCTCAACTGGCAGAGCATTCGGCTGTTAACCGAAGGGTTGTTGGTTCGAGTCCAACCGGGGGAGCATCGAGAAGGGCCCCTGACCTGCGGATACGCGGGATCGGGGGCCCTTCCTTGTCGCCTGCAGCGGCTATGCATCGTTCGCTGGCCGATCACGCGGCTTCCCGACGCCACCCATCGACCGGTGTGGCGTCGACGAACCGCTCGATTGACTCGACCTTGATCGCAGGGTCTTCCGGCCGAGCTGGACCGCGGCGAGGTGGCCGTCGGCGACGTCGCGCCGGGCGGTCCGCGTCGACCCTGCGCGCACGACAGCGGCGTCGATGACGGGGACGAGCAGGTGCTTGGTCGTGGAGGCCATCGCGTCCTCCGTCCACGGGGGTCAGGGTAAGTCGGGCTCC